>JASGGT010000046.1:0-18201 GCA_047602655.1 Desulfovibrio sp. | reverse complement strand
GCAACTTTTTTCTTAAATATTGTACTATTTTTCACAACAATGCCGCACAGCATGCCAAAATCATTACTTTAGGCGAGACCCGTGACCATTTTTTTACGTAAAAAAGCAACTTTTTTCTTAAATATTGTACTATTTTTCACAACAATGCCGCACAGCCTTGGCAAAGTCCTTTCTTGCGCGTATGATCAAAATGGAATGTGCGGATGCGCCGCACCAACAACGGCCTCAAAGGCCGCATTTCCGCAAGGGTTATCACTATAATGAAAGACGAACTTGGATTGTACTATCACCCGCAGGCGGGCAATGCCCTTTCGCGCGTCTACGTGCGCCGCGGGCCCGACGGAGAAGTTGAATTTCGCCTCTGGCGCGCCGACCACCCCGAAGTGTGGGAGCGCCACCCCTGGCTGAGCATGGCTGTGGTGCGCAGCGCCGCCCGCATGTATCAGCAGGAACGCAATGCTGAGTCTGACCCCCTGCTGCTGTACGACATAGCCGTGGCCCGCGCCCTGCTACAGGAGAACGAAGCGTGAACGGACGCTGGCTGCTGGCCAACCGCGATTTTCTCGTGCGCGATCTTGTGCGCGACTATTGCACTGTTTACAGCCTGCTGGCCGACCAACGCCGCCGTTTTGACGTGGACGGAGCCGTTTCTTACACAGCCTTGCGCGACCTCTTGGGCGAGGCCATGCGCAAGGGCGTTTTCTGGCGGCTCAAAGATACGGCCCATCACCTTTTCCGCAACAGCCCCGGTATAGAGGCCATGGCCCCCGGCGGCATGCCGCCTCTGGAACTGCCGCTGCCGGAAGAGCCAGCCGATGAAAACGGCAATGCCGCAGAGATGGCGCAGATCACTGCCTGCGCCGCATGCGGACAGCGTGCTGCCAGGCGGCGCTCATGCCCAGAAGGCTTTTGAAACCCTCATTGACTGGTGCATAGGCTACGCCTTTCACGAATGCGCCAAACTGAAGGAAGACGCCTTTCAGGGCCAGCACTACGCCAACCGACTTATTCAGATTTCGCGCAGGCCTGGGGTTACGGCAGACATGTATAACCCCTTGCGCGGCCTTGGCGGCCAAACTTCTGAAAGCTCCTCGCGCGAACTTTCGCGCATTATGCACGTTCTGGCCCACGGGCTGCGGCTTCTTACAAGCTATCTGGCGGTCGAGCGGCACAATGCCCATCTGGCGCGCTGGCTTGCTACCGAAGAAGACTTTGCCCGCCAGGTTTTTGGCGCGGGGTACGAACACCTCCTGGCTTCACTCTTCGGCAACGACAGGGAGCGCCTCTACCTTCTGGCTGCCAGGGATTTCCTCAATGCGGGCCGCCGCAATCCGGCCCTGGCCCTGCTTGTCCGCGCGCGCGATGGCGGAAGTCTTGGACGGGAGGGCCTTGCCCTGCTGCACGAACTGGAATGCGCCGCCGCGTCAGAGGCCGACTGCTCCGGCCTGTGCGCCGCCTGCGGCAAAAAGAACACACTCCCCTGCCTGCCCTATCTGAGCGGTCAGGGGCGCGGATGTGCATGACGGTCAGACCGCTCCTTGTTTTTCTTGTTGCCCTGCTTTGCGCTGCGCTCTTGAGCGGCTGCGGTTCGCGCTCCTGGCGCAAGGGCGGGGTTCCCGGCAGCCGCCCCTATACGGTACGCGGCAAGACCTACTATCCCCTCAAGTCAGCCAACGGTTTTGTGGAAGAAGGCACGGCATCATGGTACGGCCCAGGTTTCCACGGCAAAACCACAGCCAATGGCGAGACCTACAACCAGTACGCCATGACGGCGGCCCACAAGCTGCTGCCCCTGGGCACCAAGGTACGCGTTACCCACATGGGCAACGGGCGCTCCATCATTGTGCGAGTCAACGACCGCGGCCCATTTGTTGACGACCGCGTCATTGACCTCTCCCGCGCTGCGGCCAGCCGCCTGAACATCCTTGGCCCCGGCACGGCGCGAGTGCGCATTCAGAGCATGGGCGGCGTTGAGCGCATGAAAGAAGACGGCGACTTCACCGGGGCTTTTTATGTGCAGGTGGGGGCATTTGCCGACAGGGTGAACGCCGACAACCTCATCAACATCCTTTCCCAGACCGGCAAACGCGGACGCCTCATTTACGGCAGCAACAACATGTGGAACGTGCAGGTGGGGCCGTGGCCAGATTCTTTCGGCGCGCAGCAAGAACTTGATATTTTCCGCGCCATGTATCCCGGCGCTTTTGTTGTGGGCGACAATTAGGGACAGTGTATAATTGTTCTTTTGCCCTCTGGCTGCGTCAGAAAGCTTTTTTTACTCCGGTCGAGTACTCTCATGTACACTCCTTCGTAAAAAAGGCTTATCTTCCTTGCCAGAGAACAAAAAAATCAATTATACACTGTCCCTAAACAATTTTTGCGGCAACCGCTCCTGCGCGGCTTTCAAATTAAATCCAGCCTTGGGCAGCAAAAAACCCCGCTTGCGCGGGGTTTCATATTTCTGGAGTGCGGTTGGCGGCTACAGGTTGGCTGCGTACCAGTCACCCGCGAGGCGCAGGCCCTGGCGCACGTCAAACTGGGGGCCGTAGCCCAGCAGTCTTTCTGCGCGCCCGATATCAGCAAGGGAGTGCCGCACATCGCCAGCGCGGAAGTCGCGATGCACGCATTCGGCGCTCATGACTTCGGGCTTGTGGCGGGCCACTTCTTCCTTGATGAGGTCAAAAAGCTCATTCAGGGTGGTGCGCTGGCCAAAGGCCACGTTGTAAATCTTGTTGGTGGCTTCGCCCTGGGCAAAGCTGGCAAGCAGATTGGCCTGCACAACGTTGTCGATATAGCAGAAGTCGCGGCTGGTTTCGCCATCGCCGTTCACAAAAACGGTTTCCTTCTTGATGAGGCTGGCGAACCACTGAGGAATAACGGCGGCATACGCGCCATAAGGATCCTGACGCTGGCCAAACACGTTGAAATACCGCAGGCCCACACTGGAGAACCCGTAGCAGCGGTTGAACACGTCCGCATACAGCTCGTCCACGTACTTGGTCACAGCGTAAGGGGAAAGCGGGCTGCCGATCTTGTCTTCCACCTTTGGCAGTTCGGGTGAATCGCCGTATGTAGAGGAAGAAGCGGCGTACACAAAGCTTTTCACGCCCGCATCGCGCGCGGCCACAAGCATGTGCAGATAACCGGTGATATTGCAGCTGTTGGACAACAGCGGGTCGTCAATGGAACGGGGCACGGAACCAAGGGCCGCTTCGTGCAGAACATGCTGCACACCCTTGCAGGCGGCGTGACAGGTGTCGATATCGCGAATGTCGCCTTCAATGAAGGTAAACCGGCTCCACGCTTCTGGACCAACGATGTCGCGCACCATGTCCAGATTTTTCTGGTAGCCGGTAAGAAAGTTGTCCAGACCAACCACGGTCTGCCCAAGTTTCAGCAGATGTTCCAGCAGGTTGGAGCCAATAAAGCCCGCAACGCCGGTGATAAGCCAACGCGAAGGCTGGGCAGTCATGGACTTGGTAAGATCGGAATACGCGCTCATTTTTGCGTCCTGTTTTCAGATTTCCGGCCTGCGCCAAGGCATACTCCCCGGCAACAGAACCATCGCTCTTTTACCCTGTAGCAGAAGGACTGTAAAGCCGCGGCAGCCTGCGCCGCCTATATGTGCAAAAGCTTCTCCCCTTTTCATAACACGGTTGTAGTGCTATAGGCTTGCGCATGCGACACACGCCCGCAGGGCAAGCGCCGAACAAGGGAGAGCGCCAAGCATGAAGATCATTGTTCTGGGCAACCAGACCAAAGCCATGAGCAACTTCTGGAGCGTGCTGATCCGGCACATGCGCAAGGCCGGGCACGAGGTAGTTTGCTGCGCCCCGCCAGGTGATGCCGAGGCCGAGGCGTCCCTGGCTGCCCAAGGTGCGCGCCTGCGCCACTATTCGCTGGACAGAAAGGGGCTGAATCCTTTGAGCGACCTGCGCACCACGCGGGAGCTGTTCAGCCTTTTCAGGGATGAAAAGCCAGACCTGCTTTTCGCCTCAACCATCAAGCCGGTGATCTACGGCTGCATGGCGGCACGAGCGGCTGGAGTTCCCCACATTTATGCCACCATCACCGGCCTTGGTTACGCCTTTGAGGCCGATACCTTCTTCAAGAAATGCGTCAACCGCCTGGGCCGCCTGCTGTACAGCGTTGCGCTTTCGGGCGCGGAAGGCGTTTTTTTTCAGAATCAGGACGACATAAAGGTTTTCCGCCAGTCCGGCATTCTCGGACGCAGTGCGCGGGTGCTTACGGCACGCGGCACAGGGGTGGATACAAAACGCTTTGCCCCCAGCCCCTTGCCCGGCTATTCCGCCGATGGCCGCCTGAGCGGGGCGCCGGTTTTTCTGCTGGTGGCGCGGCTGCTTGAAGCCAAGGGTTTGCCGGAATATGCAGAAGCCGCACGGTTGCTCAAGGCCCGCTACCCTGATGCCCGCTTTCAGGTGCTCGGCCCGCCGGAAAAAGGCCTCGGCAGCGTGAGCATGGACCAGATGGATGCATGGCAGAAGCAGGGCTGCATTGAGTACCTTGGGGAAACACGCGACGTGCGCCCCTATGTGGCTGCGGCCCACGTGCTTGTGCTGCCTTCGTGGCGCGAGGGAACACCGACCTCCATTATGGAAGGAATGAGCATGGGCCGCCCCGCAGTGGTCACGGACGCCCCCGGCTGCCGAGAAGTTGTGCGCATCGGCGTCAACGGCTATCTTGTGCCGGTACGCGACCCGCAGGCGCTGGCAGGCGCCATGGAATCCTTCATCACCAGTCCTGAAAGCATTGCCCGCATGGGGCAGGCCGGGCGCGAACTGGCCCTGAGTGAATTTGACGCCGAAAAAGTGGCGGCGCGCATTCTTGTAGACATGCGCGTGCCCGCCATTGAGGATACCCTATGATAAGCACATACCGCATGGCCATGCTGCAGATTCTGGATCTCGTCTGCATTTTGCTGGCTCTCAGCATTTCCGGCTTTCTGACGGTCGAATCCGATCTGAGCATTTTTCACGACTATACGGGCGCTACGCTCTTTACCATCTTCTTTTACATGCTCTTTTTTTACATCCTTGATGCGTACAGCGTGGGCAACGAGGATTTCAAGGAAACCGTGGGTCGTGTGCTGGTGGCCTGCCTGCTTGGCATTGTTTCGTCGGCCACCGCATCCTACGCCTTTCAGCACTGGCGTTTTGACCGCGAAACCGTAGCCATGCTTTTTGCCCTTTCGCTGGCCTTTTCTTTGGGCTGGCGATGGGTTTACCACCTCAACGCCGAAAGGCTCACCCATCCCCTGCGTATTTTGCTGGTGGGTGTGGACCGCGCGGGCAAGGTGCGCCAGTTGCTGGCAGAGGGCCTGCCCAAGGCTGAAATCATTGGCTACGTGGGCGAGCGGGATCAGGGGCCGGATGCCGGGCCGTGCCTTGGCGCGCCCTTTATGGCCCTGGATATCGCCAAGGAAAAACAGGCGACCATGATCCTGCTGCTGCCCGATGCGCCCATTGACGACGACATCGCCCACGACCTGTTGGAAGCGAAACTGCACGGCAGCATGGTGGTGGACATCCGCAGCTTTTACGAACATGTGGTGCAGCGCCTGCCGCTCTCGCAGATCAACGACGAATGGCTGCTGCAGACCGAGGGCTTTTCGCTGAACACGCGCGGCTCGCTGCGCAGGCTCAAACGCGCGCTGGACGTGCTTATTTCACTGCTGCTGCTCGCTCCCGCCGCGCCCATCATGCTGCTGACCGCCATCGTGGTGCGGCTGGAATCGCCCGGCCCGGTCATTTATAAACAGGATCGAGTGGGCCTTTTTGAAAAGGAATTTACGGTCTACAAGTTCCGCTCCATGCGCGCAGATGCGGAAAAGAACGGAGCAGTATGGGCCAGCGCCCACGATGCGCGCGTGACCAAGTTTGGCAAGTTCATCCGCAAGGTGCGCATAGACGAACTGCCCCAGATATGGAACATCCTCAAGGGCGACATGAGCTTTATCGGCCCGCGCCCCGAGCGCATGGCCTTTGTGACCAAGCTCAAGGAAACCATACCCTATTACAGCCTGCGGCATACTGTTAAGCCGGGCCTCACAGGATGGGCGCAGGTGTGCTATCCTTACGGCGCTTCAGAAGACGATGCCCGCCGCAAACTGGAATATGATCTGTACTACATCAAGAACATGTCCATCCTGCTGGACATAAATATCGTGTTCAAGACCGTTGGCGTTGTGCTCTTCCCCAAGGGAGCGCGCTAGTCCGTATCTGAGCGCATAGCTACTACAGAAAAGCCCCGCGGGACAATCCCGCGGGGCTTTTTATGCCTAAAAAACAGGAGGATCATGCCATTACCGCTGCGATACTTTCGGCGGAACTTTGCAGGTATGCGGCAAAATCGCTGCCGCTGAGCGCCTGGGAAAAGATATAGCCCTGAACAATGCCACAACCATTATTTGCCAGAAAATCAAGCTGTTCTCGAGTTTCGACGCCTTCTGCCACTGTTGACATGCCAAGCCCGGAGGCGAGAGTCAGCACGGTTTTGACAAGTTCATTGGAGGCATTGAGCGGCGCGTCAATGCCGTCAATAAACGACTTGTCGATTTTCAGGCTGGCTATGGGCATGGTGTGCAGATAGTACAGCGATGAATACCCGGTTCCAAAGTCATCCAGATATATCTGTATCCCCTGCTCGCTCAGCGCCGCGATGGCCCGTGACGCCTCCGCCATATTGGACATAAAGGCCGTTTCGGTGATTTCCATGCCCATGTGCTCGGGGCGCACATCTTCCCGGCTCAGCACATCCAGCACATCCTCCACAAATGTTTCAGCAATGATGCTGCGCCCGGACATGTTCACAGACATGTGGACATTCCCAAGCCCCTGTTCCCTCCATTCCCGCTGCTGTCGACACGCCTTGCGCAGCACATACATGTCTAGCCGACGCACAAGCCCTGTTTCTTCAGCCAGAGGGATAAACACAGGGGGAGAAATCCACGTACCGTCAGCGCGCTTCCAGCGCACCAGGGCTTCACAGCCTGCAACTGTTCCGTTGGCAATATCAATCTTGGGCTGGTAGTGCACTTCAAAGGCGGCGCTGTCCATGGCGCGAAAAAGCTCAGTTTCCAGCGCCATGCGGTCGTTGGCCGCCACCGTTAGGTCTTCTGTAAAAAACGTATGGGTGTTCTTGCCCTTGGCCTTGGCTCTGTACATGGCAAGGTCGGCGCTTTGCATCAGCGCTTCCACGGTAGTGCCGTCGCCGGGATAGCAGGCAATGCCAATGCTTGCACTCAGATAGATGGAATATTCATCCACGTAAAAGCAGCGGTTGAGCGAGTGCAGCACATTGTTTGCCAATGCCTCAAGCTGGATCTTCCCCTGCGCCTTGCCCACAACAATGACAAATTCATCGCCGCCGGTACGGGCCACGCAATCATCCTGTCGCGCCAGATAGGTAAGGCGCTCCGCTGCCTGCCGCAAGAGCTTGTCGCCCAGCGAATGCCCGAAGCTGTCGTTCACCTGCTTGAACCGATCAAGATCGATAAGCAGCAAACCTACCATGCCCCCGGATTCATGCACATCCTGCATGGCGGCCATGAGCCGCGTTGCCACCAGAGCCTTGTTGGCAAGCCCCGTGAGCAGATCATGGTTGGCCCTGTAGGCCAGTTCCCTTTCCATTGCCGAACGTTCCGAGATATCCAGCAGGGAAACGACAGACAGGCCGCTTTCAGGAACTTTTGCCCTTGTTACCAGTACATTGATGGTTTTTCCCGTACCGCTTCGGATTTCTGCTTCGTATTTTTCGCTGCCCCGTGTTGCAGAAGAACCAAACGACATCGGCGAATGCCCCTCGCCCTTACCCAGAAATCTGCTTATGAAAAGCTTGCCTTCAATTTCATCCGGCGGCATCCCCACAAGGTTGGAAAATTCCGTATTTGTCAAGAATATCAGCCCGGTGCTGCTGATAACCGCCGTTGCGGTGCCAGTGTTCATGAACAGGGTCTTGTATCGTTCTTCTGAACGTTGCAGCTCCTTGCGCGTTGTCTCCAGATCCGTGATGTCTACAAACGATTCCAGAAAAATCTCCTCGCCCTTCATCTTGATGGCGCGCACGGATTTGACAATGGTCTTCATGGTGCCGTCTACAGACGTCAACTGGCCTGCGAGCAACTCGCCCTTGGGATTGCCCTGGCCCATGGGGCAAAGATCCACACCGCCCGGGCAGATAAATTCATGGCAGGGCCTGCCCACAATTTCATCGGCGGGCAAGCCGATGAACTGTTGCGCAAAAGCATTGATGCTGCGCACTTTCAGGCTGCCCGGTTCAATGGTGATTACGCCTGCCTGAAGAGTATCCAGCGTCTGTTGCAAAAACTTTTCGTTGGATTGCAGGGCGTCAATCATGCTGTTGATCTTCAGGGAGAGGTCAAATATTTCATCATCGCCCTGAATATCAATCTTTTTCAGCGGCTCGCTGCTCTTTTCAATGTGCTGCGCCTGCCGCTGCATGGAGAGAATGCGCCTGAGTATCTGCTTTTCAGTAAACACCAGAAATGCAATCAGCATGCCCATGCCTGTGACAACAATCAGAATAAAATTCTGCAAAAACATGCGCTTGCCAAGCT
Source organism: Desulfovibrio sp. (assembly GCA_047602655.1). GTDB lineage: Bacteria > Desulfobacterota > Desulfovibrionia > Desulfovibrionales > Desulfovibrionaceae > Desulfovibrio. The sequence goes on along the minus strand of JASGGT010000046.1, from coordinate 9,605 downwards.
GTGCAATTTCTCGGCCTGTCACAAGCCGCAGGCAAAAGGCAGCGCAATCAAAAACATCTCGCACCACTGAATACGAATTGATGCTGCCGTCTTCGCGCACGATTTTGAAGGCCCTTGCTTCATCCGCAACGACCGGCAAGGCGTCGAATGCTTCCACCGGCAAAATGGCAAAGGGCAGCAGGGTGTCGTGCTCCACATCCTTGATGAAATCCGCGTCCATGGCGCGGGCCATAACGACCACGCCGTTGGCGGGCAGGAGCATGGCTGTATCGCGTATCTTCTGCGCGGCAATGATATAGGGCATGTCGCCAATGGTCAGAATCCCGGCAAGACCTTCTTCCATGCTGTCCATAAGCTTGCTGGTCAGTCGCGCAAAAAAGTGGTGCGCTTCGGCAGACGGATCGGTCTGCTGCGGCTCCGTGCCGTCCTCAACCATGTCAACGCGGGTCGCGTCCCTGTTGACATAGGCAATGGACGAAAGATTCAGTTTCGCGAGCATCTGCTGCCGCAAATTGGTCTGGACAAATTCGTCGTTGTTGTCCTGCATGAACCTGTAGGCATCGTCCCAGCAGCCCCAGTCCACCGCGATGTGGCTTAGCTGTTTTCTGCGGTGATATGGTTGCGCAACTGTTTCATTTTTTCGGTGGAACTGTTGCCCTCAATAACATCCACGCCGCGCACCACCACAAGCTCGGACGTGATGTAGGAAATAAGCACGAACAGCCCGACTATGGCGGCGCATACAATAAAGGAAAGCTGCTTTATACGCATAGATCACCTGCCCGGTGTGCGGGCCTGCCAAGGCAGGCCGCCTGAGTGACACGCAAGGCTGCACGCCGACACCGTTGAGGAAGGGATATGATGATGCGGCCGGGCTTGTAAGGTGTTGCCCGCCGTTCCGCTGACAGCATTCGCATAGCCTCTCCCGAATTTTTTGGAAAAAGCAGTGAGCATTGGCGGCATTGGTAAATACTGATTACAAGTTACCTTTTTGCCGGGAACATTTCCACCGTCAGTTACACCCTAATTTTGCCTGCCCATGAAAAAAGCCCGCCATAGGCGGGCTGGGACAGAAAAAATATTCATGGCACAGGGTGTGCGCATGGCGAAATTATCAAAGGATGCTCGGCTGCCTCGCTATGAGTTCTTCAAGCACCACGGCATCGGCAGGCAAAAATCCCAGGGCAAAGGCTTCCTGCGGTTCAACCCACCGCAGGTTCTGCCCTTCTTCGCCACAGGGTTCGCCCACGAATTCGGTGACATGAAAAAAATACAGCCGCACGCTGAAGCCGCGCTCCACGTATTCATGGTCAAGGCTTTTCCAGAACACGGCCTGACGCACGCCCACGCCCAGCTCTTCAGCCAGTTCGCGTTTGAGGGCGTCTTCCGGGCTTTCTCCGGCTTCGAGCTTGCCGCCGGGGAACTCCCAGTATCCTTCAAGAGGCTTGTCGCTGAGGCGCTGGCTGGCCAGAAACCTCTTGCCCCGCCAGATGATGCCCGCAGCTACTTCTATATGTTGCATGCCACTCTCCATACCGGGCGCGCTGCCCTTGAGCCGTTTGGGGTAAAAACGTATTTACTCTTGCGCCAATCTGTCACGCCACGCAACGCCTTTGTGAGGGTTGCCCGCAAAACCGGCCTGTCAGTCCTGTTCCACGTTCCATTTTCCCCGCACGGCCGTCATGCCTTCTTCAAGCGTGGTCATTTCTTCAAAAATGGCTTCGCTACGCTGCTTGCATGCTTCAAAGGTCTTGAGCAGATCGCTGGAACGGGCGTGGTCGGCGTACACATCCGGGTCGGCCAGTTGCCCTTCCACAAGGGCCTGCTGGTCAAGCACCGAGGCAAGCTCTGCCTCCAGCGCTTCGTAGCGGCTTTGCAGGGGCTTCAGCTCCTTGTGCAGGGCATTGCGCCTGTCGGCCTGTTCGCGCTTGATGCGCTTCTGTTCCTCGCGCGACAGCGGTTGTGCGGCGGGCGCGTCAATTTGCCGGGCGCTAGTGCCTGACGCCTTGACTGCACTCTGCGGGGTTTCGCCCAAACCGTTCTGCCGGGCACGGCGGTTCTCGTCGTATGAGGCAAAATCGGGAAATACGGTCAGCCCGTTTTCGTTGAGTTCCCACGCTTCGGCCCCGACCTGAGAGAGCAGCCAGCGGTCATGCGCCACCATGAGCAGGGTGCCGTTAAACTTCTGGAGCGCGCTCACCAAGGCTTCGCGGCTTTCAAGGTCAAGATGGTTGGTGGGTTCGTCCAGCAGCAGGAAATTGCAGCGCTTCAAGAACAGCGTTGCCAGCACAAGGCGGCTTTTTTCGCCGCCGGAAAGGGCGCTCACCTGCCGTTCAAAATAGTCCTGACCCAGCATAAAGAGCCCGAGAACGCTCATCAGCTCTTCTTCCGTGGTGCGCGGGTCTGAAAGGCGGCGGATTTCGCCAAGCACCGTGGTATCGCCCCGCAAGGTGTCCATCTGATGCTGGGTATAGTAGCCCATGCGCATCTGCGAGGCTGTGACCACATTGCCGCCGCACCGCTCAAGCGTACCTGCCAACAGTTTGAGCAGGGTGGACTTGCCGCAGCCATTGTGCCCCACCAGCGCCACCCGCTGCCCACGGAACAGTGTCAGAGTCAGGGGCGGCCACATGGCTTTGCCGTCGCCAAAATGAAATTCCAGATCCGCGGCAGACAGCACGATCTTTTCTGAATGCGGAGCTTCAGGCCAGCTGAAATTCAGCTCCTTGCGCTTGGGTTCCGGTCTGTAGTCTTCCAGCTCTTTTTCGAGCTTCTTGGCCATCTTCATCCGGGAACCCGCCTGGCGGGCCTTGGTGGCCTTGGCGCGAAAACGCTCCACAAAGGCCATCTTGCGGTCAAGATCATCCTTGAGGGCGCGGGCTTCGCGCTCACGCTGGGCGTTGTATTCGTCCTGAAGGGTCAGAAACTGCGTGTAGGTTGCCTTGCGGAACACGGGTTTGGACAGCCCGAGGTAGAGGACGTGCGTGCCGACATTGTCCATGAACACCCGGTCGTGGGCCACAAATACCAGCGCGCCACTGAAGTCCATGAGGAAGGACTCCAGCCACTCCACGGCCTCAACATCCAGATGGTTGGTGGGTTCGTCCAGCAGCAGCACATCGGCGCCGGCGGTAAGCACGCGGGCCAGCTTGGCGCGCTCGCGCCAGCCGCCGGAAAGTTCCCGCAGGGTGCGGTTCCACTTGTTTTCGGCAAAGCCCAGGCCGGAAAGCACAGCCTTGGCCCGGTGCTCGGGATTGTAGCCGTAGAGGGCCTCAAGCTCGCCCTGGCGGTGCATCAGGGAGGTCAGGCGCGACTCGTCCTTGCTGGCGGCGGCTTCTTCCCATTCGGCCCAAAAGTCGCTCCAGTCGTGCAACACGTCCAGCACATAGGCAAGCAGCGGCGTTTCGAGGGATTCTTCTGAAAGCTCCTGCTCCACAAACCCCAGACGGCAACCGCGCGGCAGAATTACCCGCCCGCCGTCAGGGCTTTCCACCCCGGCCAGAAGTCGCAGCAAGGTGGATTTGCCCGTACCGTTGGGCCCGCAAACGCACAGTCGCACGCCGGAATCCACTTCCAGCGAAAAGTTGCTGAGAATGTCCCGTCCGCCAAATGCCTTGGAAAGTTCCTGTATGGTGATCTTCACAACCAGCCCTCGCGGCGGTAGCCGTCGATGGCTTCGGTCATGCCTGCCTCAAGGCTCACGCGCGGCGCAAAGCCCAGTTCGTGGCAGATGCGGCTATTGTCGCACAGCCACCCGGCCTGACGGGCTTCACGGTATTTATCCAGATTCCAGGCCGGGGCGCGCCGCAGCCCACGCCCCAAAAGGCGGCGGGACACGGCATCGGCAGCTACGGCAAAGGCCGTGGACAGCCCGGCAGTACAAGCCATGACAGGCAAAGGCATGCGCACAACGCGCATATTCCGGGGGGCGCGGCCAAGGGCCTTGTCCACCGCTGCACCCATGCCCCGGCAAAAACCGGACATGGTATAGGCCTCGCCGTCACTCAGATGATACACGCCGCTGGCTTCGGGCCTGCAAGCGCACAGCACGGCCTGAGCCATGTCGTCCGCATGTACGGCGCTGACCGGGAACTCGCGTCCCGCGCCGGGGCTCACGGCCACATGGGCACGCATAGCACCCTGAAAAACCGGCAGCAGGCCCTTGTCGCCAGAACCATAAATGATGGGCGGACGCAGTGTTACAAGGCTTTGCCCAAGTGCGCGCCCAAGCACCTGCTCGGTGAGCATCTTTGACCAGCCGTAGGCGGAAACCGGTGCAGGCGGCGTAGCATCGTCCACTCCCGGGGCCGTGCCGCTGGGCCCTGTTGCAGCGAGGCTTGAAACCAGCACAAAGCGAAAGTCCGCTCCAAGGTTTCCAGCGCAGGCAAGGCTTGTAATGGCGCTGCCCATGCTGCGCGCGGCAAGGGCGTTGGCCCGCAAATAATCCTGCCAGCCAAGACCAAAAAGCAGGGCCGCCATGTGGATGACCACATCCTTGCCGTGCAGGGCTTCTGCAAGCCCCTGGCCCGTGCTCAGGTCGGCCTGGACTGTTTCCACTCCCGCTGGCAGATGCCCCGTGCGCGAGGCAGCCCGCGTGAGGCAGATGACCTGCGCTCCGGCTTCCAGCAGCTGCGGCAGCAGATGCCGCCCCACAAAACCAGTGCCGCCCGTAAGCAGCACTTTCTTACCCGCCAGATGCGGAGCATGTACGGCGTTTTCAGTCATGGTCACGACTGAATCTCCCTGCGATAAATGCGGTAACGCTTGGTAAGCTGGCCCGAAAAGTCTTCAAGCAGATCGTTGACGGGCGCATTGTCCTCCAGCACCCAGGAGCCCTCAACCCACTGAAAATGCGGGTGCTGGCGCGCTTTTTCCAGCATGAAGTCAAGCAGGAGCAGCGGCAGGCCCATGAGGCGGAATTCTTCGCGAATACCAAAAAGGATGATGCGGTAACCGCCGCGAATTTCTGCGCGGGACTGCCACCAGTGCCACAATGCCGATATGCCCAGCTTGCCGTTGAGCCGCCGCAAGAGCGGGGCCATGTCCGGCAGGGCCACCATGCCTGCGGCTGGCTGGTTATTGTGGAAGAACAGCACAAAAAATTCCGGATCAAGAACGCTTTTGAGTTCCTTGACGTGCTGCTCCGCCTCGCCGTCAGAAAGGGGAGAAAAACCCCAGTTCTTGGCCCAGGAAACCTTGTACAGCTCAAGCATGGCGCGGATGTCTTCAGCCAGCGTTGCCTTGCTGGACGTGCGGCAGGTAAATCGCGCCTCGGCCTTGAGGCGCGTCACTTCCTCACTGAGCCATTCCGGCGGCGTAAGGCGCGAGCGCTCAATCTGGTAGGCAAAAAGATCCTGCTCTTTGCGCAGATGCCACGTTTCGAGCAGCTCGGCGTAATACGGCGGGTTCCAGGGCATCATGATGGTGGGCGCAAGGTCAAAGCCGTGTACCAGCAGGCCGCAGGTGTAGTTGGCCGAAGGATTCAGCGGCCCACGCATAAAGCGCATGCCCTGCGCAGCCAGCCAGTCGCGCGCGGCGTCAAGCAGGGCGTGGGCTGCCTCAGGATCATTGGCGCACTCAAAAAAGCCGAAGGCCCCGCACTTTTCGCTGGCATAGGCATTGTACTTTTCATCCACAATGGCGGCTATGCGCCCAATGGCGCGGCCATCGCGCAGCACAAGAAAGAGTTCGCGGCGGGCGCTTTCCCAAAATGGATGTTCACCGGGCGTGAGCAGTTCACGATCCTGGCTTTTAAGGCCAGGAGTCCACAGGGAGCCACGTTCGTACAGGCTCCAGGGCAAATCCATGAACTGGTCAAATTCCTGCTTGGAGCGGGCGGGGATAACGGTAAGCGACATAGTTAATCCAAATCCAGGCTGCCGCAATAAGCGCCCAGGTCTTCAATGCCCAGCTTTTCGCACAGGGCGGGGAGTTCCTCTGCCAGAGCAAAGGCGCAGTCGGGCCGCATGAAATTGCCCGTGCCAACCTGCACGGCGCGCGCGCCCACCAGCAAAAATTCCAGAGCGTCTTCGGCGGTGACAATACCGCCAATACCGACAACGGGAATATTCACGGCCCGGGCCACCTGCCACACGCAGCGCAAGGCCACGGGCTTGATGGCTGGGCCGGAAAGCCCCCCCACCACGTTGGCCAGCGAGGGCTTGCGGCTGCTCAGATCAACAGCCATGCCGAGCAGGGTGTTAATGCACGAAATACTGTCTGCGCCCGCGTCTTCAACGCTGCGGGCCATAAGGGCGATATCCGTCACGTTGGGCGAAAGCTTGACCATAACGTGCTTGCCCGGCGCGGCGCGGCGCACGGCAGCCGTAACCTGGGCGGCAAGCGCGGGATCCTGACCAAACAGCACGCCGCCTTCCTTGACGTTGGGGCAGGAGACGTTCACCTCGAGGGCGGCAACGCCTTCCTCCTCATTGAGGCGGGCGGCAAGTTCGGCGAATTCCTCCACCGAACTGGCATATATATTGGCGATAACGGCTGTTTCCTGCCAGGGCAGACGGGGCAGCTTATCCTTGCAGAAGACCTCGACTCCGTCATTTTGCAAACCCACGGCATTGAGCATGCCCGCTGTGGTTTCCACTATGCGCGGCGTGGCGTTGCCCTGACGCGGCAACAGGGAAAGCCCCTTGGCAACCAGACCGCCAAGCGCGGCAAGATCGCCGTAAGAGGCAAACTCCAGCCCGTAGCCGAAGGTGCCTGAAGCCGTGAGCACAGGGTTCTTAAGGGTCAGATCGTGCGTCTGCCCCTTGAGTGTGACGGAAAGATCCATGCCGCTTTCTCCAGATTGCCGACATCCGGCATTTTGTGCGTGGCTTCGCCTGGCGAGACAGGCCCGCGCGTACCCACGCGCGACCGCCAGTTCGCCGGTGCGGCGCGCCATGGCAGTAACGGATGCCACATGCTGCCATTAGAGCATTTACCACTTGAAATGCTCGCTTACGACAGGCAAAGCCAGCCTGCTGCATTTCGTGGCAAGAATTTTCAGAAAAATCCTTGCAGAGCAGGTAATTCATTGCATTCGTAAACTGCTTTAGTGTCGTTTCAGAAGTCAAGGAAGCGCAGGCAAAACCTACAGTTCAACCTGATCCGACCAGAATACCGGGCCGTGGTTGCACACCTGCACCAACCCTTCGCGCTTTGCTTCAACCGGCCAGGCTTCTGTGGTCCTGGTCACGCAGCCAAGGCACGCGCCCACGCCGCAAGCCATGCGATTTTCAAGCGAAAGCTGGCAGCGCACGCCAAGCTCGGCGGCAAATTTCTGCACGGTGCGCATAAAGGGTGTGGGTCCGCAGGCAAGCACAAGGCCCTTCTGCTCGGCGTATTCGCTCATGCGTTCCTGAATGGTAAAGATAAAGTCGTCCAGATCGCCCGACTCCGCTTCGCGCAGGCTGTCCAGCGGCACATGCTCGTTGATGCTGTCCACAGGGTAGCAGCTGATGTGCTCGCGGTGCCCAAACAACATGGACACATTCCACGGTTTGGGATGCTCGCTCACATAGCCCACAAAGGGCACTATGCCCATGCCGCCTGCCAGCAGCAGGGTCGGGGTATCCGGCTCAACGGCAAACCCGTTGCCCAGCGGACCCCACACGCGCACCTTGTCGCCAGGGCGCAGCTCGGACATGCGCCGCGTGCCTTTACCGCGCACCTGAAAAAAGCAGATCATATGCCGGGAGGTCATATGGCAGATGCCAAGAGGGCGCGCCCAAGGGATATCCAGCCCGAAGTTTCGGGGACGGATCATGACAAACTGCCCAGGCCGCCACCGAGTCCACTCGGGGCGGGAGAGGCGCAACGCAAAAAAGCGGCTTTCGTTGCCGGTCTGCCCAAAAGGCACAAGATCGAGAACATCAAGCTCGCAAGAAGATGTTTGTGACATGTCTATAATTATAGTCCTAGTTAGGTTCTAGGTCAACTGACCGCGCTACTCCAAGCCTCTTCGCTAATGTATACAAGAAATGTATCAATTGTCCATTCTTCCGGCCTGCCCGCATACCATGATTCGACCAGTTCAACCCCGTCAAATTTAACCTTTTCAGGCGGCCCCGCGCTGGGTATAGTGTTCGCAGGAGAATTTTTATGAGTGACATTTTCGCTTCCCGCCGTGAAAACCTCCGGCGAGCCATGCGCTTGCGCGGGCTTGATGCCATGCTCATCAGCCAGGCTGCCAACAGGTTCTACCTTTCCGGTTTTGAATTGCATGACCCCCAGTTTAATGAGAGCGCAGGCAGGCTTGTCATCACGTCTGATGGCCGCGACTGGCTGGCGACAGACGCCCGCTATCTGGATGCCGCCTCGCGCATCTGGGATAGGGAACGCATCTTTATATATGGCGGCAACGCTGCACGCGAACTGCACCGGTTGCTCCGACTCTGCGGCAGCCGCATTGGCATTGAAGCCAACGGCGTCAGCCTCGCCTTTGCCCGCGACCTCACTGGCGCAGGCACCGGCCTTTATTGCGAGGCGGCTGACGGCATGGTCGAGCGTTTGCGCCGCATCAAGGAACCCTGCGAAATTGCTGCGCTGGAAAAGTCTTTTGCACTCAACCACAAGCTGATGAAGTGGGTTGAAGGCCAACTGGAGCCGGGACGCACGGAGGCCGACATCAGCTGGCTCATTGAGCGCTTTTTTCGCGAAAACGGCGCTTCGGAACTTGCCTTTGCCAACATTGTTGCCGTGGGCAAAAACGCGGCTCTGCCCCATGCCATCCCCGGTCAGGACACCGTCACGGACAATTGCCCTGTCCTGGTCGATGTTGGTTGCCGTGTTGAGAGCTACTGCTCTGACCAGACCCGCACCTTCTGGGTGGGCACAGCGCCAACTGACGAATTCCGCCGGGCACTCGACCTCACCCGGCAGGCGCAGACAGCGGCCATAGAAGGCATGCGCCCCGGCATGCCCCTGCGCAAGGCCTATGCGCTGGCGCACGATGTTTTTGCCAAAGCTGGCGTTGCCAATGCATTTACGCACGGCCTCGGGCACGGCGTGGGCCTTGAAACCCACGAGGCCCCCAGCCTTTCACCTCGCGCCGATGGGGTTCTTGAACCAGGCATGGTCGTCACCGTAGAGCCAGGGCTCTACTACCCCCAGTGGGGCGGCATACGCTGGGAATACACGGTGCTGGTCGAAGAAGACGGCGTCAGAATCCTTTAAGGGGGCGGCATGAGCATTCTCTTCTTGGTGGGCGCGCGGGCTTCGGGCAAAACCACTATCGGCAAGGCGCTTGCAAAAAGCCTCGGCCTGCCCTTTGCCGACACCGATCAGCATTTGCTGCACCGGGCGGGCCTTACCGTGGAGCAGATTGTGGCCGCAGAAGGCTGGCCCGGCTTTCGCATCCGCGAGAGTCAGGCCTTGCAGGAAGTAGCGGACGCGCACCCCGCTGGCTGCATTGTTTCCACAGGGGGCGGCATGGTGCTGGCGGAGGCGAATCGCCTCCTCATGCGCCAGCGCGGCATGGTTATCTTCCTCGATGCACCCGTGCAGATCCTCGCTGAAAGGCTGAGCCGCAACCCCGTCAACAGCCAGCGCCCTTCGCTGACCGGCAAGGGGCTCATTGAAGAAATCGGCCAGGTTCTGGGCGAACGGCG
>JASGGT010000045.1:0-18864 GCA_047602655.1 Desulfovibrio sp. | reverse complement strand
CCGGGCCACAGGGCAAGGCACTGAAAGCAGCCAATGCCAAGGGCCAGCTTGGGCGGCATGCTGCTTGGCGGCAAGCGCTCGCTGGCAGCGGAGTATTCGTTCATCGCCGCGGTGCCCATCATGGTTGCTGCAACCGGCTACGACATGCTGAAAAGCTGGCATCTGTTCAGCGCTGCGGATATTCCCTTTTTTGCCGTGGGCATGATTGGCTCGTTCCTTTCGGCCTTGCTGGCAGTCAAGGTTTTCATCGCCCTCATGGGCCGTGTGACGTTGGTGCCTTTTGCCGTGTACCGCCTGCTGATCGCCCCATTTATTTATTATTTCATGGTGAACTAAAAAAAATGCTTGCCAAGGGGCGGCAATTTTTATAAATAGATCGTCGCGCTAACGAGGCGCTGACACGGCAAGGTAGCTCAGTTGGTCAGAGCATGCGGTTCATACCCGCAGTGTCGGGGGTTCAAATCCCTCCCTTGCTACCATTGAAATGCAAGCACTTGAATGTGCCAAATATATAAGGCGCTCATGCTTCCGTGAATACACGGAAACATGAGCGCCTTGTTTGTACCCTCTGAAATACCTGACCAAGGTTAATAGCCTATTGAGGCAGGAACTTTTCCGTCTTCAAAACTGCCAACGATATCCGAGTAGTCTTTATGTATAATACCCTTAGAAATGGGTCACCCCCGAGAGGAGCGCGAGCCTGGGGATCATCAATATTAACCATATAATGCAAGTTACCTTTATAGCTATAATAGTGAATCCCAAAACCTATGTTCTCTTTTCCAGCCAATAACTTGCTGATGATACGATTTCCAAGAACTTCATCCCGTTTGCTTATGTCGAGGATAATATCCGCCAGGAGTTCATTACCACGGAGTTCCTTGGGGGTCATATCTTGCTCCAACTTGCAAAAAACTGCAGAGGGTGAGCCACACACAATTATCAAAGCTAAAACAAACAAGGCAATTTTCCGCGAAAAAGATATCATATTGCTCCCCAATTATTACGTTGCTAACATTTAATTATTATTGCACTAACCGGGCAAATTTGTAGGCAGAGATCACATCCTCGTGAACAATACAAACAGTTCCACTTAAACATATGGTGCACCATCAGGCGCTTTCATGAACACATTTGTAGGACAAACATCTATACATGCCCCGCATCTAACACATGTTGTATGGTCAATGCGCAATTCAAATGGCTCCATATTTCTCTCCATTGAAATGGTAGTAAAAAACAGTTTTTTAATTACAACATCCCTTTCTAGCCACAATGCTTTCAACAAAGATATTTGCTATAATATATACAAAAAAAGTATTTTCTGTCAATTCGGTTAACAAAAAAGCCGTTATTCCCGTCAGTATCTTTTTCTGCGCTGGTTCTGCGCGGCCAGCCCAACGGCCATTGCACGGACACGCATCCGGTCGGCAGGCCTTTTCCCCGGCAATATTTCCGCCTGCGGAATATGCCTGGGCAGGGAATTGATAACCTCCACCATGCATGGTAATTTATTGACAGTTCTTCATTGGCTACCTTGGGGGCATTATGAAAGAAAAAACGGTCTACCGCTGCAAGCGCTGTGGTGATGTTTTTTACTGCCCAACGGGCCTCGTGGATGAATTTATCTTTAAACTTCGGCTGTTTTTCAGATTCCTGTCCTGCCCACGGTGCGGTAGTACGCTTATACATGAAGAAGAATATATATCTGAAAAAAAGAAACAGGACGATGCAGCAACAGGCAAATAGCCTGATCTGCTTTGCCCAGACAGACAAGCCCTCTGCCATGTAGCAAAACAGCGTTGCGTTACAATAAATATAGACGGCGTTTATGCCTTGTGGTGCGCACTGGCGCACGGGGCATAAACGCCTTGCCTTTCACTCCGGTGCCCTCATGCAGTTCATACATTTGCCCCATAACGCCAAGCCCGAGCAGTACGCAACGTGGCACAGCGCAGCTCTGCACTGCGCGCAGGCCGACCCTTTCAGTTGTACGCCAGCATGGCAACTTGCCTTTCATGACGCCTTCGGGCCAAAACGGCGCCTGCTGTTTGCAGAAGCTGACGGCAGTGTTATTGCCCTTGCGGAAGGCCTTGTTTCGGAAGAAGAGGTATTTATCACGCCTCTTGAACCGTCGTGGTTCTTTGGCTGTCCGCTTCTGGGCAGCAATGCCCCGCAGCTTTTTGCCGAAGCCATGCACTTTTTTGCCAAGACCTATGCCCCCAGATTTCCCAAGGTTCTTGTGGGCGGCCTTGGCCCTAGCCCGGATTATGTGCAGAACATGCTCAACAAAACAGGCATGCCCCTCCAGGCGCACCTCGTAAAAGCGGGCATTCAGGGTTCAGCTTCGCTTGCTGGCGGTCTGGACGGCTATCTTTCACGCCGCTCGGCCAACCAGCGCCGCAACCTGAAACGTGCGTCCAGAAAGACGCACGAGCTGGGCATCTATTATGAACGCGTGCTGCCTTCAACAGAAAGCGAAGCAAAGGCGGCGTTTGCCCGCATGATCGCCGTTGAGCGCACAAGCTGGAAGGGGATTGACCACTGCGGCATGGCGGAACCGGGCATTTGCGATTTTTATGCTTTTCTGCTCCAGCGTCTCGCGCCAGAGAAGGGCGCGCGCGTCATTTTTGCGCGCCGAGAAGATACTGACGTGGGCTTTATTTTTGGCGGCCTGGCCGGGGATATCTATCGTGGCCAGCAGTTCAGCTATGCGCAGAATTGCCATGAACTCTCACTGGGCAACCTCATGCAGATAGAAAAAATCCGCTGGCTCTGCGAGGAAGGCGTGCAGCGCTACGACATGGGGCCTCTTGACGGCCCCAAGATGCAGTATAAGACGCACTGGACAGAAACGGCCTTTCCCATCAGAACATGGCTGATTGAAAAGGCCTGAACACCCTCAAAAGGGCATGCTACGGGGCAGGAATGCAACTTTTGCGCATCAGGCGGCAGCCCACGCCTTACAGGTTGGCGCTCCAGAAAAGCATGCCCACCCGGGAGCTGCCAGTCTCGTGCACCATGCCGTTCCTGCTCATGGCGCACAGTTTGTCTGCCAGGGCGATTTCTTGCGCCTCAGTCAGCTGGCCTCTGCTGTTAAAATGCCGCGTGTACATCACAATGGCTTCTTCCAGCGGGCATGCGGAATCCCAGGTGCGCTCAAGGTATTCCACCTCGGGGTAATAGCCCTGCAGCCACAGAATATTGAAGGCGCAGAACAGCCCCCGGCGGCTGTAGTCGTCATGATTTGCGGCGCCAACCACCGGCGCAAGCTCCCTGCGCACGGAATTGTCGCCCGTAACCTGGGTCAGAAGGCAGCAGTAGCCCCGCGAGGCTTCGGTCATCTTTTCGAGAGTAGGGCGGTCATACACCGCAGGCGTGCGGGAGGCGAAAACAAGCTGAAACCGCCTTTTCCAGCCAAGTTGCTCCAGATCCGCCTTTTCCCAGTCAACTACCCGAAATCTGAAGTTTTCAATCCCGGCCTGCCGCGCGTTTTCATTGGCGCATTCGATCATGCCGGGGGCGATATCAAAGCCTTCCACGCTGCCCGCCAGAGCGGCAAATGCCAGAGCGTGCCTGCCCGGCCCGCAGCCAACGTCCAGAACAGCGTCCCCCTTGCCCACCCCGGAGCGGACCGCCACTTTTTCTACCAGAGCGCGGCGGTAGACGCTGGAATCAGCTTCGGCGGAATGACCGTTGAACGATTGGGCGCGGCGGCTCCAGAATTCCGCCATGTCCTCCCGATCCGGCTGCCTGTCTGCCCACAATGTTTCAAAATTTTTTATATCCATACACCTGCCCTTGCGGTTTGCCGTACTGCTTTTACGCCATGTTCAAGCACAGCGTCAGAGTACAGGGAGAAAGAACGGGAATAAAGAAAAATCCCCTGCGATCACTGCCGACAGTGGATCATCAGGGGAAGGTAGTGATGCAAGCAGCGGAGCAGGGGAATAATCCGCGTCTGCCCGGGCAGAACTTGCAGCCGGGCAGACGCGGGCTGGTGAGGGTTATGTTGTTACAGCAGGCTCGCTCACAGGCTTTTTGCGGTCCAGAGCTTCGTGGAGTTTTTCGGAATCAAGGTTGCCAGTAACCCTTGAAACAAAGATGGTCGCAACGCCGTTGCCCACAAGGTTGGTGAGCGCGCGAGCTTCAGACATAAAGCGGTCGATACCGAAAATGACGGCAATGCTCTCGGGCGGGATACTGCCAACCGAACTCAGCGTACCTGCCAGCACAATAAAGCCGCCGCCAGTAACTGCAGCCGCGCCCTTGGACGAAATAAGCAGGATACCCAGCAGCACAAGCTGATCGCCCAGCGGCATGGGCGTATTGGTGGCCTGGGCAAGGAATATGGCCGCCATTGTGAGGTAGATGGCTGTTCCATCAAGGTTAAAGGAGTAACCAGCGGGAATCACAAGATCCACCACGCTTTTGTTGCAGCCAGCCTTTTCCATCTTGCGCAGCATGTTTGGCAGTACGGATTCGGAAGAAGATGTGCCAAGCACGATAAACAGCTCTTCACGAATATAGCGCACAAACTTGAAAATGCTGAAGCCGCAGCTAAAGGAGATGGTGCCCAGAATGAACACTACAAAAAGAATGCTTGTAACGTAGAAGCACACAATAAGCTCGCCAAGCACAAGGACAGAGCCGATACCCTCCTTGCCGATGGTAAAAGCCATTGCGCCAAACGCGCCGATGGGGGCCACATGCATGATGATGCCGATAACCTTGAAGAGCACTTCAGAAAGGCTCTTGATGAGGTCAAAGCACAGCTTGCCCTTTTCGCCGCTGTAATTCAGGGCAAAGGCAAACAGCATGGCCACCAGCAGAACCTGGAGGATTTCGCCGCTGGTAAAGGCAGAAACAAAGGTATTGGGAATAATATTGAGGAAGAAGTTGACGATGTTGTTGTCTTTGGCCTTGCCAGCATACTGGGCGGCAATGTTTTTGTCCGCAGCGTTGAAGGTGCTTACGTCAACGTTCATGCCAGCGCCGGGCTGGGCAAGGTTGACCACCACAAGGCCAATTGCAAGCGCAGTAAGCGTGATGACGGTAAAGTACACCAGCGCTATGCCGCCAGTTTTGCCCACGGCCTTGATATCTTTCATGCCGGCAATGCCGGTAACAACGGTTGAAAAGATCAAGGGCGCGATGATCATTTTAATAAGGTTGATGAAGCCCTTGCCCAAGGGCTGCATCTTCACGGCCAGTTCAGGATAAAAGTGACCCAAAAGAATGCCAATGAATATGGCTATGAGAACCTGCACATACAAAATTTTCAAGTATTTCATTGCGGGAATCCTGGCTTATGGCCTGATGTAAGTATTGTTTCTCAACACAAGATACATCATAAAATCAATTAACTTCATTAAAACGTTAAGTAACGTCATGGCGGCAAAATTATTTTTGACAAATTAACTTTTATCTTATTGTTTACACAATGGTACACACGAGTATCTTTATTAAAAAAAATCATGCAGCACATACAAGCAACATTTTCTAATCTTGAATGAACAATATTCAGCATCATAACAATATGCACCTTGATTGTGCCTATAAAAAACTGTTTGATTATTCCAACAACACCAACATAGAACACGAACATTATAGTCATTGGAACATGTATCACTGCACTGACTAAAATTGCAATCAAATTATTTTTTTAACTAATAGCATAAAAAAGTTCTTGTTTGATCAAACAATACAGTTAAAATTGTTAACAGTGATAAATAGCTAGTGCTTTGCGTTACGTGTTTTTCATAACACTCCCCAAGCACCCAATACCGTTCCTTGCCCACGGTGCAAGGGCGGCTACATGCTCAAAAAATATCCACCTGTATAAAATTGATTCAGCACTCGCATGGCCGGGGAAAATCATGGCTAAAAAGACAATTGTTTTCCTTGTGCGGATGGCGTAATATGGCGGACTTGAGCAATAAGCCCAGCTTGTAAGGAGCAGGAAAACTATGACCGAGGATAAGTTCGCACCCTCCATGTCGGAGGAAGGCGCTGAGGATTTTGCCGCCATGCTGGCGGCCCACGAAACCGCTTCAAACCGCTTGCAGCCCGGCCAAAAAGTGACCGGAACTGTAATTGCCATCACTGGCGACAGCGTTTTTGTGGACGTGGGCATAAAGGTTGACGGCATCATTGACCGCAAAGACATTCTTGATGCCGAGGGCAATGAAAGCGTTAAGCCCGGCGACAGCCTCGAAGCGTGGGTTACTGGCGTTTCCTCGCAAGAGATTCGCCTTTCCCGCTCCATGAGCGGCAGCGGCGTTGCCGCGCTTGAAGAAGCCCGCGATGCGGCAGTGCCGGTTGACGGCCGCATAACCGCAGTGTGCAAGGGCGGCTACACGGTTGACGTGCTTGGCAAGCAGGCATTCTGCCCCGGCAGCCAGCTTGGCGTTGCCACGTCTGAAGACGCCGCCGAGATTGTGGGCCGCAGCATGCCGTTTCTGGTTATCCGCGTTGAAAATCGCGGCAGAAATGTTGTGGTCTCGCACCGCGCCATTGTTGAGCGCGAACGTGCCGAACAGCTCGACGCCCTGCTTGAAAGCCTCAAGCCCGGTGATATGGTTGAAGGCAAGATCACGCGTTTTGCCGCTTTTGGCGCATTCATGGAACTTGCTCCTTCTGTTGAAGGCATGATCCATCTTTCCGAACTTTCCTGGTCGCGCGTGGGCGCACCTGACGAAGCCGTGTCGCTTGGCGACACCGTGCGCGCCAAGGTTATCTCCATCAGCAAGGACAGCAAGGGCCACGTGCGCATTTCGCTTTCGCGCAAGCAGGCCGAGGGCGATCCCTGGCAGGATGTGACCACCAGGCTTGAGCCCGGCACGGTTGCTTCCGGCAAGGTTGTGCGCCTCGCGCCCTTTGGTGCTTTTGTTGAGCTTCTGCCCGGCATTGAAGGCCTTGTGCATATTTCTGAACTGTCGTGGACAAAGCGCGTGGCCAAGGCCGAAGACGTGCTTGCCGCAGGCGAGGTTGTTTCGGTTAAAATCAAGGAAATCAACCTTGAAAACCGCCGTATTTCCCTGAGCCTGCGCGATGCCGAAGGCGACCCGTGGAAGGAAGCGGCCCAGCAGTTCGCCGTGGGTTCAACAGTGAACGGCACGGTTGAGAGCCGCACCCCCTATGGCCTTTTCATCACGCTGGCCCCCGGCATCACCGGTTTGCTGCCCGCCGGCGTCATCAAGAATTCCAGGCAGGGCAAGCAGTACAGCAAATTGGACAAGGGCGACGCCGTGACCCTTACTGTACAAAATTTGGACACCACCGCCCGACGCATCAGCCTTGCCCCTGAAGGCGAACAAATCTCCGAACCCGGCGAAGACAAGGCCTGGAAGCAGCATGCATCCGCCAGCGCCTCCAACAGCGGCTCGGGAATGAATATCATGGCACAGGCTTTGCAAAAGGCTCTGAAAAAAGTAACCAGGAGCTTTTCCATGATGATAAAAAAATGTCTTGCAGCCATGCTTGCCGTGACCTTTCTTGCGGCATCGCAGCTTGCCCAGGCAGCCAATCTGCCCGACTTCAGCGAACTGGCGGCCAAAAGCGGCCCGGCAGTCGTAAACATCGGTACGGAACGGAAGGCCAGCGGTAACAGCCAGGACGATCTCATGGGGGAAATGTTCCGCAATATGCCGCCAGGATTTGACAAATTCTTTGACCAGTTCGGCGGCAAGCGCGGTGGCAAGCGCCCCCAGATGAAGCAAAAATCACTGGGATCCGGCTTTATTGTCTCCGCTGACGGCTATATTGTTACCAACAATCATGTGGTCGCCGATGCGGATGTTATCCGCGTGACCCTTGATCAGAGCAATGGCAAAAGCGAAGCCATCACGGCCAAGCTGGTTGGCGCAGATGAAGAAACCGACCTCGCCCTGCTGAAAATTGAAACCAAAAAAACCTTGCCTTACCTTGCGTTCGGCAATTCGGACGAACTGCGGATAGGCGAGTGGCTGCTGGCCATCGGCAACCCCTTTGGGCTCGACCACTCGGTGACGGCGGGTATTCTTTCGGCCAAGAACCGTAACATACACGCTGGCCCCTTTGACAACTTCCTGCAGACGGATGCCTCCATCAACCCCGGCAACAGCGGCGGCCCGCTGCTGAACATGGCAGGGCAGGTGATCGGCATCAACACGGCCATTATTGCGAGCGGGCAGGGCATTGGCTTTGCCATTCCGAGCAACATGGCCGCCAAGATCATCGACCAGATCAAGTCCGGCAAAAAGATCAGCCGTGGCTGGATTGGCGTTGGTATTCAGGATGTTGAAGAAAATACCGCCAAGGCGCTGGGTCTCAAGGACGCCAAGGGCGCGCTTGTGGGCAGCGTTATGGAAGGCGAGCCTGCTGCCAAGGCTGGCATGAAAGACGGCGACATCATTGTTTCCGTTGACGGCAAGGCCATTGAAGACGCCGCAGCCCTGCTGCGCGTGATTGCCGACAAAACACCTGGCAGCAAGACTGCAATAACGGTGTGGCGCGATGGCAAAACCACTGATCTTTCCGTTACGCTTGGCGAACGCAAGACCTCTCAGTCTGGCGACCTGAACGGCAAGGATCAGAAGCAGAAGGATGAAGGTTTGCTCGGCATTTCCGTCCGCTCGCTGACGGATGAAGAACGCCGCGAACTCAAGATTGAGAAAAACGAAGGGCTGGTCATCATTGACGTCAATCCTGACAAGCCCGCTGCCGAAGCTGATTTGCGCCCCGGCGACGTGATTCTCAAGGCTAACCTCAAACCCGTTCACAGCGCTGCGGATCTGTCGAAAATCGTCAACGATGAAGGCGTCGCCCGAGGTGCCGTCATGTTGCAGATTTCACGGCGAGGCGATGTGTACTTCCGAACTGTAAGCCTGAGCAAGTAACAGGCACAACTACACGGGCTGCCTCTTAACCGGGGCAGCCCTTTTTTTATCCATGAGCTTACGCATACTCAACATTGGCGGGCCGTATCTGGCCTCTGCCCTCAAACGCCTGGGGCACAGCGTCATCACGGCGCATCCGGCAGCTGACGCTGATATTCCCTCTCCGCACCCGTACTCCGTACGGCAACTCCTGAACCGCCTTGATGCGCTCGGTTTTGCACCTGACGCGCTTTTCTATTGCGACGACGGAAACATGCCGCAACTGCTTGATCCGGAAAACGCCCCCTGGCCTTCGGTGCGCTATTCCATAGATACCTACTGCAATCCCTGGCATATCCCGTATTCCAACGGTTTTGACACAACCCTTGTGGCGCAGAAAGACTATGTAGATGTATTTTCGCACGAGGGCCTGCCTGCACGCTGGTTTCCGCTGTTTTACTCCAAAGTTCTTGAGCCAGTGGGAGATTTTGCTTCCCGCGATATCCCCGTAGCCTTTGTGGGAACCCTTGGGCACAAAAATAACCCGGACCGCGCGCCATTTCTCAAGGCCTTTCGCGCCAGACACCCACTGGTGGCAATTTCTGGCGATTACAAGCCCATCTTTATGCGCAGCCGCATTGTTCTTAACCAGACTGCGGCTTCGGAAGTGAATTTTCGCTGTTTTGAGGCCATTGCCTGCGGCGCGGCCCTCTTGATGGAAACCTGCGAAAACGGCCTTAACGAGCTTTTTATTCCCGGCGAGGAAATTCTGCCCACGTACCAGCGCAATAATGCGCAGGAAGCTGCGGCCATTGCAGCAGAGGCGCTCGCAAACCCCGAAAAACTTGCGGAAATTGCGCAAGCCGGGGGCAGGGTAGTGGCCCGGCGCCATACAGACACGGCGCGCGCTGTCAGCCTGACACAGATGCTCGCAGAAATGTGCGCCGCTCAGGCGCACCGGGAGCGGCTTGAGCAGTCGCTTGAAAAGCGCACAGCTCTTGTACGCGGTGCTTATGGAATGATTTCCAGCGAGCTTCTTGACCCGCAGCTGGAGGCACACCGCGATTTTTTTGAAAAAATGTGCCTTCGTCAGCAGTAGCTGTCACAAATACTTGCAGTAACACATCAAGGGATACATCCCGGATTGCAGGCATGCGCGATAGGGCATATAGTCGGTTGAGCACCATTTTTTGGAGGAATATCAATGCCAGTTGTGCATAGCGATGCCGGGCATCTGCCCGGGCTGGATAAGCTGGAGAACATCCCCGCGCTCATGAGCGCGTATTACACAGAATTTCCCAATCCGGCGCTTGCAGCCCAGCGTGTAGCCTTTGGCACCTCAGGGCATCGCGGCACATCAGTGCTGTGCAGCTTTAACGAGGAGCACATCTACGCCATCACTCAGGCGGTGTGCGACTACCGCGCTGCCAAGGGCATTGACGGGCCGCTGTTTCTTGGCGGCGATACCCATGCGCTGTCAGAAGCCGCCTTTCGCTCCGCGCTGGAAGTGCTGGTAGCCAACAACGTGAATGTGCGCATTTCTGCTGGCGGTGCCTACACAGCCACCCCGGCGATCTCCCACGCCGTGCTCAAATGGAATGCGGGCCGCGTTAACGGTCTGGCCGATGGCATTGTCATCACGCCTTCTCACAATCCCCCGCGTGATGGCGGTTTCAAGTACAATCCGCCCCACGGCGGCCCCGCAGAAGCCGAAGTCACCAGCCAGATTGAAAAATGCGCCAATGCCTACCTCGAAAACGGCAACAAGGGCGTAAAGCTCACCCACCTGCGGGCGGCGCGCGCCTCCTCGCTGGTGGAGGAATACGATTTTATCGGCAGCTATGTGCAGGATCTGGCTGGCGTGCTGGACATGAAGGCCATTGCCTCATCGGGCCTGCGCATCGGCGTTGACCCCTTGGGCGGCGCAAGCCTGCCCATGTGGGAACCCATTGCAGAAGCCTACGGCATTGACCTTGAAGTAGTGAACAGGGCAGTGGACCCGACTTTCCGCTTTGTTCCCTGCGACAAAGACGGCAAAATCCGCATGGACTGCTCCTCGCCCTATGCCATGAGCCGCCTGCTGGATCTTCGCGACCATTTTGACTTGAGCTTTGCCTGCGACCCGGATTCCGACCGCCACGGCATTGTGACGCGCAGCGAACTGATGAATCCCAACCACTACCTGAGCGCTGCCGCGTGGTATCTGTTCCGCACCCGCAGGGAGTGGCCAGCGCAGCGCGGCATAGGCAAGACCCTTGTGACCAGCGCCATGCTCGACAGGATAGGCAAGGACCTTGGCCGCCCGGTTGTTGAGGTGCCAGTGGGCTTTAAATGGTTCGTGCCCTATCTGCTCAATGGACGTTGTGGCTTTGGCTGCGAGGAAAGCGCGGGGGCTTCCTTCCTGTGCTTTGACGGCACGCCCTGGAGCACTGACAAGGACGGCCCCCTCATGTGCCTGCTTGCGGCTGAAATGATGGCGGTGGAGCAGTCCTCGCCCGACGAGCTTTACACCAGACTGACCGAGCGCCTCGGTGCGCCCGCCTACCAGCGGCTTGATGCCCCGGCGGACGACAACGTGCGCGCAAAACTTGCGGCGCTGACGCCTGAAAGCGTGAACCTTAAAACCCTGGCAGGCTCGCCCGTCACCAGCGTGCTCACCCGTGCGCCCGGCAATGATGCCTCCATCGGCGGGGTGAAGGTGGTCAGCGATGACGGCTGGTTTGCCGTGCGCCCCTCAGGTACTGAAGCCATCTGCAAAGTGTATACGGAAAGCTTCAAGGGCGAAGACCATCTGCAGGCCCTGCAAAAGGACGCCATTGATTTTCTCGAACACTTGCTGAAAGGCAATGCCTGATTGAAGGACAGATAAGTGTTCTTTGCCAGGCGCGCGTAGCGCGCGGCAATTTTTTCGGTTCAAATAGATATATTGCTCTTCGATCAGCAAAGCGCAGCCGCAGTGCCGGGCATCCGGTCATTGCAGCTGCGCTTTTTGTCTGTAATTCTGGGTAAATATTATTCAGTCAAAGAGGCTGTGCAGATGCCGCAGCAGATTGCCATCGCGGATTACCGCGCGACGGGCAAGCCGGCGCTTTCACGCAGGCGGGCAACCTCGGCATCCGTAAGCGGCCTGGCCTTGCCGCTGGCCAGATCCCCAAGGCGCAATGAGCCTTGGGCGACGCGGCACAGGCGCAGAATGGTCAGCCCCAGATCGCGGCACATGCGGCGTATCTGGCGGTTCAGCCCTTGGCGCAGCACCATTTGCAACTGGGTATTGCCGCCAACTTGCTGAGCGATCACTTCCACAGGCATGATATCCTCACCCTCGGCAAGGTGCATGCCGCGCCGCATGATCTTGAGCGCCCCTTCAGGCGCAGTGCCGCGCACAAGCACCTCATAGGTCTTGGGCTGGTGATGCCGGGGATGGGTGAGGCGCTGTGCCAGCTGGCCATCGTTGGTCAGCAGCAGCAATCCCTCAGAAAAATAATCAAGCCTGCCAACAGGATACAGCCTGAGCGCCTTGTATTCTGGCGCAAGACAATCCAGCACTGTGGGTCTGCCTTCCGGGTCGCTCACGGTGCAAACCACATGCACCGGTTTGTTGAGCATGAGGTAGGTATAGGACTGCGGGGCCGATAACACGCGGCCATCCACAGCAATGCTCTCAAAAGGCAGCACCTGACGCCCGGGGTTGGGCTCCGGCATGCCGTCAACACAGACGCGTCCGGCAAGAATGAGTTCGTCAGCCCTGCGGCGCGAACGCAGACCAGTTGCGGCTATGGCCTTGTTGAGGCGCATGCCGTCAGCGGCTCTGGTGTCAGCGCCAGGCTGCGGCTTTGCGGAAGTATCGTCACAGACCTGACCGCAGGAGGTTGCGCAGGTTTGCGCGACGAAAAGTGTCTCGGGCAGCGCGGGCTCGACCCGGAATGAGACCGGGAGCCAGATCGAGAATCAGGCCGGGAGTCTGGCCCATGGGCAGATCGGCCATCAGCACGGGGGCATGGTTGGTGTGCGCCCTCGGGCTGATCCTTTTTATGGCTGCTGGTAGACGAGCTGCTCCGCTGCGGTTTCTGGCGGATGATCCGGCATTGCCGGAATACTTGGGCGGACGGTGATTTGGCAAGTCCTTGGCAAGATGGGTCATGGTGCGTGAAGTGGGCATGCCGTCAAGCGCAAGCAGTGGGTTCATGCATGCAAAACCGGCCCCACCTCGGCATCCAGCATTCAAAAGTTTACATAATTATCATTATGGGACATTTATAAATCCCACATGTGGAATGAATCCGGTCTAATGGGGTCGAAAGTCGCTTAGAATGCCACTGGCGACACTGCCTCAAGCGGTTGTCTGCCCCGTAAGGTTGCGCAGGAAAATGGCCCCAGGATAACGCTTCAGGTCGGCCGGCGCATCCCACTTTTTGCCTGCGTCGGATCCTTCCTTAATATAGAGCACCCTATTGCTGCGCACGCATACTCAGTCGTCCAATCCGCTCAAACCCTGACCGGAAGGCGCATTTCTTTCCGGCCGCACGGCGCATGAAACCAAGGCAGCTCGCACTTGCTCCCGAAGCGGCTCTGACGTACAACACTGCCAACACTGGTTTTCAAGCAAGGAGTTTACATGGGCTTTGCCAACAGCTCTTGCAGCTTTACACGGTTCCGTATTCTTGATCCTGTTCCGGCCACGCTCTGGCCGCAGATACCGGACAAACTAAAACAGTTTGCCATGCGCGACATTGACGATATTCCTGAAATGCAGGGCCAGGGATGGACCTGTTTTGAGGACATGCTCGATACCGACTGGGTGACGGCCCCGCCCCAGAAAGGCGCGTACATCGTGTTTTCCCTGCGGCTGGATATGCGGCGCATACCCGCTGGCGTGGTCAAAAAGCACGTTGCCCTTGCTCTTAAGGAAGAAAAAAAGCGCATGGGTGAACAGGGCAAGAACTACATTGCCCGCGAGCGCAAAAAAGAACTCAAGGAGCAGGTGCTGCTGCGTCTGCGCTCCCGTTTTTTGCCCGTTCCCGGCGAATTCAACGTGCTCTGGGCCACAGACAAGAACGAAGTCTGGTTTGCCTCCACCCAGAACAAGATGATCGACCTCTTCCTGGAAGAGTTTCTCAAAACATTTGAGCTGCACCTGGAGCAACTGACGCCCTACAATCTGGCGGTCTCCATGCTGGACGAAGAAAGCCTGATCCGCCTGGACAAGCTGGAACCCACGCAGTTCGCTCCTCTTTCCTGATGACGGCACGGAGACCCCATGAACATGCCTTATCTTGGCGAATCCACTGACAGCATTCTCGGCAAGGAATTTCTGACCTGGCTCTGGTACCAGAGCGACACTGCCCCCGGCGCGTTCACTGACAAGGACGGCGCGCCCTTTGCCGTTTCCATGGAGCAGCGCATCGTGGTGGAAGGCGGCGAAGGAGATGCCCGCGAAACAGCCTCTGTTTCCGGCTCGCTCTCCCCTCTCCGCGAGGCCCGCTTTGGCCTTGGCACCGGCAAGCAGGTCAGTCGTGCCCTGCTGCGCCTTGAAAAAGAAGAGCTTGCCTTTCAGGTCAGCCTCAAGGCCGAAGACTTCGGCCTCAACAGCCTCAAGACCCCCAAGCTCGACAAGGGCGACAGCGATGACGACCCGGACGCCCTGCTGCTGGAAAAATTCTATCTTATGGAAGTGTGCACCGGCCTGCTGGATGCCCTGTACGCCCGCTTTCTGAAGCTGCGCCTCTCGTCCGGCTGGCAGAAGGAAGTGGACGACATGCGCCAGTGGATGACCCGCACGGAGTAAGCTTTTTTCATGAGCACCCTGCCCGCATCTGCCGCAAAAGGCCGGCTTTCCGGCCCGCTACTGCACGTTTTACGCAAAACGTTGTGGATGCTGCTTGTGCTGTGGGGCATCACCATTATCAGCTTCTGGGTCATCCATCTGGCCCCTGGCTCGCCCACAGATATGGAAACCACGCTCAATCCGCTGGCTGGCGCTGCGGCGCGTCAGCGGCTTGAGGTGCTTTACGGGCTGGATCGCCCACTCTATGTACAGTACTGGGACTGGCTGACCCGCATCGTGCATCTGGATTTCGGCAATTCCATGTCTGCCGATTCCCGCCCGGTACTGACCAAGATTCTTGAGCGCCTGCCCCTCACCGTGGGCATGAACGTTATTTCGCTGGTGCTCACCCTGCTCATTGCCATTCCGGTGGGCATTGTTTCCGCCTGCCGACAGAATTCGCTGCTGGATAAATCGGTTACAGTGCTGGTCTTTCTAGGTTTTGCCATGCCGTCCTTCTGGCTGGCCCTGCTGCTCATGATGTTTTTTGGAATTGAGCTGCAATGGCTGCCCATTTCCGGCCTTACATCCATGAATTACGAGCAGTTGAACGCCTGGGGCAAATTTTGCGATCTGGCGCGGCACCTGGCTCTGCCCACACTGGTGTACACCGTGGGCGGGCTGGCTGGCATGTCGCGCTACATGCGCGCCTGCATGCTTGAGGTGCTGCGGCAGGATTATATCCTTACGGCGCAGGCCAAGGGGCTTGGCGCTGGCGCGGTTATCTGGCGGCATGCCCTGCGCAACGCGCTCTTGCCTGTCATCACCCTGCTGGGCCTTTCGGTGCCGGGGCTTATCGGCGGCAGCGTCATCATTGAATCCATATTTGCACTGCCGGGGCTGGGCCAGTTGTTTTACGGTGCCGTCATGGCGCGCGATTACACAATGATCATGGGCAATCTGGTGCTTGGGGCGGTGCTCACGCTGGCTGGCAACCTGCTGGCAGATTTCTGCTACGGGATCGCGGATCCACGCATCCGCAACGCAAAGGACAACGCCTGATGCTGCCCCGCGCCGTCAAA
This sequence comes from Desulfovibrio sp., assembly GCA_047602655.1. Classification (GTDB taxonomy): domain Bacteria; phylum Desulfobacterota; class Desulfovibrionia; order Desulfovibrionales; family Desulfovibrionaceae; genus Desulfovibrio. Next base: position 3,160 of record JASGGT010000045.1, on the reverse strand, counting down.
AAGCTGCTTGGCCGCAACCTCATGCTTGCGCTGGGGCTTGTAATTGTGCTTGCCATGTCTCTGGCCGCGCTGTTTGCCCCGTGGATTGCGCCCTTTGCCCCCAACGCCCTGCATCTGGACAATATTCTGGAGCCGCCCTCCTCCCGCTTTCTGCTCGGCACAGACCGCCTCGGGCGCGATGTTTTTTCCCGCCTGCTTTACGGCGGCAGGGTTTCGCTGTGGGTGGGCTTTGTGGCTGTGGGCATATCGGTCAGCATTGGCACGGTTCTTGGCCTTGTGAGCGGCTATTTTCGCCGCTGGGTGGACGAGTGCATCATGCGCGTGGTTGATATCATGCTCTGTTTTCCGTCATTTTTTCTCATTCTGGCGGTCATTGCCTTTCTTGAACCCAATCTTACCAATATCATGGTGGTTATTGGGCTTACCTCGTGGATGGGCGTTACCCGCCTTGTGCGCGCAGAGGCGCTTACCCTGCGCGAACGCGAATTTGTCGATGCCGCGCGGCTGGCGGGCACATCCACTGCGGGCATACTGTTTCGGCACATACTGCCCAATGCCCTTGCGCCCGTGCTGATAACCGCTACACTGGGCGTTGCCGGGGCCATACTGGTAGAATCGAGCCTCAGCTTTCTGGGGCTTGGCGTGCAGCCCCCAGCCGCCAGTTGGGGCAACATGCTCATGGACGGCAAGGCCGTGATTGAAACCGCGCCCTGGTTGTCGGTATATCCCGGCCTGGCCATCCTGGTAACGGTATTGGGCTATAACCTTCTGGGTGAAAGCCTGCGGGATATCTTTGATCCGCGCCTTCGCCAATAGCTTGAAATGTAAGGGCATCCAAGACAGTTAAAGTTTTACATTAAGCACATAAACCGCCATAAAAATACGTTAAAGCCATGCTTGAATACCTGCGCATTCGTAATCTGGCCCTCATTGAGGACATGGAACTGGAGTTTTCGCCCGGCATGAACGTGCTGACTGGTGAAACCGGGGCGGGGAAGAGCTTTATCCTTAAAGCGCTGGGTTTTCTGCTTGGCGACAAGCTTTCGGCGGATATGGTTCGCGCGGGCGCTGAGCGCGCGCAGGTGGAGGCCCTGTTCAGCACTAAAGATGCGGATATGGTTCTGCGCCGCGAAATTGTGGCAGAATCTGGGCGCAGTCGCCTGTATATTAATGATGAACTGCGCTCGCAAGACAGCCTGCGCGACCTGCGCAACCGCCTTGTGGCCCACACCAGCCAGCACGCCCAGCAAAAACTGCTTCAGTCTTCATTCCAGGCCAGACTGCTGGAAAGCGGCCTGAGCTGCCCAGAGCTTCTGCACCAGCGGGACGACCTGCTTGCGCGCCTTCAGGCCAATGCGGCCCAGCGCTCTGCCCTGCTTGAGCGTCAGGCCGGGCTGGGCGAACGGCGCGAACTGCTTGAAATGCAGCAGCAGGAGATCGACAAGGTTTCTCCTGAAGAAGGCGAAGAAGAAAAGCTGGAAGAAATCCGCGCGTTGGCCCGTTCCATGGAGCACCAGCAGGAGAATTACGAGCAGGCGCTCATGTTGCTGCAAGGCGATGAACAGGAAGGCGTGATCGACCAGTTGGGCCAGCTTGAAAAACTCTTGCAGCGCATGTGCCGGGAGGACGACTCCCTCCAGGCCGATGCCGATGCCGTGGCGGCCCTGCGCCAGCAGCTTGCCCACCTTGGCGGCAGGCTTCGCCGCCCGCCTTCCCTGCCGGGGCTGGACGAAATGCCCGACATGGATCATCTGGAAGAACGCCTCTTTGCACTTGCCCAGCTCAAGCGCAAGCTGCACAGGACCCTGCCGGAGATTCTTTCACTGCGCGAAGAAATTGCTGAGAACCTTTCCTTCCTTGATGTATGCGCGCTGGATATCACCCGGCTGGACAAGGAAGCGGCAGCTCTTGCCGCAGAACTTGCCGCTGTGACCGCCCACATTATCCCGGCGCGGCGGGATGCGGCAGCCGCCATTGCCACCAAGCTGGAGAATGAACTTCGCCAGTTGGGCTTTTCAGATCAGGTGCGGGTATTGCCAGATTTTGCCGTGCAGGAAATCTGGCCCGGCGTTACGGACGAGCGCGGGCGCATCCTTTGGGCCCCCAACCCTGGCCAGCCGCCGCAACCGCTGGATAAAATCGCCTCGGGCGGCGAGCTTTCGCGCTTTTTGCTGGCCCTTGCCAGCGTGCAGCAGGATGACGAAAGCGCCACATTCATCTTCGATGAAGTCGATGCCGGCGTTGGCGGCATGACCCTGAACAAGCTGGCCGAAAAGCTCTATGCTCTGGCCGAGACGCGCCAGATGCTGCTCATCACCCACTGGCCGCAACTGGCCGCCCGCGCCCGCAGGCACTTTCAGATTGTCAAGGTGGTGCGCGAAGGGGAAACCTTTACCCTCTGCTCCCCTCTTAACAAGGATGACCGCCACGCCGAGCTTGCACGCATGGCAGGCGGCGGCGAACAGGGCGAGGCGCTGGCCCGCAGCCTGGAAAAATAGCACTCTGCAAAATTTGCCGCGTGGTTTATGCCATGCGGCATTTTTCTTTCATCCCTGCCGCGACATTTTCGTGCTGCGGCCAGTATCTACGCATCTTTCTGACAATTTTTTGACTTTTTCTAAACTTTTTGCGCCTTTTCAGGCCTGCAATAAGAACTGGCACTTATCTTGCTAATACCTTCCCCAGATAACGGAAAGGCAAATTTGACCATAGCCACAGGGGGAGCATGTGACTAACGAAAACAACAACTGCATAAGCGCCATGCTCCATATGCAAACTGGCGCTCCCGAAGCCGCCTCGCATGCACGGCACGGGCAGATTGCGGGGCAACCGCTTTCGGGCCTGGACGAAGCATCGGCCAGGGCATTGCGATGTTTGGCCAAGGATGGCGAAGGCCTTGTTACGGCGCTTGAAGCGCGGCTTGATTCGCTTCAGGAAGCCTTTATGGACATGCTGAACACCCAGCTTGAAGAACGCCACCTCCGGCCCGAAGACCGCCTGCATCTGTATGTTTCGCCCGAGGGAACGCTGGTGGTCGAAGGCAACGACAACGATGCCAACCTGCTGTGCGATATCATCACGCGCAAGCCGGATCTGCAAAAAAGCTTTAAGCAGATGGCCCAGGTGGCCATGCTCTCGCACGGTGTAGAACTGGCAACCC
>JASGGT010000044.1:0-18893 GCA_047602655.1 Desulfovibrio sp. | reverse complement strand
GTAAATATGTGCGGGCTGATCCCAACTAAAATAAGGAAAACAAATGTTAGTACAGCTTTTATTGGAGTTTTACCGTGTTCATTTTTAGGTAACGTTGCAGAAATACAAGATAAAAAATATACAATTACTAAATATACTGCAGAAACTATCCAAGCATTAAAAGTCATTACGTAATCTGAAAACGATAGTGGTATGTTTAATGGGGTAATTTCTAACTCTGAAAAAAATAACGTTGCATGAACTAGAGACAGAAAAAAGCAGTATGCAGCGCAAAATGGTAATATTTTAGAGATATCATCTTTTGAAATGTTAAAAAAATTAGCAGAGCTGCTTTTTATTGAGCTGCAGGAATTGCTGTTATCATTACTTTTCATTGAAATCCCACATGAATTTATCGAATAATATTTAATAAATATCACAGGGATTTTATCAAATCAATAATCAAAAGGCCGCCCATGGAGGCGGCTTTTTCATTTTCAGGAGGGTAATATGGGTACCCAGGCATCTGCATCGAAGCCAAAGCACAAGCAGAAGAATTTTGCTCAGATCAATGGCAACTGCAAAATGGCAAAGCTCAGTGACGGATTGCAGCCCAGGGCATGCGAAGGATGCGGCACTGTCAGCAGGTTAAGAGTGTGTCCCTTTTGCGGGTTTAGCAGGGGCCGCGAGCAAAACAAACTGGCTACCAAAGGGCGTAAGGTCAAAATTAAGAGGCAACGTAACCATTCCACAGTCTGATAGCCGCGGATACACTTACTGACCACTGCTGTGGATAATCCCCGCATTCACACTTGATGCGGTAAATATCCTTAGTCCTGCCTTCCGGGCGTGCGGTTTCAACTTGTGGAGTTCTGCCACACTTAATACAGGGACGAATAGTAGGGAATTTATCTTCGTTCATCTACACAATATAGTCTGAAAATGTTTGAACGTCAAAGCCATGAGTATAATTGGAGACGCGGCTGCTCCATGTCTGCCGCTGAATAGATTGAATGAGGTGATCTGATGATGGGCACAACCGACAGCGCACAACGCACTTCCCCAGAGGTCGTATCACTCGTAGCAGAACTTGCGAAAGTGGACGAGCAGCGGGCAGCAATCATGCGCCAGATAGAGGCTGCTGTCGGCATCAAAAAGCCGTCAGAGCAACGAAAGCCAAGGCGCTGCACAGTTTCAGAGGCAGAATTCTTGGCGGCTTTTGGTGTCAGGAGAAAGAAGAAATGAGCGTGTCACAACGCAAGGATGGGCGGTGGCTCGTAAAGTACCGCTCAGATGGAAAGTGGAAGCAGAGGTCATTCAGGACGGAGCAGGAGGCCGTGGCCTTCGACTTAGAGCAGTCCCAGACAAAGTTTGATGAAAACATCACCATGGGCGAATTGCTTATGATCTTTGCCCGTAGCCGCCCAGAGTTGCACGATTCCACAAAGCGCAGTCTTTCATGGCTGTTTTCAGATGATGGCCCCTGCGCCTTCATGCGCGACAAATACGCCGAGGCCTTGAACCGCCGCGACCTTGAAATGTTCCGCGAGAACATGCGCCCCAGGAAAGTGACCAACAATACGATCAATCACTATCAGGCCTATATTCAATCCGTCCTCGCCTGGGGCGTTGAACAAGAACTGATTATACGGCATCCGTGGCAGTTCAAAAAGCTCAAGGTGATAAAGCCGATCACGACCGCAGACTTACCAGCGCTGATGCGAATATACCAACAGCTTCCAGAGTACATGCAATGGGCCGTTAAGACGGCCTTTTTTTTGGCCCTACGTTTCGGACAAGTGGAGCTTTTCAGTTTGCAATGGTCAGCATTTGATTGGCAGCGCAGGCAGGTCATTATCAGGCAAGGAAAATCAGGTCGGTTGAAAACGGTGCTCATCAGAAATGAGGCATACTACAACGAGGCCATGTCCCGCTTCTCCGAAGACATGCGAAACGGCATTCCGCTGGTTTGTCACCGCAACGGGCTACGCGTCCTTTCGTACCGTACCGCGTGGCTTTCAGCCTGCCGCCGGGCTGGAGTTAAAATGAAGCCATACGCCGTCCGGCACATTGCCGCTACTACCATGCTTGCCAACGGTGCAGACCTTGCTGCCGTTGCCGCCCAGCTTGGTCATGCCAGCGTGGCCACAACCGGCGCAACGTATGCCCATGTCACACCGTTGGGGCAGGCTCATGCGGCTGAGGCGTTGCCCGCATTAGACCCGTCAGAGGCCAAAAAATGACGTGGTGCAGATTTGGTGCAAGTTGGTGCAGAAAAGGAACGAAAAAAGGGGTTACACACTGTGTAACCCCTTCAAATCTATGGAGCCAGCTAAGAGACTTGAACTCTTGACCTGCTGATTACGAATCAGCTGCTCTACCAACTGAGCTAAGCTGGCAACCGACATGAAGTGCCAAAAAACAGGGCCTTTGTCAAGCGGATAGGTCTGATGGGCTTAGGCGCATTCCACCACGAGGGGGATGACGTGCAGCTCGCGGTTCACTTCTTCCGTGTGGCCCAGCTTCCACTTGGTGGATTCCGCAGGCCAGCCGAGGTGAGAGGCAACATCGCGCGCAACGCCAGCTACATTCAGGATGGGGTGCCGCTGAAAAACCTGGGGCAGCCCATAGGTCAGGTTACAGGCAAGGCACTTGCCGGGGCGCTGGCGCAGTTCAAAGGCAAGCTTGGCCTTTTGCGGCTCAACGCTGCGGCATACCAGGCCGATGTCGTAAGCGCCTTCTTCAGCGCCGCCAAAGAGCGCGTCAAAAAACTCATCTGCGCGGCCAGCGGGAAAAATCTTGTCCAAAAAGGTCTGATCCAGGTTCTGCATGGTCATAAACATCCTCTGTCATTACATGAGCGGTGTTTGTATCAAATGGCCGTCAGGCCACAAGCGCGCGTAGCATCTCACGCCCAAGGCGAATATCATCGCCATCAAGGCGCGAAAGCGAAAAAAACGGTATCAGTTCCGCAGGGCTGGCGGCATTGCCGCCGGGGTTGCACCCGGCAAGCGCGCCGAGCAATCCGGTTATTCTGCGCGGGTCTGCGCCCAGTTGCCGCAGGTTGCGCAACGCGAGGCTCTGGTGCCTTTTGGCAAGGCGTTCGCCCTCGTCATCCAGAAGCAGCGGCACATGCGCATAAGCGGGAGCACCATAGCCCAGGAGCTTGAGAAGAGCAATCTGCCTCGGCGTTGAAATGAGGATGTCGCGCCCGCGCACCACCTGATTTATGCCCATGAGCGCATCGTCCACAGCCACGGCGAGCTGATAGGCGATAACGCCGTCAGAGCGGCGCAGGGCAAAGTCGCCCCCGCAGTCTGCCAGCGTGAGCGATTGCGGCCCAAATACAGTATCTGTGAAATTGACTGGCCCGTCCGGGCAGCGCAAACGCAGGCAGGGGCGGCGGCCAGACTCCAGCAAGGCTTGCCGCTGCGCCTGATTCAGGCTGCGGCATGTGCCGGGGTAGGGCGCTCCAGCATCATCCACATGTGGCGCACCTGCCATGCTGCGCAATTCCTTGCGCGTGCAAAAGCACGGATATGTCAGGCCAGCGGCCTCAAGGTGCGCAATGGCCGCCGCATACTGCTGGCCCCTGCGGCTTTGCTCAAACGGCCCCATGCTCCCGCCAGCCGGTTCCGGCTTGCCCGGGCCATAATCCCAATTCAGGCCAAGCCAGGTCAGGTCTTCAATGAGGGCTGCGGTGTATTCGGGGCGTGAGCGCTGCGGATCAATATCTTCAATGCGCAGTACCACCTCGCCGGAGCTGGCCCGGGCGGCAAGCCATGCGAGCAAAAAGGCCCAGGCGTTGCCAAGGTGGATATAGCCGGTAGGGCTGGGAGCCAGCCTGCCGCGAATAACAGGCGCGGCGTGCATAAAACTATTTTTTGTTCCAGGGCATGGCCGAAAGCAGTATGCCCAGACCGCAAAAGCCTGTCACGCCCGCAAACACCAGCCCAGCGCCCACAAAGGCCGAAAGCCACAGCATCGAGGGCCACGCCAGGGAGCCGAGCACGCCAGCCAGCACCAGACCGCCAGCGCCAATCTGAATCTGGCGAAAAATGGGCAGAGTCTGTTTGGAAGTTTCCACCGGCAGCCCCTGTTTGGCCCATGCGCTGACGCCGCCTTCCATCTGCCATGCGGGGCCAGCCGCAAGCTTTTGCAGCAGGTCGCTGTTCTTGGTGGTGCGGTTGCCGGAATTGCAGGTAAATATGATGGGGAGTTCTGCGGTGGCGGGTCGCATATCCATCCACGAAACAACCGAAAGGGGAGCCGCTTCGGCACCGGGAACACGCAGGGCTGCGAGTTCGTCCGGCTCACGCACGTCCACAAGGCGAGCCTTGTTATCCTGCAGCATCTTCAGTGCTTCTGCAGGAGAAATATTGGGAAGCATCGACTATGTCCTATGAATTGTTATCCCGGTTTTTGGCGGGAGTTTTTTTGCTTTTGCCATCGTCAGGCTTGGAAGAAGCCACCTTGCCGTCGCTCTTGTCCTTTTTGCCGGATTCGTGCTTGGCGGAGTCGTGCTTGGTTGATTCGCCCTTGGATGCGCTGGACTTGGAAGAGCCAGACTTGCTGTCGCTCTTGGCGGCTTCCGGCTTGTGGCCTTCGGTCTTGCGCGCTTCAGCCTTGGGGGCGTCAGATTTGCGGACCTCGCTCTTGCGCTCGGATTTTTCAGCTTCAGCCCTTGAAGAGCCGGATTTGGACGACGAGGCGCTGCTCTTTTTGTCCGACTTGTCTTCCTTGACGGAGGCCTTGCTTGAAGACCTGGAGGACGACTTGTCAGAAGACCTGTCAGCCTTTTCCACCTCGATTTTGCGGGTGGAATGCTTTTTGTCCAGACTGGCCACTTCCACAAACTGCTCGCGCGATTTGGAAGGATTTTTATCCTTGGAGCGGTCTTTGTCTTTTTCCTTGCCGCGATCCTTGCTGCTCTTTTTGTGGTCGTCGTTACTGGCAACGCTGGAGCGGGAGGAGGGCTTGTGGCTGCGATAAATATCGCGCACGGCTTTTTCTTCCGCGTAGTCGTTCAGGCGGGTCTGGGCTTCGGCCACAAGATTTTCGGTGCCATCCATCTTGACGCGTCGGGCGCCGAGGAATGTGCCCTTGAAATAGGGGTCGTCCAAAGAATTGATGCGCACTGTGGTGCGGCGGTGGGGGCTGTGGATGAACTTGCCGTCGCCCACATAGATGCCGGTGTGATAGCCCCGGCGGGGGTGGCGAAAGGCAACGATGTCGCCAACCTGCATTTCTTCCACATTATTGATGCGCTTGCCCACAACGGACTGTTCACGGGCGGTGCGCGGCAGGCTCACGCCAACGCTTTTGTAGGCCCAGCAGACAAATCCCGAGCAGTCAAATCCGCCCGGCGACATGCCGCCGGGAACATATGGGGTGCCGATGGCAGACCGTGCCTTGCGCAAAAGCTGCTGGCTGCCCTGCTGCTCGTTGTTGTCAAAAGCAGCTTCATAAGAACGGCGAAAACGCTGTTCCGCCTGAGTGCTATAGTCGTAACGCTGGTTGTTTTTGCTGCGCAGCCAAATGCCATGGCGCAGGCCAGGGTCAGCACGCACAGTTTCAGACATTTACCCATCGGCACTCCGTGTGGGTTGCGCCGGAGCAAAGGCTACGGCGGGTAATGCAAAAAACGAGAATAACCCCGTTTGTCTGTAGTTGGTCAAGCCTTGATGTCTAAAAGCGTACCCAGCATGGTATCACTGGTGCGCACAACCTGCGCGTTTGCCTCATAGGCGTGCTGGGTGGAGATCATCTGAGTGAATTCCCGCGAAAGATCCGTGCCGCTGGGGGCGGATGCTTCCAGAGGAAGACCTGAAGTGACATCATAAACGGCGCTGGCGGCATTCCAATCGGAACTGGGGCCTATTTTTGAACCGGCGTCTTTCAGCACGGCTTCAAAGCTGACGCCCTGATCGTTGGCATTGCTGGAGTAGACGGCACGGCGCGGCTCAAAACCAGCCGTACTGACGTTGGCTACATTATGCGCTGTAACAGCCGTGCCCCACGAAAAGGCATTCAAGGCTGATGCGCCGATCTGTAGGCTACTGCTACTCATCATTCACACCTTACGGCTTAATTAGCACAAGTATTACCCGAATACAAAAACTTTTTTTTGGCCCGGCTGGCGGGTAATTCCGGTTTTTTGCAATCAGGGTTCTGGCAGAATTTCAGAGTATTATCGCATACTCGGAACATGCTGTGGCAAGGCGTCAGTGTAATCGCCGTCAGTGCGGCATGTCAGCGAACGGAGAGATCGCGTTCAATGCGGGCAAAGGCGTTGTGGTTGTGGATGGATTCCATGCTCTCCACCTCAACGCTGAACCACTCCACCTGCCCGTGGGCCGTGAGCTTTTGCGCCACGTTGCGCACCACGTCTTCCACAAAGGTGGGGCTGGCAAAGGCGCTCTCGGTGACGAATTTTTCATCTTCGCGCTTGAGCAGGGTATAGACGGCGGAAGAGCCGGATCCCTCGGCAATGTCGATGAAATCTTCAAGCCACGAGAAAGTCCGCATGCGCAATCGCATACGCACCATGGCCCTCTGGCTGTGCGCGCCCTCGCGGCTGATGGCCTTGGAGCAGGGGCAGACAGTCATGACCGGGACATCTGTTTCAAGAACAAACGACTGACCCTTGTCGTCCAGCTCGCCGGTGAGGCGGCATTCGTAAGCTACCGTAGCCGGGCTGCCCGAAGCAGGGGCCTTTTTGACAATAAAATAGGGAAAGCAAAACCGGGCATACGCCCGCCGCGCGCCAAGCCGCTCCTTGATATTGAGCAGCAGCCGCCGCACGGACTGATAGCTGATTTCATCATTCCACTGTTCCAGAGCCTCGATAAAGCGGCTCATGTGGGTACCTTTAAAGGATGAAGGCAAGTCCACCCCAAGATCTACGGTAGCCACGGTCTGTTGCGTTCCCTGGCAGCGGTCGCGCACCAGCAGGGGCAGCTTCAGCTCGCGAACACCCACGCGGTCAATATTCAGGGCAACCTGCGGGGCGTGGCTCTGTACGTCTTCCATTATGCCAGATCCTGTCCTGTAGTAGTAGCGGTAAAAGTGCCGTGCTTGACGCCGCGGCAGGAGATCAGTTTGTCGGCGAGGGCGCGCAAGCGCTTGGGTTCGCCCTTGAGCACCAGCACCTCAAGGCAGTTGTAGTGATCCAGATGCACGTGAAGCGTGGTGACAATAAGATCGTGGTCATCGTGCTGGATAGTCATGAGCCGACGGGCCAGATCATTTTTGTGGTGGTCATACACCAGGGTGAGCGTACCCGCGCCGGAGGCGTCGTTGCTCCAGCGTTCTTCCACCAGCGCCTTGCGGATAAGGTCGCGTATGGCCTCGGAACGGTTGGGATAGCTCTTGCGTTTGCACAGCTGGTCAAAAGGTTCCAGCAGGTCTTCATCCAAAGAAACGCCGAAGCGCGCCAGGTTTCCCATGGTATTTCCTGTAGGGCCCTCAAGGAGGGCGCGGTGCTGTGGTTGAAGAACGCCCCGAACTCAGGCCCGGCGGCTGATTTCCCAAACGTGTACGGTAACGGGTACGGGCTGGGCGTAAAGGGGATCCACTGTTTCGTGATACACCCGTCTGCCTTGCCAGCCGCCATTTTGCAGCGCGTGCAGAAATGCATCGTACACTGTGCGGCCCGGCTCCGCCACCCAAGCAGCACCGCCAGGGGCAAGGGCATGGTCAAGAAAGCGCAGCACCGGAGCCACAAAACGCTTTTCATACATGATGTCGCCGCCCCAGATGCGGTGCATGCTCTGCGCCCGCACGGCGGGCCGCCGCCAGTCCATGACTGTCCACAGCGGTTGCGGAACTTCGTTGATATCAGCATTGCGGGCCGCAAAGCGCAGGGCGGCTTCCTCATAGTCCATGGCCGTCATTTTTGCGCCAAGCCACTGGCCCACCATTGCGGTGAGGCCCAGGCCGCAGCCTATATCCAGGCAGGCCTGCCCGGCAATGCATTGCCGCTGCTGCGCAAGCCAGCCCGCCAGGGCAACGCTTGAAGGCCAGAGTTCCGTCCAGTAGGGCAGCCGTTCATCGTCAAAATCATCTGGCGAGGCCGTCATGGCGTCCCAAAGCTGCTCAAGATCGGCGGCCCGGGTGAGCCGCCACAGGCGGCCTGCTGCACGCACAGAAATGTGCGGCGTGTATTCGGTCAGGCCGTGGGTTTCAGATTGGGAAAATTCGGAAGTCGGTTCGGTCATTCGCCAATCATAACGCAACGGGCTGTGGCTGTACAGATACGCAGCAGTGGCCCATGTCTTGCGGCTGCGTGCGCCGCTGCGCGAAAAAAACGCGGCAGAAACAGGAGTTAAGCCCACAAGGCAGCGCGAATTTTAAAAAGTAAGCACTTGAGAAGCATTTCTTGCAGGTATATAAAGATTGGCCTCACAAAATGCGTTTTTCGACCGCAAGGGCGGCCATGCGCGAAGCCCCGCAAGGACATTTTCATGGACAAGCACAGCGAATACCTGAACCGTATCCTTTTGAGCCGCGTGTACGACGTGGCGGTAGAAACCCCTCTGGACGAGGCGGTCAGTCTTTCGCGCCGCACAGGCAATAATATTTTGCTCAAGCGCGAAGACCTCCAGCCTGTTTTTTCCTTCAAGATTAGAGGCGCCTACAACAAGATGGCGCACCTTACCAAGGAAGAACTGCGCAGGGGCATTATTACCGCCTCGGCTGGCAATCACGCTCAGGGCGTTGCCCTTGGCGCGCGCAGGCTGGGGTGCGAGGCTACCATCGTCATGCCCGTGACCACGCCCGCCATCAAGGTCGAGGCTGTGAAGCGGCTGGGTGGCCAGGTGGTGCTTTCCGGGGAGTCTTTCAGCGATGCCTGGAAGCACACGCTTGACCTGATTCAGGAAACTGGCTGCGTGTACATCCCCCCCTTTGACGACCCTGACGTTATCGCGGGGCAGGGTACCATCGGCATGGAAATCCTGCGCCAGCACCCTGGCGACATCCATGCCGTGTTTGTACCCATCGGCGGGGGCGGCATTGCGGCGGGCGTTGCCGCCTACATCAAAAACCTGCGGCCTGAAATCCGCGTCATTGGCGTGGAGCCTGTGGATTCCGACGCCATGCGGCGTTCCGTCATGGCAGGGCAGCGGGTGGAACTGCACGATGTGGGCCTGTTTGCCGACGGCGTGGCCGTCAAGCTGGTGGGTGAAGAAACCTTTGTTCTGTGCCGCGACCTGCTTGACGACATCATCACCGTTGAAACGGACGCCATCTGCGGCGCCATAAAGGATATTTTTGAAGACACCCGGGTGGTGGCCGAGCCAGCGGGCGCGCTTGCTCTGGCTGGCCTGCGGGCTTACGCCAAGGCGGGTGATCTGCATGATGCCACCCTGGTAGCCATTGTGAGCGGCGCAAACATGAACTTTGACCGCCTGAGCCACGTGGTTGACCGTGCGGAAATAGGCGCTCAGCGCGAAGCGCTGCTGGCCGTGACCATCCCCGAAACCGTTGGCAGCTTCCGGCAGTTGTGCGCCTCTTTTGGCAGCCGCAACATCACGGAACTCTGCACCCGGTACTCAGACCCGGTAAAGGCCAGGGTGCTGGTGGGCATCAAGATCAACGGGCGCGATGATGTGGCCCAGGTGCTGAAAGAACTGCGCGGCAAGGGTTTTGAGGCCATTGACCTCACGGATAACGAACTGGCCAAGGTGCATGTGCGGCATCTGGTGGGCGGCAACGCGCCCCAGATTCTGCACGAGCGTTTGCTGCGCTTCACCTTCCCCGAACGCCCCGGCGCGCTGCTGGACTTCATGGACGCCATGCGTGTGGATTTCAGCATTTCGCTGTTCCAGTACCGCTATCACGGCGCGGATTTTGGCCGCGTGCTTGTGGGATTTGAAGCACCCGATGAAAAGAAGGAAGCCTTTGAGGATTTTCTCAAGCGTGTTGAAGCCATGGGCTATCCGCATGTGGAAGAATCCAACAACGATGCCTACAAGATGTTTCTGGGCTGGCACGAATAAGCCCGCCTGAAGCTGAAGCAATGTAAAACACCGGCTGTCCTTTGCAGGGCAGCCGGTGTTTTACATTGCGGCCTGTTGAATAAAAACCGCGTTGGCTATGTGCAGAATCTGGTTACTGGCCGAGCAGTTTGCGCGTTTCGGGGGTGAGCCCCTTGAGGCTGGCAAAAACAGCCTCGGCCCCACGCTGGTCAGGATCCTGAACAATGGCAATAATGACCTTGTCTGCCGTGGCGTTGACCTTGGTCACGCCGGGGGCGGGAAAGGCCTGGCTGCGCAGTTCGCCGTTGAACGTCCAGAACGGCCCCTGCGGGCGGGGCTGGGAAGCATTGGCCTGAAGGGTGGCCAGCTTGTTGGCAATGGAGGCGCTGTCGTCTTTCTGCGTATTGGGCAGAACAAAAATGCTGATGAGCGCGGCGTAGTCGTCTTTCTTTTCGTTGGAAAGGCCCAGAATCAGCATGCATTCATCGGGATTGCCCGATTTGAAGCCCATTTTTTCCTCGCCGTCCCAGCCCTGGGGCAGGTCGGCACTGAAAAGCGTAAACGAGCGGGGTTCAGCCTGGGCTGTGACCGTCAGGCAAAGCATGAGAAGGGACAGAAAAAACAAAGTCCGCATGGGAACCTCCGGGTTGCGGAAACGTCGAACCTGTAGTGCTGCCTTGTATACGCGCAGCCGGTATGCCGGGCAGGCATCAGCGCCCCACCGCCAGCAGGACGGAAGCTGGCGCCCAGCGCCAGCAGCAGAAGCCCAAGAACATTGAGCCAGTAGAATTTGCGGGGAGCGCGCAGAACAAACAGGGCCACCCAGCAGGCAATGGCGAGGGTCATGGGCACAAGGCCCATTGCCTGCTCCGCCAGACCTTGCGGCAAAGGTCCCTGACGCAGGGAAAAGCCGATCACAAGCCCCCAGCGGTCAATGCAGCGGGGGATAAAACCAACCATGGCCCACAGGGCGCACCAGCGGGCAGCGCGCTGCTCGTCCGCCTGCGTGAATGCTGCTCCGCTGGTGCGGGCCACAATGGAAAGTATGATCAGCGCAACGCTGCCCGCTGGGGCCAATGCGGTAAAATAGTCGTGCAGGGTATTGGGAAGCACGGCCAGAGCCACATCACCCATGCTCAGCCCTTGCGGCAGGCCGGAAAATGGCCAGTTGGGCAGCATCTGGGCGGCGAAGCAGAGGGCCGCCAGCAGCGCAAGGCCGATGCGCAGGCCGATCTGTCCCGGTTGCCAGTAATCCTGCGCAGCTTGCGGCATGGGGGCCGCGCGGTCAGCGGCAAGATACAGCAGCAGGCTGATTATGCCAGCCAGCCATGCGGCAACCGCCGTTGTGTAAGGCAGCATGGCGGGCATCCATAATGATATGCCTTCAAACATGTGTTCCGTGTTGCGTATGCTTGCCAGCAAGGCAAGAACGCTGCCTGCGGCCAGCAATGGGCCAAGAGCAGCCAGCAGCGCAGCGCAGCGGGCGAGTGTGCGTGCGCCATAGGCGCTGAGCCTGGCCTGGCCCCGTCTGCCGGTGGCCAGGGTGAGAGCGATAATAACGGGCATGGCCGAAGCGGCGCTTGCGCCCAGGGTCAGAACAGCGGCAATCCATTGCCAGCAGAAAAGCCAAGAAGGAATAGTTTGCATACCCAACCTTGTATCCCGAGGCCGTGTCAGCCGCAAGCGAAAGACCTCTCTTGCTCCTGATCGGCCCTTGCCCTATAGTTCACGCCACTCTGCAATCAATTTTGGCGGTCATTGCGCACCGCAGCATGGGGTTTTTATGTCGTTTTTTGCTGTTCTGCTCCTGGCCGTTGCCCTTTCCATGGATGCATTCGCCGTTGCCCTGGCTTCGGGCTGCGCCCTGCGCGTGCCGCAGGCGCGTCATTACTTCCGCCTTTCTGCGGCATTCGGTTTTTTTCAGTTCGCCATGCCGGTGGTGGGGTGGTATCTGGGCATTACCGTGCGTTCATATATGGAAGCGTGGGATCACTGGATTGCCTTTGGCCTGCTGGGCTGGATAGGCGGCAAGATGGTGCTTTCGGGTTTTTCAGCCCTGCGGGCCAGTTCATCCTGTCCGCGTCCCTCGGTGGATCCCACTGCGGGGCGTAATCTGTTGGTGCTGAGCGTTGCCACAAGCATTGATGCCCTTGCCGTGGGCCTTTCTTTTGCCATTCTGGGAACCTCTGTATGGAGCCCGGCCCTGATGATCGGTGTGGTTTGCGCGGTTATTACCGCTGCGGGCGTGTATCTGGGCAAGGCGCTGGCCAATCTCTGCGCGGTCAACGGATGGGCAGAGCTGCTGGGCGGGCTGACCTTGCTGGCTATTGCCTGCAACACGTTGCGCGAGCATAATGTTTTTGGTTAATCACCAGTAACTGCCGTTTGACCGGCAAAACCGCAGGAGTTGCCATGGCTACCGTCAGCGCGAAATATCTTGGGGATCTGCGCGTGGAGTGCGTCCACAACCAGAGCGGCACAAAGATCATCACAGACGCTCCTTCTGACAATCAGGGGCTGGGTGCGGCTTTTTCGCCTACAGACCTGTGCGCCACCGCCCTTGGGGCCTGCGCCATGACCATTATTGGCATTTATGCAAAGACGCACGGCGTGGATGTGACCGGCACAGAGATGGAAATCAACAAAACCATGAGCGCCGACCCGCGCCGCATCGGCAAGATTGAAGTGACCTTTACAATGCCCGACCGCGAATATTCCGCCAAGGAAAAAACGGTTATCGAGCGCTGCACCCAAAGCTGCCCGGTGCACCACACCCTCCACCCCGATGTGGAGCAGGTGTTTACCTTTATATGGAAGAACTGAGGCCAGGCCATTTTTGATGCGCGCCCCCCGAGGGGGTGTCGCAATAGCCGCAGTGTACGGGCGGGCAGGGGCTTGCCCTCTGCCCGCAAGACATCGCAGGAGACAGGATGGCCTCGCAACCGCTGGTTTCCGTCATAATTCCCACGTACAACTATGCCGCATTTCTGCCGCAGGCCGTGGCGAGCGTGCTTGATCAGCGCGAGCAGGGCATTGATGTGGAAGTCATTGTTGTTGACGATGGCTCCACCGACAACACCGCAGAAGTGGCTGAAAGCCTTGGGCCGGATATCGTCTTTATCCAGCAGGATAATTCAGGGCCGTCCCGCGCCAGAAACACCGGACTGCGCGCAGCTCATGGTGATTTTGTGGCTTTTCTTGATGCGGACGACCTTTTCTCCAAGGGGCTGCTTGCCAGCCATCTGCGGGTTTTTGAAGCGCAGCCGGAACTGGACATGACCATCTGCCGCTGCATGAACCTGCAGCAGGGCGAGGGCGAGCGTTTGCTGACGCTCTGGTCGTTGGTCAACAGCCATTGGGATGTGCACGCCTGCACCGCCAATCTCGCTCCCATACATTGTTTTTTGCTGCGCATGGCCTGCGCCAGACGCGCTGGCTATTTTGACGAGAGCATCCGCCATTGTGAAGACCAGGAATACTGGCTGCGCTGCTACGGCATGGGGGCAAAGGTTGGGGTCAACCCGGACGGGCTGGTACTATATAGAAAGCATGGCGACAATTCCACCAGCAATATGAAGCCCATGTATGTTCATGATTCGCTCATGCACGAAAAGGTTGGCCGTCTGCTGGCCGAGTTGCCGGAATTTCCCTTGCATGCCAAGTGCGCAGGGTGGCTGGCACATGCCGCCGGCTGTCTTGTTTCTTCCGGGTATCTCTGCGAGCTTGACCCTGAGCGCTCACTGGTCATGCAGGATTTTTTTACAAAGGCAGTGCTCACAGCCGCGCCGCTGTTCAGCAGTAAGGCGCAAAGCGGTATCTCTGCTGATATGCGCCATCTGCAAAATTATTACGGCGGGCGTTGCCTGCGTGTCGCCAAATGGTCCGGCCTGCAATTAACGTCCCCAGCCGCCAAGGCCGTGATGGTGCTTGAACGCATGTTTCCCCGCATGGCTGACCTCCCGGCAGATGCACTTGATGCGCGTCTGCGCAGCACCTATGCCAGGCTTTGCGTGATTGGCCTGCCGCCGCAGGTGAGCATGGGGTAAAAAACAGACAATGCCGCACAGCGCAGATCAGGTCTGCGGTCTTGCTGTTTGGCCCGCAAGAGGCTATTGGTCTGCCTGCACAGTTTCCCGCCATATGTGGCGAACGAAGGAGATATCCATGCCGAAGAACGCGGCTTTGATTCTTGCAGCGGGCAAGGGAACCCGCATGCACTCGGACAGGCCCAAGGTGCTGCAAACACTGCTGGGCGAGCCAATGCTTGCCTGCGTCATCGAGGCGCTGCGTCCTGTTTTTGCGGAAGACGTCTGGATTGTGGCCGGGCATCGCGCCGAAATGGTGCAGGCCGCCTTTCCTGATGCCCGCTTTGTGTTGCAGGAGCAGCAGCTTGGCACAGGCCATGCCCTTATTCAGGCTCTGCCCGCACTGACCGAAGCCGGTTGCACCCATTTGCTGGTGGTCAACGGCGATGCGCCCCTGCTTTCGGAATCTCTGGTTCGTTCTTTTCTTGCCGAGGCCGTTGGGGCCGATCTGGCTTTTGCCACCATTGAGCTGGACAATCCCGGCGCGTACGGCCGGGTGGTGCGCCAGCTGGGCAAGGTCAAGGCCATTGTGGAAGCCAAGGATTATGATTCCTCGCTCTACGGGCCGCCCTCCAACGAGGTGAACGCGGGCATGTACTATTGCAGCCTGGCGGCGGTGGAAAGCCTTCTGCCGCACCTGAACAACAGCAACAAGAGCGGCGAATATTACATTACAGACCTCATCGGCCTTGCCGTTGCGGAAAAATACGAAGTCCTCGGGATTCAGTGCGGCCGCGATGATTCGCTCATGGGCGTGAATTCGCCGCTTGAGCTCTCCCGTATGGAAGAAACCCTGCGCGCCCGCATTGTTGATGATCTGCTTGCTTCGGGTGTTATCGTGCATGCGCCGGGCTCCGTACGGGTTGGCCCCCTGGCGGAGATAGAACCCGGCGTGGAATTGACCGGCCCGTGCGAAGTTTATGGACGCACCAGCATCAGCCGCGGGGCCAGCGTTGCTTCGCACTGCGTGGTGCGTGACTGCGTGATCTCCAATAATGCAGAAATCCGCTCCTTCTCCCATCTGGAAAAGGCCCGCGTGGGCGCAACCGCACTGGTGGGGCCCTTTGCCCGCCTGCGGCCCGGCGCGGTGCTTGAAGAACAGTCGCATGTGGGCAACTTTGTGGAACTTAAAAAGACCCGCCTAGGTAAAGGCGCCAAGGCTAACCACCTTACCTATCTTGGCGATGCCGAAATCGGGGAGGGCACCAACATCGGCGCGGGCACAATCACCTGCAATTACGATGGAAAACACAAGTTCCAGACCAAAATCGGGCGGTATGCCTTTATTGGCAGCAATACGGCCCTGGTCGCCCCTGTGACAGTGGGCGACGACGCCCTTGTGGGCGCAGGCTCGGTCATTACCCGCGACGTACCCAACGGCGAGCTTGCCATCGCCCGCGAAAAACAGAAAAACCTGCCCCGCAGGAACAAATAAACGGCCCTGGCGGCCTGTGCCGCATGGGTTCTGTCTTTTTTGCAGCCCGCGTCGGCACAGCCCGGCGCGGGTATTTTTTCGCCCGAGCGTATCCATTCTTGCCAAGGTCATGCCGCGGTGTTATCTACAAATCATGGAACTTTTGGAGCAGCTTGAATCGCAGGTTGAGGCGCTTTTGGCCCGACTTGACCGCCTCAAGGCGGAAAACGCGAAAGTCAGTGCGGAGTCTGCCGCTGTGGCAGCCAGAAATGACGCACTTGATGAAGAAAACCAAAAGCTGCGCGAAGCTCTTGAAAACGAAGAAACGCTGCGTACTGAGGCGCTGAATCGCATTGACGCCTTGCTGCGCAAGATTCAGGAGCACGACAGCGTCGAGTAGGTTTTTGTGAACCAGGATACTATCAACCTCACCGTTCTTGGGCTGAGCATTGCATTCAAGCCTGGAGCCGACATGCGGCGCGTACAGGAAGCCGTGCGGCTGGTGGAGGAACGGTTCGCAGACCAGAAGCTGAGGTTCCACGGAGGGCAGACCAAGGACATTCTGCTGACCTTTATGGCCCTTGGACTGGCGGATGATTTGCTGCAATCGCAGAAAGAGCAGGCGGACGTGCAGAATCGCGTCTCAACCCTGCTTTCAAAAATAGAGGAGTCCTCTTAGGCTCCTTTGGGCGCTTCCCTGGGACGCGCGTGATTTATGCCTCGGTGCTAACCTGACAAGAATATAAAAGGGAGCCGTCACTGTCTTTGTGTGTGCACGCCCGGCAAGACCGGGAAGCCCGGAAAGGACACACAGGCGCCCGACCTGGTTATCCAGGTTCTGTACCGCAAGCATGACACGGCGCTCCGGGGAACGCGCCTTCTTTTGACGTATCTGGCTGCCATTCGTAGCGGCCGATGCTTTTGCGCAGTTCTTCCAGACCGTTAGTCGGTATCCAGCCAGGGTTTCAGCAGCCCCTTTGGGCTCATTTTGCTACGGCGTGCGGCGGTTTTGCCGCTTGCCGGTGTTCGTCGGCCCGCGCTTGTTGGCGCCGGGTCCGTATTGATAAAAGAGAGAGGCTGGATTCCTGGATCCATTGGTCATTGCAGCGATTGTAGCTGCGGCGCTGCTGGGGGTTGCGCTGGGGGTGTTTGCGCACAAGCGTGCTGCCGCTAAACGTGTGGGCGACGCCGAAGATCTGGCGAAGCGCATTGTTGCGGAAGCGCGCAAGGAAGCGCAGGCCCAGAAGAAAGAAATATTGCTTCAGGGCCAGGATGATCTGTTCAATCAAAAGCGAGAACTCGAAAACGAATTCAAGGAACGTGAGCGCGAGGTCAAGGCCCGCGAACGCAAGCTTGAAGAAATGGGCGGTCGCCTTGAAGAAAAGCTTGAAAAAGCAACCACAAGGGAACACGAACTGCTGACCTCAGAAAAGGATCTGGCCCGCAAGGAACGCCAGCTTGCCGAATCTGAAATGTTTTTGCAGACCCGTATTGAAGAACAGGAACAGCGGCTTTCTGAAATTGCAGGACTCACCGCCGACGAGGCAAAGGTCCGGCTTTTCGGAGAAATCGAAGCCAAAACCCGGCACGAATCGGCGCGCATGATCCGCCAGATCGAAATGGAAGCGCGCGAAACTGCCGACCGTAAAGCCAAAGAAATTCTCTGTAACGTCATCCAGCGCTACGCGGGCGACTATGTTAACGAGCAGACCGTTACGGCTGTGACCCTTCCGAGCGAAGATATGAAGGGACGCATCATCGGGCGCGAAGGCCGCAACATCCGCGCGCTCGAGGCTGCCACCGGTGTGGATCTTATTATAGATGATACGCCTGAGACCGTCATTCTTTCTGCTTACAGCCCCTTGCGCCGACAGGTTGCCAAGATGGCGCTTGAGCGTTTGATCCAGGATGGACGCATTCATCCTGCCCGCATTGAAGATATTGTGCAGAAGTGCGAGCAGGAACTGGACACCCAGGTGCGCGAAGTGGGCGAGCAGGCCACCTTTGACGCGGGCGTTCACGGTATCCATCCGGAAATTGTCCGCTTGCTCGGGCAGTTGCGCTACCGCACCTCGTTTACCCAAAACGTGCTCCAGCACTCACTTGAAGTTTCGGCCCTGTGCGGCATGATGGCCGCCGAGCTCGGCATGGACGTCAAAAAAGCCAAACGGGCTGGCCTCTTGCACGACATCGGCAAGGCCGTCGACCATGAGGTGGAAGGCCCGCACGCCCTTATCGGCGCGGACCTCGCCAAGAAGTACAACGAAAGCCAGGAGATCATCCACGCCATTGCAGCCCACCACGAAGACCAGCGCCCCTCAACGGCCTTGGCTGTGCTGGTGCAGGCGGCTGACTCCATCTCTGGCGCGCGCCCCGGCGCACGTAAAGAGCTGCTTGAAAACTACGTGAAGCGGCTTGAAGATCTGGAGGCTATCGCCACCAGCTTTGACGGCGTCAGCAAAGCATATGCTATTCAGGCTGGGCGTGAGATTCGCGTGATGGTCAACTCCGACATGGTCGATGACGACACTACGTATATTCTTTGTAAGGATATAGCTGAAAAAATTGAGAAAAACCTTACCTATCCCGGACAGATCCGCGTGACGGTCATTCGTGAACGCCGGGCAGTGGGGTTGGCCAAGTAGGGCAGAAGCCTTGAAACGGGCGCTCATCGGAGGAAAAGCCCACATGTGCCTGTTCGCGGCAATGGTTGGCAGGCAAATCCTTGCCGGAGCATTTCACGCATGAAATGATTTGGCGCTCAGGTGCAGCGTATGCAGAACCTTTCCTTATTTATAGTAGATCTGGCGGCCAGCCTCGTGCTGGCCGCTGCCGCATCTTGCCGGGCGCGCTCTACGGGCGCGCATTTCAGCGGTGCTGCCGTTCTTGCCTGTCTGGCGGTGATGGCAGCACCGCTCGCACGTGATGGGCTGCTCGGCTATGGCGCCATTACCCTTAATCAAGGGGAATATCTGGCTGCATGCGTGTGCGGCGGTATTGTCGGTATCATTATAGGGCAAAGCAGTCGTGCCTGGTTGTTCTTTTATTGGCTGGATGCCCTGGGGCTGGCGCTTGGTGCTGGCGTGGGGGCCGTAAAAGGCGTGATGGCCGGGCTTGGTCCCACCGGCAGTATCTTGCTCGGAATATTGGGTGGGCTTGTGGGTGGCATTGCGCGAGACCTCTGCCTCGGTGATATGGCCCGCGCCGTGGAAGAAGATATGTACGCTACTGCAGCTGCCTTTGGCGCTATGCTGTCCCTGGCTGTGATGCTGTTGGCGAATCTGGAACCGTGGTATAGTGCGCTATTGGGATCTCTGCTGGTGTTTGTCTTGAGAGGGACGAAAAAAGTCAAAATTGTCTGAAACGTCAGCGATTTCGGCAAAAGGTTGCGAAAAAACGGTATCACGGCTTGACTCTGTGGTGCCGTTTCGCTAT
>JASGGT010000043.1:0-18949 GCA_047602655.1 Desulfovibrio sp. | reverse complement strand
GCCTGTGGCCGCTGGCGGACGAAATGCTGCAAAGGGCCGAGGCCATCGAGCGGATGTTCCAGGCTGGTGGGGCGTGTTTTTTGAGCATTGGCGCAAGCAAGACCATTGGCAACTATCTGCTGCCGCAACTGATGCACGATTTTGAAAAGGATCACGGCTGGCTGCCCAAGGCGCAGATAGCCAACACCAACCGACTGCTTGAACTGGTGGAGGGCTATGTTCTGGATGTGGTGCTGCTGGAGGGCGAGCAGCATCGGCCCGACATGGTGGCAGAAGAATGGCTCAAGGATGAAATGGCGGTGGTGGCGTGCAAGGGGCATGCTCTGGCGGACGGCAAGGCCCATGCGCCGGAAGAGCTGGCAGGCCAGCGCTGGATTCTGCGGGAGCCGGATTCCGGCACAAGGGCGTTTTTTGCGCACACCCTTGGCTCGCTCATAGCGCCCTATACCGTGGCCCTGAGCCTCAGCTCCACCGAGGCGGTGCTCGGCATGGTGGAACACGGGCTGGGCATCACCTTTGCCTCGCGGCTCATGGCCGAGCTGCCGGGTTTCAGCAACAGGTTTTCAATAATCCGGCTGACGCAGACGTTTTCTCGCACATTTTCCCTTTGCTGGCACGAGTCAAAGTACCACTCTGCGGGCATGGACACGTTTATTCGTTTTTGTCGGGCGTGGTCGCCGCTCGCAGACAGCGCGGCGCAAAGATCGCTCAATGAGGGCTAACGTTGACGCGTCTGGTGGTACACGCGTGGAACCATGTACATGAGGCTCAACTGCCCGCGCGTAGGCTCGTAGCGTGTGGCAACTACCACAGAACCCAGATTCCAGAGGTGTGCGTCGTCGCCTTCTCCGGCGGAAGCCTTGCCAAAACGATCTGTAACCATCTTGAGGATCATGCCTTCCACCGTATTGTTCGGCGCTGCGTAATCCAGCTCAAGAAAGCCAAGCGGGCCGGGGTTTCCGGGGCCGTAGCAGATCGCCATCTGGCGCGCGCCGGGAGCAACCTTGGCGGCATCGTATAGATCGCAGATATAGGCGTCATCCTCGCGGATGATGGTTGCTCCATACTGGCGCAGGGCCGTGCGCATCGAATTTCTATCTGTATTGTCGAGCCGCTGACCAAACAGAACGGCCTCGGGGCGGGAAGGCTCGGCACGGGCCATATCTTCCAGTTCTTTCATGGCATTGGCATCGCCGTTCATGGCAGCCGCATAGAGCAGCAGCACCGCCCGCGAAGAGTTTTTGGTCACTCCCTGGCCGATGCGGTAAAAGTGCCCAAGGCGGAACAGGGCCTCGGTTTGCTGCTGCGCTGCTGCGCGGCTGTACCATGCCGCCGCCGCAGTGAAATCCTGCTGCACTCCACGCCCCAGCTCATAAAGCATGCCAAGATTATACTGGGCCTCGGGCTGGCCCTGCCGGGCCGCCAGATCAAACCAGCGCGCTGCTTCCGCGGGGTTGGGTTCTATGCCGCGCCCCTGTTCCAGCATGCGCCCGTAGTTGCTCATGCCCGAGGGGTGCCCGGTCTTGGCTGACTCCGCAAACCAGTGCAGGGCGCGGCCAAGGTCAGGTTCCACCCCCTGCCCGAGGTCGTAGAGCACGCCAAGGTTGTTCATGGCCTGCCCATCTCCCGCTTCGGCCTGTTTGCTCCAGATGCTCTCCGCTGTGGCGTAATCGCCCTTGGCATAGGCTGCTGCGGCTTCTTCCGCCTGCGTGGGCGGCGAGGTCCTTTGCGGAACTGGCACCGGCGCCTTGGTGGGCGCGCTTTCCACTGCCGGAGCGGCTTTTTCCTGCTCGGCGGTTTCTTCCTTCTTGCCCTTTTTTGATTTTTTATCCTTGCGGTTTTTTGAGCCCTTCTCCTTCACCGGAGTTTCTGGCTTTTTGGGCGCTTCAAGGGAAGGGCTTGCGGGCTGGGCAGGAGAGGCGGGGGCAGATGCGCCCGGTGCCGCAGGAGCCTGCGGTTGCTGGGCCGGAGCCGGGGCATTCGCTCCCGGTGCGGTCAGGGGGCTTATCTGCTGGGGAGTGGGCACAGATGGCGTGGCAACGGTCGGGGTCTGCACCGTGGGAGTCTGTACGGTCGGTACCTGAACCGTGGGGGTCTGTATTGGCGCTGCTGGCATTGGCTGCGAGAGCGTGGGCGAAGTGCCGCCCCCGAAGGGCTGCCCACCCATTCCGTTGGGGCCGGGCGCATTGCTTCCGCCCATAGGAGCGGTGGGCGCGCCAGTACCCTGAACAAAAACGGAATCTGACGCGGCAAAGGCCGCGCCGCCTGGCAGCGCCAGGGACACGCACAGGCTGTATACGAATACGGCCCGAATGGCTGAAATAAGATGGGCGCGGCTGTAAACCGCGCCCCATCGAAGAAACATGCTGGTGTTCCTTACGGTTTACGTTTGGGGCAGTTAAAGTTCATAAAGTCCACTTCCGGGCGGCTCGTCAGGCGCTCATCGGGCACCAGGGCATAGCCGCGCCAGTCGCGCAAGGTGGCATTGATTCTATCCATATTCACGTAAGCCAGCAAGGCGGGCCAGCGGTCAGCCATATCGCGCAGCATGCGCGCGTAGGTGACTTCGCCGCCGTGGAAACCGTCAAAGAACTCGCAGTCGCCGGAAGCAAAGGTGCGCGGGTCGGTAAATTCCATCACGTCAATGCCGCGGGCAAGCAGGGCGTCGCGCAGCTTGAACAGGTGCGGATAATCGGCCTCGCGTTCGCGCATGGCGTCAAGCACACGGACAGAAAGGGGCGAAATGAAAACAAAGGTGGCAATGCCCCTGGCCTTGAGCCGGCAGTATATTTCTGCAAAGGCGTCCAGATGGGCGCTGCTGATGCCGCCGGGGTCGCGGCTGTCAGCCAGCGGCTTGGCGTGGAAAAAGGCCTTGGTGCCGTAGCGTACCTGCTTGAGGGTGTCCTCAAACTGGTAGTCAAAGGGCCGCTTTTGCCCGGTGCTTTCACCTGTATAATACCACGAGCCGTCAGAGCCAAAGCCGTCGTTGTACTGCTGGGCCATGATGCCGTACCGGGCGTTGCGGAATCCGCCCATGGACTGCGGCAACATGGGAGCGATAAAGTCCCTGAACGAGATTTTTCCTTCAAGCAGCCATGTCCAAGGCTTTTTGAGGCTGTCGAATCCGTAGTTGTACGATCCGCTGGTGGGCGGCTCTTCCTTGAAAGGATCGGCATTCCACTGCGGCATGAACCACCAGAAGTCCAGCCCGATGATGATGGCATCGGGCTTGTGGCTGCGCAGCATGGCATCAATGGTGGAGCGTAGCACGGGCAGGTTGCCCGCCGTGCCGCCCACGTTGAGGAAGGGCTTGCGGAAGTACGCGCCGCGGAACTGCATGACGCGCGAGGAACCCACGGCGGCGATTTCGGGCTTCACCTTGGCATAGAGTTGCAGTTTGTAGTCCACAAAATCCTGGGAAACGCCGGATCCAAATACGGCAAAATTCCCCTTGGACTGTTCGGTGACGGCCCGCTCCACTGCCACATCGCCGCTGCTGTGCAGCCACCACGCGGTATAGGGAACGGCCAGCAGGCATCCTGCCAGGACAAGGCCCAGCAGCACGAGAAAATAACGCTTCAAAAAGGCGGTTTCTGTGTTGTTCATGGCGTTCACGCGTGGTTAAAATTGGAAGTACAGGAAGGTCGCCTTGCGCGAAACCAGAATCAGGGTCAGGAAGGCCATAACGGCCAGCCCCGTAGCCCAGGCGGCGGTGGGTCGCCAGCTCAAGCGCGGGCGGCTTCCATCGCGTCTGCCATGCAGAATCTCGTGGCTGTTGGGCAGCGCCCAGACCACCAGAAAGCTCACCAGCAGCAGGGCAAAGGGAACCCATCCCTGAATGTAGTTGTTGGGCAGCCAGCGGGCCACCAGGGCGGCAAAGCCCGTAAGCCCGTCGGTTGTTGCGCTCAGGCCCGCCGCTTCACGCGTAAACGGCCCTGCGAACATGGCTTTGAACATGCGGCCCGCGCCTTCAATCGTCAGTGCGCGGAACACAACCCAGCACAGGTTGATGCAGAAAAATGTAAACAGGATGGAGCAGATGCGCAGCGGCGCAAGGGCCAGCACGCGCTCCAGCGTCTTGCCCTTGATGCAGGCGCGGAAGAAGTGGTTGATGCCCAGCATGGAACCGTGCAGCGCGCCCCAGACAATAAAGGTCCAGCCTGCGCCGTGCCACGCGCCGCCGATCAGCATGGTCAGAAAAAGGTTGCGGTACTGCATGAGCCGCCCTTTGCGATTGCCGCCAAGGGGGATGTACAGAAAATCGCGCAGCCACGAACTGAGCGTGATGTGCCAGCGCCGCCAGAAGTCCACAATGCCTGTGGACTTGTAGGGCGAATCAAAGTTTTCCGGCAGCCTGAGGCCCAGCATGAGGGCAAGGCCAATGGCCATGTCCGTGTAGCCCGAAAAGTCGAAATACAGCTGGAAGGTATAGCACAGCGAACCCAGCCATGCCTCGGCCCCGCTGAGCGGAAAGGCCTTTTCCGCAGCATTGAAGACAGAGTCGGCATACATGGCAATGCTGTCGGCCAGCAGAACCTTTTTGACCATGCCGATGGTGAAAAGCGTGAAGCCCTGAGCCAGATTTTCTGCATTGGTGGGGGCAAGAGTGTCAAACTGCGGGCCTATCTGCTCATAGCGCACGATTGGCCCGGAAATCACGTAGGGAAAACAGGCGGAAAACAGCGCATGCCGCGTAAAGCCCTGAGGCGTGACCTGCCCGCGATATACGCTGACAAGCCAGGCGATCTGGATAAAGGTATAAAAAGAAATACCCAGGGGCAGCCCTGGCGGGGTGAAATGCAACTGCGCATGCAGCAGCGCCCCAAGATTCTGGGCAAGGAATGCGGAGTACTTGAACCACAGCAGGGGCAGCAGGTTGAGCACCAGAGCAAGCGTCAGCAGGCCCTTGCGGCTCAGGCGGAACCGGCAGCCAGCCTGCTTGCGCGAGCCGCACAGGCAGGCTTTTTCACCATCGTTCCCGGCTGCGCCCCCGGTTGCTCCATCGGCGCTTTCAGCGGCTGCGCCCTCCTGTTTCTGTTCCGGTTCCGGCGCTGCCAGGGCAAGGGCAAAAGCATAGTTCATGCCCAGAATGACAGCCAGCAGAATCAGGAAGGGCAAACCCCACAAACCGTAAAATACTACGGAAAAAGCCAGCAGCAACAGGGCAAGACCCGTGGGGCCGTAGCCCTGGGTCAGCCGCCAGCACACCAGCAGCAGGGGTAGAAAGGCGAAAAGGAATGTATACGAGTTGAAAAGCATGTGCGACTCCCGTTGGACGGCGTGGACATGCCCGCCGCGCTGGCGTCAGCCTGGATTCTTCCGAGTTTGCGGTGTGGGATGCTCCGCACGCTGCGGCCGAGCCGCCGGAATGCGGGGCATCCTGCTTTGATCCCCAGTGCGCCTTGCGTTCCGTTCAGCAGGCAAGGCGGTTGCTCAAGCCCGGCAAGCATGTCTGCCGTGCCGGGCTGTGCATTTTTTGTAGGCCAGATGGCAAAAAAAAGCGCGCACGACAAGAAACGCGTCACACGCGCCCCCACCGGCATGTTAAGGCTCCGAGCCTGCCTGGAGCAGATTAACATTGAAAATGTTTATCTGCTCTGCGTGGATTTTGGAAAAAATCCACGCCACGAAATGCTTGCAAGGCGAACTTGCTTCGACCGTTACAACGAAGGAAGTTACGGGCGAAGACTGCAGAGCGCTTCGCCGTTAAGCAAGTATTTCAAAGTGAAAATGCTCTAGGGGTTCAACTCCGCGCGAAGCTTGCGCGAGAGGCGAAACACCATAACCTTGCGCGGCGGCAGGGTGATGGTTTCATCAGTCTTGGGGTTGCGGCCCTTGCGGGAGGCCTTGTCATAACACTCAAACTTGCCGAAGCCGCTGATAAGCAGGGCCCGGTCTTTTTTGATGGCGACCTTCATGATCTCCAGCAGTTTTTCTACCACGTTCTTCACATCTACGCGGTTTTTGTCCGTTTCTTCGTAGATGGCCTCCACGATGTCCGCTTTGGTCAGTGTTTTTTTCATAGTGCTCTCCGGCGCAGTGCGCTGGTATGGCTGAGTGGAACCCAGTGTTCCTAATGCCCCGCAGCAATGTTTGTCAGCTTCACACAAACGGAACTTTTGTGTAAAATACACGCAACTTACAGACAGAGCAAGATTTTTTTAAAAAAATCGCCTGCATGTCTTTTCCCGTCCAATGCGCTCTACATACCGTTTCACAGTCAGCGAGCCCCTATGCCTCTCAAAAAAAAGTTTTTGTCCATGACCCTTATGGACATTTCTTCCCCTCTTTGCCGGGCATCCCATATAGATATTCGCGGCGAATCAGCGTCCGCCACTCCGCATATCCAATATGCAGCAAGGGAGCACGCGGGCGCAGTGCCGCTCGATTTTGGCTGGCTGCGGCGCGGCGCGGCACGACAAGTCGTTGTGCCGGTCTTCTTGCCGTTCAGGGGCTGCCCTGTGCGCTGTGTTTTTTGCGCGCAGGATGTGCAGACCGGTATTGGCGACTGCCGGCGGCCGGACAATGCGGCACCCCCGTACGCCGATGCTATGGGCGGCCTGTTGCGTACGGCACGGGAGAATCTGCGCCTGCGGCATGAGAGCGGGCAACCTGCGGCGGAACTGGCGTTTTATGGCGGCACCTTCACAGCCCTGCCGGATGAGGATCTGACAGCCTGCCTCAATCTGGCCTGCGAAGCGCGGGAAAAAGGCTGGATAAGCTCCTTTCGCTGTTCAACACGTCCGGACAGAGTGGACGCCCAAATACTGGAAAGGCTGCGTGCCGCAGGCTGCGGCGTGGTGGAGCTTGGCGTGCAGAGCTTTGCTGACAGTGCGCTTGCTGCCTCCCGACGGGGCTATGTCGGCGCGACTGCCCGAGCGGCCTGCGCACTGGTGCGTGCAGCGGGCCTCAAACTGGTGGTGCAGCTCCTGCCCGGCATGCCGGGGCACAGCCCGCAGTTTTTTATGGACGATGTACCAGTGGCCCTTGCTGCTGGGGCGCAGATGTTGCGGTTTTACCCTTGTCTGGTGCTTGAAGGCACCGGCCTTGCTGCCATGTGGCGCGAGGGGAGCTACAAGCCCTGGCCGCTTGAAACCACGCTTGAGGCCCTTGCCCACGGCTGGCTCATGGCGGCGCGGGCGGATGTGTCGGTAATCCGCATGGGGCTTGCCCCGGAACCGGGGCTGGACTCCGCAGTGCTTGCCGGGCCGGTGGACAGGGAGCTCGGCGGCAGGGTCAAGGGGCGTGCCCTGCTGCTGGCGGTGAGCGAACTGCTGGGCGCGGGCGTGCCGCATCATCCCCGCCCCTTTGATCTGCATCTGCCCCGCGCAACGCAAGGTTTCTTTTGGGAGCGGGCGGAGAACTGCGCGGCAGGTGGTTGGCGCTGGGGCTGCGTTCAGTAATCTTTGACGACGGGGCAGCGCCGCAGCTTGTCTTTATGTAGAGCAGGTTGCAAACGGAATGAGTTAACTGCTCTATCCAGTGGCATGGTACCGTCAGGCCGCAGCCGCTCGGCAGACGCGCAAACCCCGCCATATGGCGGGGTTTGCGCGTCTGGGGTCAGCCCTGAAAGAGGCGGCCGCCGGGGGGGAACCGGCGGCCGAGAAGGGAGGGAGGGTGTTGATGGTTATAAGGTTCTGTTCAAAGGAGGAGGTTCTTGGAGGCTCCGTAATGCCCCCCTTGGGGGTAGGGGGCAGGACGGAAATTTGTTCTCTGTGATCCTGTATATATCAACCGCCTTGGGCGGACGAGTTGGGAGCGGCAATTCGGTTAGTTTGTGGTTACTGGGCCGCGCCGTGTTGGTGTTTCGCCGCAGCGGGGGCGTCCTTCTTAGGCATGGGGGCAGCGGCAGGCTTGCCCACTTCCTTTTCAAGACGCTGTGTCATGGTTTCATGCATCTGGC
Organism: Desulfovibrio sp.; assembly: GCA_047602655.1. Lineage (GTDB taxonomy): Bacteria > Desulfobacterota > Desulfovibrionia > Desulfovibrionales > Desulfovibrionaceae > Desulfovibrio. Next base: position 11,046 of record JASGGT010000043.1, on the reverse strand, counting down.
CGAGCTGCTTTCTGAGTTGCAGCAATTCGGTGGCAGTGGCGCGCACAGCCGCAATATCGGGATTGGAGGCATTTTGCAGGGCGCGCAGCTCCTGCCGCTTGATGAACATCTGGTCCTTTACGGGTTCCATCTGTTTGACGAACTCGGCCACAATGGCATCGTACTTCTGCTGCTGTTCGGGGGTGTATGCCCCACGTCCCATCATGCCGTGTCCCTGCATGCCGGGGCAGGGCATTTCACCCATGCAGCCGCCCATTTCCCGCATGCCTTCGGGCATATCTCCTGCGGGGCCAGGCTGACTGTAGGCAGTTATGGCGCCACCCATCAGGGTTGCTGCAAGTATGGCTGCGATGGCGATGTTTTTGGATTTCATGGAAGGCTACCTCGTAGTCTTTTTTCTCGTATATGGTTTCGTTGTTCCTTCAACGTTTGCTTGCAATGTAGCAATGCGTGTGCCAACTATGTTTTATTTAGCAAAATTAGTAAGTTAGCGTATTCGCCCTGGTGGTCGTTGCGCCACCGGGCAGAGAAGCGTATGTTTTTTATACATTCGGGTATTGTCTCTGTATAAAATTTGTACATCTGCATAATTTTCTTACAGGGGCTGCCGGGCAAAATTGAATAAAAAACGCGCCCGCCTTGTGGGCGGACGCGTGTTGCTGCGAGCAGATTGCTGCGGTTATTTGCTGGCGGAAGTGGACAGACCGGGATATTCCATGCTGCACCCGCGGGTTTGCGGGCTGCCAAGCGGAACGCCTACCTCAGTATCCATGCGCTGGTCTGCTCGTTGCAGAAGGGCGCGCAGTTCATCTCGCAATTGCTGTAATTCATGCCCCAGGCGGGGCAGCGTTTCCGGCGAGGTGGTCTGGTTGTAGCTCAGGTGGGCAAGCTCGTTTTTTTTCAGCATGATGCTTTTGCGCAGTTCGTTCACCTTGGGGGAGTATTCGTCAATGACGGCCTGGGCTTTGGCCCGTTGCGCGGGCGAAAGCTGTTGCAGCCATGTCCGCATGTCTGCGGCATGGTTGGCTGCGGGGCTTCCCGGCGAAGGTGTATATTCCGCATAGTCGGTCTGATCCGCCGCCGTTGGCTGGGGGAGGCACAGACTGGCCAGAACACAAAGGGAAAGAAGGGGTTTCATCATAAAAGACCTTCTGAAGAATAAACTCGTCCCGCTCTCATACCAATCACTGAGCGGGGTGGCAAGATTCCCGGCTTTGTGGGCACAGGGAATGATTGTTTTGTTGCAAAAAGCGTGCAAATTTTTTTACTCGCGGCGCACCTCTGGCGGTGCCGCGAGCAATACAGAGTGTGCCGTATGAATATGGAAAACAGCACAGCTGAAAAAAACGGGCAGGAAGCAGCGCAACAGGGCGCAGCCGCAGCAAGCCCAACAGATAAGTCAAGGACCGCGCAGGCAGCCGCTGTTGGCGCGCATACGCCGCTTGGCCTGTTGCTGGGCGGGGCCGCCGTGGTGCTGGCCCTCATGGTGACGCTGCTGACTCTTATTTCCATTGACCGCAGCGAGGCCGCCATGGCCCGCCTGCTGGCGGAAAAGGGTTCATCGCTGATCATCGCCTTTGAGAGCATCCTGCGCTCGGGCATGCGCAGCGAGGCTGGCGTCCGCCTTCAGGTGCTGCTGGAAGAAATGGGTGAAAGCCCCGGCATTGTTTTTGTGGCCGTGACCATGCCTGACGGCACCATTGTGGCGCACAGCAATCCTGCACGCCTTGGCGAAATTTTGCAGGTGGGCTCGCACGAAGCCGATGAGGCCACCATGCGCGATCTTGCCCCCGACATGCTGCCTCACTGGGGCATCATGCGCATGGAGGGGCGGCGGGTGTTTGCCGTGTACAGGCAATTTTCGCCGGGCATACGCGATCTGCCAAGGGGCTTCCCGCTGCCGGTGATTTTTCTCGGGCTTGATCTTTCGCCCTTTGAAATAACGCGCAGCCAGAACCGGGACTACGTTGCCATGCTGGCCGCCGTGACCCTGCTGGTGGGCCTGGCCTGTCTTGTGGCCCTGTACTACGCCGAGCGGGCGCGGGAATCGCGTCAGCGGCAGCGCATGGCCGAGGGCAAGGTGCGCAGGCTTGAAGAAGAAGTGCGCCGCAAGGAAAAACTGGCCGCTGTGGGTAATCTGGCCGCAGGTGTTGCACATGAAATCCGCAATCCCTTAAGCTCCATCAAGGGCTACGCCACCTATTTCGGCCAGCGTTTTCCCGAGGGCAGCGAAGACCGCGAGGCAGCCAATGTGATGGTGCACGAGGTTGACCGCCTCAATCGCGTAATTATGGATCTTATAGGGCTTTCGCGCCCCAGCGATGTGAGCCCGCACCCGACGGATCTCAAGCTTGTGGTGGATCACGTGACGCGCCTCATCCATCAGGATGCGGACAAGCGCAAGGTCAAGATTGTCTGCCGTTCACCCCGGCGGGTGCCGCTGGCCCTGGCCGATCCCGAACGCATGGGGCAGGCCCTGTTGAACCTCTGCCTCAATGCGCTGGACGCCATGCCCGACGGCGGGCAGCTCACCCTTGCCATTGTGGAGCGCAAGGGGCGCGTGTGCCTTATGGTGCGCGACAACGGCACGGGGATTGAGGCCAGCCATCTGTCGCATATTTTTGACCCCTACTATACCACCAAGGGGCAGGGCACGGGGCTGGGGCTTGCCATGGTGCACAAGATCGTGGAAGCCCACGACGGCGAAATCAGCGTCACCTCGCGCCCCGCGCAAACTGCGCGCCGTGGTGAAACCACGTTCCGCATTTGGCTGCCCCGCGCAGCTGAAGGCGCGGAGGCGCAGGACAATCGCAAGAAATAACCTGCGCGCTGGCGCTGCGGCCCGGGGTTTCAGGTTTTGCCAAGCATAAAGTGAGGATACGGTGAGCAATTGCATACTGGTTGTAGACGATGACGATGCCCACCGCGGCATGCTGCGCACCATGCTGCGCTCCTGGGGATATGCTGTGGAAGAAGCCACGGACGGCGACGAGGCCGTTCCTCTGGTGCGCGAAAAATCCTTTGACGCAGTGCTGACAGACGTCCGCATGGCACGCATGGACGGCATCCACGCGCTCAAAAACATTCTTGAGTATAATCCAGCCCTGCCCGTGGTGCTCATGACGGCCTATTCCTCAGTGGAAACAGCCGTGGAGGCCCTGCGCCTCGGCGCCTACGACTATCTGGTCAAACCGCTGGATTTCGAGGCTCTCAGGCATACGCTTGAAAAAGCCATCGAGCATTCGCGTCTCAGTGTGGAAAACCGCGAGCTGCGCCGTCAGCTCAGCGATGCCGCCTCCCGCCCCGGCATCCTTGGCCGCAGCGCCTCCATCCGCGCCATGCAGGAAATTATCGCCACTGTTGCTCCTACAGAGGCTACGGTGCTCATTTCCGGCGAATCCGGCACAGGCAAGGAACTGGTGGCCCGCGCCCTGCACTGCGCCAGTTCCAGAGCGGATAAACCCCTGGTGACGGTGAACTGCGCGGCCCTGGCTGAAAACCTGCTGGAATCCGAACTGTTCGGGCACGAAAAGGGTTCGTTCACCGGCGCGGACCGCCGCCGCGAGGGGCGCTTTGCCCAGGCCAACGGAGGGACGCTTTTTCTGGACGAAATCGGCGAAATGCCTCTCACCCTTCAGTCAAAGCTCTTGCGCGCCTTGCAGCAGGGCGAGGTGCAGCGCGTGGGGGCCGACGCCTCCATCACAGTGGACGTGCGCGTGTTGGCCGCCACCAACCGCGACCTGCGCGAAGAAGTGGCGCAAAAGCGCTTTCGCGAGGATCTCTACTTTCGCCTCAACGTCATCTGTATTGAAGTGCCGCCCCTGCGCGACCGGGCCGAGGACATTCCCGTGCTGGCCGCGCATTTTCTGGAGCGCTTTGCCAGCCGCAACCGCAAAAGCGTGCGCGGGTTTTCTCCGCAGGCGCTGGCCCATATGTTGCGCTATCCCTGGCCCGGCAACGTGCGCGAACTGGAAAACGCCGTGGAACGCGCCGTGATCCTCTGCAACGGCGACCTCATCACCGAGCGCGAACTGCCGTCTGTCATCACCGGCCCCGCCCTGCCCGACGAGCGTCAGCCCGAGGCGGACGCTTCCCTGGCAGGCTTGCCCCTGGATGCCGTGGAGCGCCGCGCCATCGAGGAAACACTGCGCCAGACGGGCGACAACAAGAGCGAGGCGGCGCGGCAGCTGGGCATTACGAGGGCTACGCTGCACAACAAGCTGCGCAAGTACGGCTTGGAGTGATCGGGTTCTTTTCGCGCGCTGGCTGCGTCAGGCGCGCTTTTTCATTCCGGTCGAGTACCGTTGGAGTACACTCCCTGCATGAAAAAAAGCGCTCCTTCCTTGCCAGCGCACAAAATTCCTCCGATCACCAGTTGCGCAGTTACGGGTGGCGGGCGGGTTCTTTTGCACGCGGGCTGCGTTCCACTGCGGGGCCGACATCGGTCATGGATCAGAACGTCCACCCCCTCGGTCGTCCCCTTGTGCGCCTTGCCAGCGCGCAAAACTCTCCACATGTAAAAGACGTCGAGATTGTATTGCCGTGCAAAACGCTCCCGCCCGTAAAAGACCACAGGAAGCTCGCTTTGTCTGAAAAGACAGAGAAATGTCGCGGCAGGTTCATAAATTGGGCAGGCAAGATCGGGGAAACGGGATTCTTAAGGGCGCAGCCCTTAAGCCGCCGGAGGCGTTTCTTATTCATCCCCCCGTCCGCGCCCCCCGTCCGCGCCCCCCATCCGCGCCCTGCATCCTTGCCCTGCATCCTTGCAACAGGCCGTCGGGATCGGTATTGAACAGGCATGAGTGAATCCAAGAGCAACAACGGCGATTTCCCGGCTATGGACGTAAGCGCGGATCGGCTTGACCGGATTGCGGATTTTTTTAACGAAGTCGGCATGCTGCGGCACACGCCCCGCACGGGATACGCCTTTTTGGGCACCGGGCAGGAGAACGTGGCCGAGCATTCCTACCGGGTGAGCGTCATGGGCTATGTGCTGGCCCGCATGTGCGATATGGACCCGGCGCGGGTGACGTATCTTTGCCTGTTCCATGATTTGCACGAGGCGCGCACGGGCGATCTGAACTACGTGAACCACCGCTATGCGCAGTGTCAGGCCCGCAAGGCGCTGGAAGACTGCGTGGACGGCACAGGGCTTGAGGATGACGTGCTGCCCCTCTGGGACGAGCTGGAGGAAGAAGCCAGCCGAGAGGCCATTCTGGCGCACGATGCCGACCAGCTTGATCTTATCTGCAACCTCAAGGCCGAGCTGGACAAGGGCAATGCCTTTGCCGCCCAGTGGCTGGAAAGCGCGGTAAAGCGTCTGCGCAGCCCTGCGGCGCAGCAGGTGGCGGAGGCTGTGCTGCGCGCGGATCACAACCGCTGGTGGTATGGGCAGGTTGAGCGGGAATGGTGGGTGCGGCGAGGTCGCTAAAAAACAGACTTTTAGAAGCATGAAAGGCCCGAGACCGGATGACGCGGCAATGCGCCGCCCGGTCTCGGGCCTTTTTGGATATTTTGCAGGGGAGGAGCCGTGATGCCTTTTAACTGTCTATCTGGCTTTTCTCCGCACTACATCCGGCAGTAAAAAGACTAATTGGAGACGACCGTCCCAAGCGGGGCATCGTCAAGCAGGTAGCGGCGCAGGCTTGAAGGCGAGCGTCCGTCAAGAATAAGCGCACGCTGGCAGCCCGCATCCAGAGCGTTGAGGCAGGCTTCCACCTTGGGGATCATGCCCCCGGTGATAACGCCGGTTTCGCGCAGGTTCTGGATTTCCTTGCGGTTGAGGCTGGGAATGAGCCTGCCGTCAGCATCCAGCACGCCTGGCACGTCAGAGATCAGCACAAAATATTCCGCACCGATGGCTCCTGCCAGCGCGCCTGCGGCGGTATCGGCATTGATGTTCAGGGCTTCGCCGTCCGGGCCGGAGGCCACAGGAGCCACCACAGGCACAAAGCCGCCCTCCAGCAGGCAGCGGGGCAGGGCAGGATCCACCGCTTCCACCGTACCCACCAGGCCGAGCGCGGGATTTTTCACCCTTGCGCGCAGCAGGCCTCCGTCGCGGCCGGAAATACCCGCAGCGCGCACTCCCTGCCGTGCAAATTCGTTGACCACGGCCTTGTTCACCTGCCCGCAAAGCACCATTTCTGCCGCTTCCATGGTGGCCGCATCGGTAACGCGCAGGCCGTCCACAAAGTGGCTTTCAATGTTCAGGCGCTTGAGCAGGGCGGAAATCTGCGGGCCGCCGCCGTGCACCACCACAAAGCCCATGCCCTGTTCGGAAAGCTGGGCAAGGTCGGTGGCAAAGGCTGAGCTGAGGTCAGGCTTGTCCATGGCGTGACCGCCGTATTTGATAACGACTGTAGCGTTTTTCATCTGTTTGGTCCTTTGGCCGTCTGGCCGGAAAGGCTGCTCCGCCTCGTGCACGCTCAGGCGCAGGCGCGGGCCTTTCATCAGTATTGCGTATTTGGTTGACAGTAGGAAGCACTAGCACCCTGTGCGCCGCCCCGCAATAGCGCTGTGTGACAAGCGTGTTGCGATGCGTATAATTTTTGATTTTCGCCATGTGCAAATTGCCTGGTCTCAAGGCGCGGCAACCCTGCCCGGCATTGTCTTGGAGCTGTAAAACAGCTATGGATGGAACAATGGAAAACGGGGGGATTATGGCCGTAAAAAACGCTGCAAAAGACGCGTCCCGCAACGAGGACTGGAACAGCGAAGCCTTGGCTGCGGCCAATGTGGGGCTGTGGGTCATTGATATCGACAGAAACTCCGGCCATATATCCATGCTTGCCAATCCGGTGACCCTGCGCCTGCTCGGCGCAAGTGAAGAAATGACCCCTGCTCAATGCTTCAACTTTTGGGTAGACAGGGTTGATGCCCGCTCCCGCCCGCACCTGTGGGCCATCCATGACGAATTTATTGCAGACACTGCCATGCACGAGGTGCGCTACCAGTACAATCACCCTTCCTGGGGACTGGTGCCTGTGCGCTGCGGCGGGCGGCGCATCAGCGCCGATCATGACGATGTTGTGCGGATTGTCGGTTACCATCAGGATATGACGGAACTGCACGAGGCGCATCAGAGCCTGCGCGAGGGGCTTGTGCGTCTTTCTCTGGCCTGCCGGCTGGGCTGGCTTGGAGTTTTTGAGATAGCGCGCCTTGAAAATTCTGGTCTGGACATCACAGGCAATGATGTTTTTTATGAGCAGTTTGGCATCAATACGGCCTCGAATGCGGCTGACAGGCTTAAGCTCATTGGTTCGCGCGTTGTGAGCGAGGATCAGCCCCGGTGGCGCAAACTGTGCGACCCCTCAGGCTGGACGGCTGGAGGGCAGGAGCATCTGGATTTGCGGGTTGCCCACCCGCGCAAGGGTTTGCGCTGGTATGCGCTGGCCTATGAGATTGTGAGCGGGCCGGGAGTGCTGCGCATTGCCGGTTATGTCAGCGATGTGACGGAGGCGCGCCAGCACGAGCGAATCCTGCGCGAGGCCAAGGAGGCCGCCGAAGCAGCCAATGCCGCCAAAAGTATTTTTCTTGCCAATATGAGCCACGAGATACGCACTCCCATGAACGGCATCATGGGCATGGCGCATCTGGTGCTCAACACCCCCCTGAATCCCCAGCAGCGGGATTATGTGGAAAAAATCCATTCAACCTGCGAATCGCTGCTGGATATCATCAACGACCTGCTGGATTTTTCAAAAATCGAAGCCAACCATCTGGAACTCGAAAATCTGCCTTTTGAGCCGCGCAGGGAGCTTGAGTCCGTCATGTCCCTGCTGCGGCCCAGGGCCGGGCACAAGCGTGCGGAGTTCAGCCTTGAGAGCCGCATGGACCCTCGCGTGCCGGAGATGCTTTCCGGCGATGCCCTGCGTTTGCGCCAGATTCTGCTGAATCTGGGCGGCAACGCGCTGAAATTTTCCGAGCGCGGCACGGTGCGCCTGGCCGTGGAGCTGCTGGAGCAAAATGACGGCAGGGCGAGGCTGGCCTTTGTTGTGAGCGATGAAGGCATTGGCATGTCGCCCGATGAACTGGCCCGCGCATTTACGCCTTTTTCGCAGGCGGATACCTCCATCACTCGCAGATTTGGCGGCACGGGGCTTGGCCTCTCATTATGCCGCCGCCTGATATCCCTCATGGGCGGGAGCATTTCTGTACAGAGCGAGCCAGGTCAGGGAAGTATTTTTCGAGTGGAGTTGCCCTTTGCCATTTGCAGCCAGGACTGCACGCAGGCGCAGGCAGAAGAGAACAGCGGAGACGAAGCCGCATCGCTTCAGGGCCTGCGCGTACTTTTGGCCGAAGACGGCGATATTAACCGCGAGATCATGGAGGTTCTGCTGGAGGATATGGGCATAGCCTGCATTTCTGCCGTCAACGGGCAGGAGGCCGTGGAAATCTGGAACCAGCGGAGCGCAGAGATTGATATTATCCTCATGGATGTGCAGATGCCTGTTATGGACGGCTATTCCGCCACGCGGGCCATCAGGGCCAGCAGCCTGCCGGGGGCCAAAACTGTGCCCATTATCGCCATGACGGCCTATGCCATGCGTGGCGATGCGGAACGCAGCATGCAGGAGGGCATGGACGCGCATCTGACCAAGCCCGTTAATCTTGCCGATCTACGGCGCACGCTCAAACTGTTCAGTCGAGGCCCGGCAGAATAGGAATGGCCGGATGCCATGCGGGCGGCAGCAGGTTGCCGGAAACGGCAAAGCCCCCTCACCTGTGCTGCGGCCCTTGACACTCAGCCGCCCATGCGCGACCTTCCCCCCAACGCCAGTTTCAAGGAAAGCAACATGACTCAAGTGGTAACCCGATTCGCACCCAGCCCGACAGGGCATCTGCACATAGGCGGCGCACGCACCGCCATTTTTTGCTGGCTCCTGGCCCGCCACTCCGGCGGACGTTTTCACCTGCGCATTGAAGACACAGATTTGCTGCGCTCCAAGCAGGAATATACCGATTCCATACTGGCCTCCATGCGCTGGCTTGGGCTGGACTGGGACGGCGAGCTGACCTACCAGACCCAGCGGGCCGATGTGTACAACCGCTACGTGGACAAGCTGCTGGAAACAGGCCACGCCTACTGGTGCTCCTGCACGCCGGAAGAAGTGGAAGCCATGCGCGAAGAAGCCCGCCAGAACGGCCTCAAGCCGCGCTATAACGGCCGCTGCCGCGAACGGAATCTTGGCCCCGGCGAGGGCCATTGCGTGCGCCTCAAGGCGCCTGTGGCTGGCAAGGTCGTTTTTGACGATCTGGTGAAGGGCAAGATCGCCGTGGATGTCACCGAGCTGGACGACATGGTTATTCGCCGCGCAGACGGTATGCCCACCTACAATATGGCCGTGGTGGTGGACGACTACGAAATGGGCATCACCCATGTTGTTCGCGGCGATGATCACGTTTCCAACACGCCGCGCCAGATTCTCATTTATGAAGCTCTGGGCCTGCCCGTGCCGCGCTTTGGGCATGTGCCCATGATTCTTGGCCCGGATCGGCAAAAGCTCTCCAAGCGCCACGGCGCGCGGGCTGTTATTGAGTATCAGCAGGACGGCCTGCTGCCGCAGGCGCTGGTGAACTATCTGGTGCGGCTTGGCTGGTCGCACGGCGATCAGGAGCTGTTTACCAAGGAAGAGCTGATCGAATATTTTGATGGCACCAACCTGAACCCTGCCGCCGCTGCCTTTGATCCGGCCAAACTTGAATGGTGCAACGCACACTTTATGCGGGCGCTGCCCCTGCCGGAACTGGCGGCACTTGTTGCCCCCTTTGTGGAAGAGGCCGGGCTTGGCGCATTGCCGCAGGAAAAACTTGAGCCTCTGTGCGTCATGTTCCGCGAGCGGGCCAATAACCTCAAGGCCCTGGGCGCGGCCTTCCGCCCTCTGCTGGTGCCTGCCGCAGAACTCAGTTATGTGGAAAAAGACACGGCCAAGCATTTTACTGATGCAGGCAAGGCGCATTTGCAGGCCCTTGCGGCTGTTTTTGCCGCGTGCGAGCCTTTTACCGCAGAAGCCCTCGAGGCCGCGCTCAACGCCTACGTTGCCGACAACGGGCTGAAGTTCAAGGAAGTGGCCCCGCCGCTACGCACGGCCCTCATGGGCTTTATGGGCGGTTCGCACCTCAATGAAATCATGGCCTTTCTGGGCAGGCAGGAAACCCTTGCCCGGCTGCAAAGGGCTATCGGATAAAGGCGCAGCGCGCAAAGGAGCGTCTCATGATCGAAATCTCGCATAATGGGCAGCTTCTTGCCATGATCCTGCGGGCCGACTTTAAGGACGAAGGTATCCGGTTTTTTACGCCGGATACCTTCTCCCAGCAGCTTGGGTACATGAACCGGCCCAAGGGCTATGTTATTCCGCCGCACGATCACAACGCGGTGCCGCGCACCATTGAATGGACGCAGGAAGTGCTCATCATCCGGTCGGGCAAGGTGCGGCTCGATCTGTATGAACCCACCACCAGGGTGTATCTTGAAAGCCATGTGCTCCTGCCCGGCGATATCGTGCTGCTGGCTCACGGCGGGCATGGTTTTGTCATGCTGGAGCAGTCGGAAATTGTGGAAGTAAAGCAGGGACCCTACGCCGGGGAGTATGACAAGGAAAGGTTTAGTCCCATCGGGGACGAACTCGTGCAGATCAAGGACTAGGGTGCGGTTCGCAGTATGAGATGGCGCATAGCCCTATACTCGCCCACCAGGTCCGTCTGGGGAGGATCGTTTCAGTATGCCAAGGCTGTTGCTGAGGCGCTGGCCTTGCTTGATCCCCAAACATATGAAGTTGGCGTATGGCATACCTCTGATGATGAATGGGATGCTCTTGTGGCTCGGCTTGCTTTTGCGGGACATGACATTGATGGGTACAATATCCCGGAGCAATTTGTGCCCGTTGCCAGAAAAATTCTGGCGGCCCTTGAGCAAGCTACAGGTGAGGAGCAGCGTCGGCTACTTTTGGAACAATTGCATCCTTTTTCAGAGATTGCAGCGTTGCACCAATGGCAACCCCATGTGGTTTTTTGTCCGCAGATGGCTGGGCAGCATTATGTGCAGGG
>JASGGT010000042.1:0-19224 GCA_047602655.1 Desulfovibrio sp. | reverse complement strand
GTATTCGTTGAAATCTGTAATGCCCATGCGGATGTCGCGCCTGTTGGGCAGGGCTGCGGCGGCGGTGCGCAGAGCCTCCAGAAGGGCGGCCGCTTCGGCGCACAGCCTTTGGGCATGTGGAGGCAGCGGAGCGGCGGGACAATGCGCGCTGCGAATAACGGGCGAGGGCAGTGGGAGGGGGCCTGGTCTGGAAGCAGGGGAGGTATTTTCCAAAGGCGAGAGCTGATCGGGCGCGGGAGGCGTGAGCGTGGTGCTTTCGGCGGGGCTGTTGTCTGCCGTCTTGCCCTCAGCGCCCTTGCCCCCGGTTGCTGGCTTGTCAGCTGTGGAGAGCGCCGCAGGAGGGTCGGGCGTGTGGTCTGCTGCGCATGCCGCGCCGCCGGTCAGCAAGACCGGCGGTAGGGCAAAAGTTCCCAGCAGAGCCGCCAGTGGCAAGCTGGAAAACAATGTACGCAAGGCCCGCATGGGCTTATTTTTTTGCCTCGATGGTCTGGACAATCTTGTGCGCCATGGGTTTGACCAGGTCGCGCAGAGTTTCCAGCATCAGGTTGTCGGCAGCGCTGCCGGAGGGCAGGCCGGTGCGCGACTGCGAAGCGTTGAGCGATTCACGCAGGATGCGCGCCTGCCGGTTGGCAAGTACGTAGTTTGCGCGCAGCGATGTTGACATGTCGGTGGTGGACGTTTCGCGGAGGTTGGCTTCATCGACCTGGCCAGTGACCATAAAGTCGGGATTGCCCTTGCGCGCTTCGTTCACGCTGATGGAATAGGAAACCTGCATGCCGTTGCGCGCAAGTTCATCGGCCAGAGCCTTGCTGATCCACTGGGCGACATTGTCGGTGGTGACAAACGCGCTGTTGTCGCGGCGGGTGCCGATGACGGTCTGATCCATGCGTTTGTCTTCAAACATCACAACGGTCACACGGGGCGCGTTGGGAGAAGGAAGCACCGAAGCGTCCAGAGCGGGCGGCGGCAAGAGTCGAACATTGTTGCTCGGCCCGCAGGCTGCAAGCAACGCCAGCAGGGATACACAAAGAACAATGCGTAAATGTTTCATGACGGCCTCACGTAACTTGTATAGAAAATCTCCAGAATACTCGTTACTACGTATACGCAAAATTTGCCTTTTGCAAGGTTTGCAGGTCTGCCTGTGCCGGATTGTCAGATACAGGCCGCATGCAGCCGCCTTGCAGGCAACGGCCCAGCATGCTACAGCCTGTCTGTTGCGCTCCCCATCCTCATGCGGAGCAGATGTTGCTATATCCCGCGCGGTGCGCGTTTTTTTCAGGAGCGGCTATGATTGACCTCAAACTGGTGCAAAAGCAGCCCGAAGTGCTGACCAAGGCTTTGACTGACAGGCATTCGGATCTGGATGTTAATGAATTTCTGGCGCTGGACGCCCGCCGCCGCGCCCTGCTGACCGAGGTGGAAACCCTCAAGAGCCGCCGCAACGCGGCTTCTGCCGAAGTGGCCGCCAAAAAACGCGCGGGCGAGGATGCCACGGCCCTGCTGACCGAAATGAGTGGCGTTTCTGACCGCATCAAGGAACTGGACGTTGAAACCGCCCAGGCCAAGACCGATGTGGAAACCTGGCTCATGCGCGTGCCCAACCTGCCTGACGCCGCCGTGCCTGTGGGCAAGGACGAATCGGAAAACGTGGAAGTGCACCGCTGGGGTACGCCGCGCGAATTTGATTTTGAGCCGCGCGAGCATGGCGATCTGGGCGTGGCCCTTGGAGGGCTTGATTTTGAGCGCGCCGCCCGCCTGACCGGCAGCCGCTTTGTGGTATCCCTGAACTGGGGCGCGCGCCTTGAACGCGCACTGGTGAACTTTTTTCTCGATCAACACACAGTGGCCGAAGACTATATTGAAGTCTGCCCGCCCTACATGGTCAACCGCACCAGCATGACCGGCACGGGCCAGTTGCCCAAGTTTGAGGAAGACCTGTTCAAGCTGCGCGAGTGGGAATACTACCTGATTCCCACTGCCGAAGTGCCGCTGACCAACCTGCACGCTGGCGAAGTGCTGGACGAGGCCGATCTGCCCCGCGCCTATTGCGCGGCCACGCCCTGTTTCCGCTCTGAAGCGGGCAGCGCTGGCAAGGATACGCGCGGCCTTATCCGCATGCACCAGTTCACCAAGGTCGAGATGGTGCGCTTCGCCCACCCCGACGACAGCTTCAACCAGCTTGAGATCATGCGCGGCCACGCCTGCAACCTGCTGGAAATGCTCGAACTGCCCTACCGCGTTATCACGCTCTGCACGGGCGACATGGGCTTCAGCTCTGCCAAGACCTATGATGTGGAAGTGTGGCTGCCCACGCAAAAAACCTTCCGCGAAATTTCATCCTGCTCCAATGCACGGACTTTCAGGCCCGCCGGGCCGATATCCGCTTCAAGCCCAAGGGCTGCAAGGCCATGTTCCTGCACACGCTCAACGGCTCCGGCCTGCCCACGGGCCGCACCATTGCCGCCATTCTTGAAAACTGCCAGCAAAAGGACGGCAGCCTTGTGCTGCCCAAGGTACTGGTTCCCTACATGGGCGGCAGGGAAGTTATCGAGCCGAAATAACCGCTTTTTGCCAGATGTGAAAACCGGGTGCTTCCATCAGGAAGCACCCGGTTTTTTGTGGTCAAAACTGTTTTGAACCGCGGTCAGGCAGGCCGTTTTTTTCCGCGCCGCAGCACGGCTGCCGCCAGCGCCATGTTGGCAATGAAGCTCAGACCCAGCAGAATACGCAAGGGCATGGCAAAACCGCCCGGTCCTGCATCGTGCCCACTGTTTGCGGCTGCGGAACCCTGAGCGGCGCTGACCTCCACCGGGTGTTCAACCCTGTGGCCCATGTTGTCGGCCATAATGATACGCCAGCGGCCCGGCGCGTCAGGCATGAAGGCAAAGCGCCCCTGAGCGTCCGTGCGGCCATTCTGAAATTCCACCTTGTCGTCTGCGGGGCTGTAAACCTCCACCTTGGCATAGGTGGGCTGCTCGCCGCTGGAGTAGGCAAACTGCACAAGCACCACGCCGTCATGCCGACTGTCTGCCGCATACAGGGCATGGGCCGAAACCTGGGCAGCGGCACCCGTAAGAAGCAGCGCAACTGCAAGACAGGTGGCGGCGCAGCGCCCCAATAGGAAAATGCGCATATAACTATCCTTGCCTCAAGCAGGTGTGGGAATGCGATCAGGCGGGAGAAGCGAACCTTCCCCCGCCTGTATGCGTGTGGACTGCGGGGCTACTTCACGGGGAACACATAGGTGGCGCGCAGATGGTGCTCATCCGCGTCCGAGCCGGGGGTCTTTTCCACTACCGTGGTGCGCAGCATCCACAGGGCGGGCTTGTCTATGGTAAAGGAGGCCTTGCCCTGCGCATCGGTCTGCGCCTTGGACTTGTAGGCGTCCTGCTCCTTGCTGAAGGCATCGTGGGTCAGGCCCACAGTGGCATTGGGCACGGGCTTGCCGCGCAGCAGCACCTGTACGTTCAGGGGTGCGCCGGGCTTGAGATCTGCGGGATTTGTCAGCAGCAGAATCTCCAGATCCTGGCCAAGAGCCTTGCCGAACAGGGTGTCGTTGCTGGCGGGATTGAGCAGGGTTTTGGCGAATTTTTCATACTTGCCGGAAGATTTGACCTTCATGCCCTTGGCTTCAAGCGCGGCGCGGCTGCCTTCCATTTCTCCCTGCGTTGTTTCGCACCATATCTGGGGCAGGCGGTGGCCCACCAGCATGGCGGGGCCGTTCTGCGCGAGGGTGAAGTCACCCGTCAGCGCAACAAGCGCCTTGTCTTCCGCAAGGGCGATGTCGTTTTTTTTGTCGCCTTGCAAGAGGTACAGGCGCACGTTGGCGGGATTTTCGGCTTCTTCACTGATCATGAACACATGGGCCGCCTGCGCCTGCAAGCGGGTTTTCTGCCCGGCAGCAGGAGTTGCCGTGTCAGGCTTGAGGATAAATTCGTGAGCCAGGGCGGCAGAGCTGGAAATCATAAGGCCCATAAGGGTCAAGGCAGCGCAAAGGTGCGAACGGATATGCATGGCGGGGGGCTCCTTTGAGTTTGTGTTACGAAAATATAGTGCATGCTACTTTGGCGCGTATGTTTTTGCAAGTTGTAACACTGAAGGGAACAAAAAAAGCCCGCAAAATGCGGGCTGCAAGGAGCGGCGGCCATGCTTGTACTACACTGTGGCAAGTATCTGCAGCGCGGCCAGATGTTCCAGTTCTTCAGCCAGGCAAAGTGCTTCGGCCAGGTTGCGTCCAAGACAGCACAGGCCGTGCCCGGCCATCCATACGGCATCCTTGCTGCTGGCGGCCAGGGCCACGGCGTCTGCCAGTTCGGCGGTACCGGGGGGCAGGGCAGGGGCAAAGCCCAGCTTGGCCCGCCATACCTCGGCTTCAAAAAGGGGCAGACGCAAAAAGTCCTCCTGCCTGCCCGCGAGCCGCAGGCTCAAGGCCAGCAGACGGCGGGGATGGGTGTGCAGGATGGCATTGCAGTCCGGGCGGGAGCGGTAGATGGCAAGATGCATGCCCGACTCTGTGGATGCTGGCCCGCCAGACACGGCAGCGCCTGTGGTGATGTCCATAAGGCAGCAGTCGGCGGCGGTGAGCCTGCCCTTGGCAGCGCCGCTGCGGGTGACGCAGACAAGGCCTGGCGCGTGGCCGCCAAACCTTCGGCTGGCGTTGCCGTTGCAGCCGGACAACAGTCCCTGTTTCCAGGCATCGCGGCAAACTGACCGAAATTCTTCAACCATTTCGCCAGAAATTGAGGGATGCTCCTTTGCCGTGGGCGCGGTATCGGGCCGATGCGAGGTGGTGCTCATGCGGGGTTTCCTTTGTTTTGCCATGCGCTCAGGTCAAGCTGCGAAAGCTCGCCCTGCTGACTGGTGCCCACGCTGTTAATAAGACGAACCATCAGGCGTTGCAGGGCCTTGTGGGCCGGGTTGAGCGTAAAGGTCAATCCGGCGTCGTCTGGTATGGGCAGGTATTTACGGCCTGTCTTCAGGGGAATGACCCCCTGCTCGTAGAGCAGGAGGTACATGAGATAGGCCTTGGTGCCTGAAATATCCGAGGTGTGGCTGGAAAGCTTGCCGCGTTCCTGCTCCGGGTCAATGCATTCCGGCTCTGTGCCGTGGTGGTGCAGGGCTTCCTGCTGGGGAGCGTAAACCAGGGTATAGCCAGCCTTGCGGGCGCGCCAGCTGTACTCAAGGTCTTCATAGCCGTAGCGGCCAAAGCCTTCGTTCCAGAACCCCAGCTGCTCGTGGACAGCGCGGGGAATGCAGGCGCAGGCCCCGTTGCAGCAGATGACCTCCAGCGCGGGCGAACCGTCGGCCAGAGTCACGGGTGTACCTTCGTGCTTTGCGCACAGCCTGTATCCCGCCATGCCCAGACGGGGATTGTCGGTCAGTATGCGCATGAGGCGGTTCAGCCACTGAGGGTCGAGCACTTCCACGTCATTATCAAGTTTGACGTAAAAATCCGCATCGGCGGCATCGTCCCAGGCAAGGTTGGAGGCCACGGCCACGCCCATGTTGCGGCGCAGCAGGTGCAGGCGCATGTGCGGATGCTCTGCGGCCAGCGACTGCAAAAATTCCGGAGTCCCATCGGTGCTGCCGTTGTCCACCACGGTAAGCCCGTAGCCAGGCCGGGTTTTTTGTAGCAGGCTGGTAAGGCAGAGCCGCGTAAGTTCAAGCCTGTTCCAGCAGACAACGCCGATATGCGCACGCATGTCAGGCTTCCTGACCTTTACGTTCAAAGTGGTCAAAGCCGCGCATTTCCGCCAGAGCGTCCAGCGGCTCGTTGTTGCACACAATGCCGCCGCCCGAGGTCACAACACCGATGCTGGTGAGGCGCGGTATGGCCGCATGCAGGGGGGGCAGCATGTCGGGCGCGCACGAACCAAGCAGGGCGTAATCCTCGCCGCCAAGCAGGGCTTCGTGTACGGGATTTTTGCCATGGGCTTCGGCATAGCTCACTACTTCAGGGTGCAGTTGCCCACGGGCCAGCATAATTTCCGCCCCCAGGCTGCCGCGCGAGACCTGCCCCGCCGCGCTCAATTCGCCCGTAAGGCCAAGCAAGCGGGGCAGATCGCGCATGATGCCGTCAGAAACGTCCATGAGCGCTGGCGGTCGGGCGTTGAATCCGGCCCGCGCCAGCATGAGGCCCGCGTCCACTTGCGGCTCCGGGTGCAGGTGCGCCGCGCAGGCGGCGGGCCACTGCTCCAGGGCCGTGCGCCCCTGAGCTTCAAGGGCTTTGAGTCCCACACGGGCAAGGCCAAGGCGACCCACCACAAAGAGCACATCGCCGGGCATGCTGCCGCCGCGCACAAGAAAAGTGCCGGGGTCGGCGGGCTCGCCCCACACGGTCACAGAAATATGCAGGCGCTCGCAGCCGGAAAGATCGCCCCCGGCCAGCACCATGTTGTGCTGCCTGGCAAGGCCTGCCATGCCGGAGAAAAACGCGTCCAGCCACGGTTCGTCCACCCAGCCGGGCAGGCCGAGGCACAGGGTAAAGGCCGCGGGCCGCGCTCCGCAGGCCGCAAGGTCGCTCACATTGACAGCCAGCGCCTTGTAGCCTGTTTCTTCAGGGGTAAAATACGAGCGGCGAAAATGCACGTCTTCCAGAAAAAGGTCGCTGCTCACGGCAAGGGGCTTGCCGCCGCGCAGCACGGCGCAGTCGTCGCCCCTGCCCAGCAGCAGCGAAGGCCCGGTCTGCGGAAAATGCCTGCCAAGACAGGCCAGAATCCCGTCTTCAGAAAGAGAGCCGTGAGAAACAGGGGATGCGTGGGGCGGAACCATATCAGCTCTCCAGAATCAGATATTCGCTCAGGATGACCTTGAGGCCGAAGCCGGGGAAATTCACCTGCACCTTGTCCGGCGGCAGATGTCGCACGATCTTGCCCCGCCCGAAGATACGGTGGCGGCAGTAGCACAGTTCGCCATCGCCTGCAGCCTGCGGCCTTGAAATCCCCTGCGCTGCCGCAGGCGCGGAGGCTGGATGTGCAAGGGAAAGAGCCTGCCCTGCCGAACCTCTATCTGACGCGCTGCCCGGCGCATCGTCTGGCGCAAGCTGACAATCGTCATAGGCATCGTGGCTCGATGGACGCTGCGGACGCGGCAAAAGCCCGCCAGAAAAGCCCTGTGCGCCGCCAGGGCCGCCAGCGGAAGGCATGGAAGTCTTGCGACCAAAGCCTACGCCGCCAACACTGCGGCGCGAGAGCGTACCGCCAAAGCCCTCAATCCACTCTTCAACCATGCCGGGCGCAAGTTCGCGTACAAAGGGGCTCTGGCTCACGTGCTGACTGCCGCGCTCGGCCCTGTTGTAGAGCGAGGCCGGGGCGTAAAGGTCAAGGCACTGCCGCGCGCGGGTGCAGGCCACGTACATGAGGCGGCGCTCTTTTTCAAAATCTTCTGGCCGGGCCAGAGCATGGCGTGAGGGAAAGCGGTCTTCCACCAGATCAATTATCAGGACAGCGTTCCACTCCAGCCCTTTGGCTGAATGCACGGTGGAAAGGGTGATCTTGCCCTCGTTGTTGTCTGCCTCGTCATCATCCGGCGCTTCAAGGGCCAGATCAGCCACAAAAAGATCCAGCTCGCTGTAGCCGGAGGCCATCTGGATGATTTCTTCCAGCCCCTGCTGGCGGCGGGGCCAGTCTTCGGGGTAGAGGGCCTCGAGGCGCGGGCGGTAATGCTCAAGTACAGAGGACAACGTGGCCGAGGGCGGCATGGGCCGGGCGCGCAGATCGTCCACAAAGCGCATGTCTTCCAGAAAACCCGGGTACTTGGCAAAGGCTTTTTCTGTGGATTTCTGGTCGCCGCTACGGGCCACGGCATAGAGTTTTTCCACCGTCTTGGGGCCAATGCCACTGTGCTGGGCCGCCACGCGGGCAAAGGCGGGCAGGTCGAGCGGGTTGAGCAGCAGGCGCGCGTAGGCGATAACATCCTTGACGTGGGCGGCCTCGGTATAGCGCAGCCCCCCGTATTTGCGAAAGGCTATGCCCGCCTGATTGAGGGCCATTTCCAGATTGTAGGAATGGAAGCCCGCGCGGAACAGCACCGCTATTTCGTGCGGCAGGTGTGTCGCCAGCAGTTCTTCAACCCGGCGCACCACCAGCTTGGCCTGACTCATGTCGCTGAGCGGCGTCACAAGGCGCACGGGGTCGCCGCCTTCCTTGCGCGTGAACAGATTTTTGCGGAAGGATTCCGCAGCGTGGGAGAGCAGGTTGTTGGCCACATCCAGCACAGGCTTGGTGGAGCGGTAGTTTTCTTCCAGCCGCACCACGCGCGCGCCGGGAAAAAGAGTGGGGAAGTCCAATATGTTGCGCACATTGGCGCCGCGAAAGGCATAGATGGACTGGGCTTCGTCGCCCACGGCCATGACGTTGCCCGGAGGGCCGTCCAATGGCCCTGCCAGCAGGCGCACAATGCGGGCCTGAACCAGGTTTGTATCCTGATATTCGTCCACAAGAATATGGCTGAATCTTTGCCTTAGCGAAGCGGCGGCCAGCGGATTTTCGCGCAGCAGGGCCTCAAGCTCGAACAGCAGATCATCGTAATCCAGCAGGCCCTTGTCGCGGCGGTAGGCATTGTAGGCATCGCCCAGCCGGGCCAGACCATCGGCGTGGGGCAGCAGATGGAAGGCCTCGCGACGCAGCACTTCGTCCAGCGGCAGTTCCTTGTTGCGGGCCTTGCTCAGCAGCCCGACAATGCTCTGGGTTTTGGGAAACGACCTGTCGCCCTTGCCCAGCTTGAGCTGATCCTTGCAGTGCTTGACCGCCTCGTTGATGTCGGCGGAATCCATGACCGTAAAAGGTCTGTCGCCAAGCCACGCGGGCTTCCAGCGCCGGAGCGCCCCAAAGCCAAAGGCGTGGAATGTGCCGCCCTGCACGCCCGCAAGCCCCTGATTGAGCAACAGCCCCGCGCGGTGCAGCATTTCCTGCGCGGCCTTGCGGGTAAAGGTGAGCAGGAGCATGGCGTCAGGTTCCACGCCGTGCTCTGCCAGCCATGCCAGACGGTAGACGATGGTGCGGGTTTTGCCGCTGCCTGCGCCTGCCACAACCAGCACCGGGCCGTCGCCGCAGGTGGCTGCCTCGTACTGGGCTTCGTTAAGGGCTTGAGCGTAATCAATCATAGGCGCAGGGTAGCATAAGGCGGCAGCGCATACCAGAGCCGCGCAGGGGCATTCCCCGCCCTTGACTTTGCACGCTACCGTCCCGAATATCGCGCAAAGAAAAGAAAAAGGATAAACATGCGCATTACGGAAAATGATTATATTGTGGGGGCGGGCGCACGACTTCCCCGCCGCCGCAGGCTGTTTCTGGCGCTCTTGCTGGGCATGATGGCCGCCTTTGGCCCGCTGTGCACCGATACCTATCTGCCAAGCCTGCCCGCGCTGGCGGCAGACCTGAACATCTCTACGGCAACTACCCAGTTGACCATCACGGCTTGTCTGCTGGGCATGGCCCTCGGGCAATTGTTTGTGGGGCCCATTTCAGATTCCACAGGGCGGCGCAAGCCGCTGTTCATGGCGCTGATCTTTTTTACGCTGGCTTCCATTTGTTGCGCTGCGGCCAAAACGGGCAACAGCTTTATTGCCCTGCGGTTTGCGCAGGGGCTGGGCGGGGCAGGGGGCATTGTGCTGGCCCGCGCCATGGCTTGCGACCTGTTTCGCGGGCCGGAGCTGACCAACTTCATGAGCCTGCTCATGGCGGTCAACGGCATTGCCCCCATTACCGGGCCGCTTCTGGGCGGCTGGCTGGCGTCCCTGAGCGGCTGGCCCCTGATTTTTTATTTTTTGACGGGCTTTGGGGTGCTGCTCATCGTGCTGAGCGCCGTAGGCCTGCCCGAAACCCTGCCGGAAACCATGCGTCGCGAGGGCGGCTTGCGCGCCTCGTGGAAGGCCATGAGCGAGCTTTTGCGGCAAAAGCCCTTTATGTGCTATGTGGGGGTGCAGGGTTTCACCATGGGCGGATTTTTCGGTTACGTGGCGGCTTCGCCCTTTGTGCTGCAGGGCATGTACGGCATCTCGCCGCAGGGCTATAGCGTCATTTTTGGCTGCAACGCCTTGAGCGTCATGTTTGTAGCCCTTGCCACGGCCCGGCTGTCGCGCCGTTTTGGCGAAGCCCGTTTGCTGCAAATCGGCAACACGCTGCGCTGCGCGGCCTGCCTTGGCGTGCTGGTGGTGGCCGTGATTGCGCCAGCTTCGCCGGCGCCGCTGCTCATAAGTCTGTTTTTCATGATCGCCCTCCAGGGCATGACGCTCCCCACCAGCTTTACCCTTGGCATCAGCGCGCAAAATGTTGGCGCGGGAACAGCCTCGGGCATTCTGGGCGTGGCGGTCTTTATTTTTGGAGCGTGCACCTCGCCCCTTGTGGGGCTGGCTGGCGGCGATACCGCCGTGCCGCTGGGCCTCGTGAGCGCCTGCACCGGGCTTGCCGCCGCAGTCCTTGGACAAATTGGCAACCGCGAAATGCAGAGGCGCGCATTGCGGGAAAAGCAGGCCTGAGCACGATAAATCCTGACAGGAAGCGAGCGGCATTGTTGCTGCAAATCAGCCCTCCGCATTGACGCGCTGTGGTCTGATGTTTACAACAAGTGGCGCTTGCGCTTTTTTTCGCCGCGCAGGGAGAACCGGATTCATGGATTGGGATGCCCGCCTTTATGACCAAAACCACGATTTCGTGGCAGCCTACGGTGAAAACCTGCTGGGCCTGCTGCCCGATGGCCTGGGTTTTATTGTTGACGTTGGCTGCGGCACAGGCGCGCTGGCAGAAGCCTTGACCGCCAGAGCGGCCCGCGTGGTGGGCATTGACGCCTCGCCCGACATGATCGTGCAGGCCAGGATGCGTCTGCCTCGGGTGGAATTTCTGGTAATGGACGCCTGCGACATGCCGTGGAACGGCTGCGTGGACGCGCTGTTTTCCAATGCCGCGCTGCACTGGATAGAAGATCAGGAGCGTCTGACCGCCGCCATGGCGCGGGCGCTGCGCCCCGGTGGGCTGCTGGTGTGCGAATTTGGCGCGCAGGGCAACATCGGGCGCATCCGCGCTGCCTTTGGGGCGGCCTTTCAGGCTGCGCTGGCAGGGGAGGGCATTGGCCCGGCGCGCCTGAACAGCGAGCGTTTTTATTTCCCCACTGCGCAGGAATATGCGGCACTGCTGACCCGCCACGGGTTTTCCGTGCGGCTGGCAGAAGAATACGACAGGCCCACCTCTCTCAAGGGTGGGGAAGAAGGCCTTGCCCGCTGGATGGCCCAGTTTTTTGCCCAGGATCTGGATTGCGTGGCCCCAGAGGCTCAGGAAAATGTTTTTGCCGCCGTGGCGGATGCCCTGCGCGCATCCATGTGGAATAACGGCGGTTGGATTGCTGATTATCGGCGGCTGCGGGTCGTGGCCGTAAAACACTAAGGGAGTCTCCATGCCCGAAGCTCAAGAACAATTTCAGAATGGCGTTGCCAAGGTTCTGGAAGCCGTCATGTTCGAGAACTGGCTGCGTTTCTATTTCATCTCCGAAAAGCCCGATGCCCCTGCCGCTGCGGACGGCCAGCCCGCCCTGTTCATCGCTGTGCCGGTCAAGGCCATGGAGCGCATCAGCGAGATGTTCCCCCGCCTGCTGCCTCTGGCGGAAGAAATGAACGGACAGGAAGTGACCTTTGAAACCTCGCGCCGCGCTGTCTGTAATTTCGTGCTGGCCCATGTGGACGGCAGGTCATGCCCCGCGATTCCGCAGCCATGACTTTTGAGAGCGCCACCTTCCAGGTGCAGATGCAGCTTTTCAACGCCTGGGTGCAGATGCACGAAGAGCAGCTTGACCGCAGCTTTGTGGATTTTCGGCGGCTGGCAGAAGCTCTTTGGCGACTGGCGCAACACGCCCGCCGCGCGCGAGCTGAGCGAGAAGCTCTCTCTTTCTTTGCAGGGTGCGGTTGCCGCGTCGGGCAAGGACACAGTGCAGTAGGGCTGTCTTGACAATTCTTTTGTCCAACTGGCTGCGTCAAAAGGCTCTTTTTACTCCAGTCATGTACCGTAAGCGTTGCTGTCTTCGCGGCAGCCGTTGCCCGAAGGGCCTACGGATGGCGACAGCGATTGCAACGATGTAACCGTGTCGTCACATGTGCTGTCTTCAAGCGTAGTTTCCTGCGTCACAACGCTTGAAGCATCCGTAGCTTCGCGGCAGCCGTTGCCCGCAGGGCTTACGGATGGCGACAGCGATTGCATGGAACGGACTGTGTCGTTACGCATGCTGTCTTCAAGCGTAGTTTCCTGCGTCACAACGCTTTAAGCCTGCGTCGCAACGGCTAAAGCGAGTACACTCCTTTCGTAAAAAAAGTCTTTTTCCTTGCCCTTGGCGCAAAATCATTTATTTAGAAATAGCCCCTGGGCTGCGTAAGAAAATATTTTGTACAGTTTTGCGCCTTCCAGGCAGGGCGCAGGCACAAGGAGTTAAACATTTTTAACGCGCCCAGCAGAAGGCTGTAAAAAATTACCAATAAAAAGCAGCGTGTTATGTGATTATTCGCATGCTGCTTTTTGTGGCACGGCCATTGCAGCTTGGAAAGTACCTTCCTTTCTTTTGCTGACAGTCTCCTCCAACCAAAACGGCCTGCCTCCCCAAGCGGGCCGTTTTTTTATGTCAAATCACGGCAGGATCACATGCAAGACAAGTTTCTGGCTTCTGAATATCCCCAGTCTGCACCGGAGCAGGCAGGGTTTCATATTATTCCCGTTCCTCTGGAGCAGAGCGTTTCTTATGGCGGCGGCACGGTCAAAGGCCCGCAAGCCCTGCTTGCCGCATCGCACCAGCTGGAGGCCTGGGAATGCGGATTCGCACCGGGCGAGTCAGGTTTTTTTACCGCTCAGGCCGTTGACTGCGCTGGCCCCATCACCGACACGCTTGACCGTATAGAGGCCGCTGTGGCCCACGCCATTGCCTGCGAGGCAGTGCCTGTGGTGCTGGGCGGCGAGCATACCGTGACGCTCGGGGCCTTGCGTGCGCTTGCCCGGCAGGCGGAAAAAACGGGCGAACCCTTTGGTGTTGTGCAGTTTGACGCCCACGCCGACCTGCGGCCCCAGTATGAGGGCAGCCCCTTTTCACACGCCAGCGTCATGTACCGTGCCGTGGCCGACCTCGGCCTGCCGCTCACGCAGTTTGCCGTGCGCGATTTTTGCCGGGAAGAAGCCGAGATCCGCAAGAAGTTCAACGTCACCCATTACGACGCCTACTTCCTTGCCCGCGTGGGCCTGCCGGAGCTGCCCCTGCCCGAGGATTTCCCCAAGAACATTTACATCACCTTTGATGTGGACGGGCTTGATTCGTCCATCATGCCAGCAACAGGAACACCCTCGCCCGGCGGCATCAACTGGCGCGAGGCCCAGTACATGCTGGAGCGCTGCGTGGCGGGCCGCCACGTGGTAGGGCTGGACGTGGTGGAACTGGCCCCCATTGAGGGCCTGCACCATGCGGACTTTACGGCTGCCAAGCTTACCCACCTCATCATGGGTCTGGCCCACGATGCCAACCAGAAGGAGGCTCAGTCATGAAGAATACGATAGTTACCTTCCGCGAGGCCAAAGGGCAGGAAAAGCTCGTCATGCTGACGGCTTATGACTACAGCACCGCACGGGTCATGGACATGGCCGGGGTGGATGCCCTGCTTGTGGGCGATTCGCTGGGTATGGTCATGCTGGGCTATCCCGACACGCTTTCCGTCACTGTGGACGACATGGTACGCCACTGCGCCGCCGTGGCACGCGGTGCGCAAAAAGCCCTTGTAGTCTGCGACATGCCCTTTATGAGCTACCATGTTTCTGTGGAAGAAACCGTGCGCAACGCCGGGCGGCTCATGACAGAAGGCCGCGCTCAGGCGGTCAAGCTTGAAGGCGGCGCGGAATTTGCCGCAGAAGTGCGGGCGCTGACGCGGGCTTCCATTCCCGTCATGGGGCATCTTGGCCTCACGCCGCAATCGGTGAACGCTTTTGGCGGGTTCAAGGTGCAGGGCAAAAGCATGGCCGCAGCCCAGAAGCTTTTGGATGATGCCCGCGCCCTGCAAGACGCCGGGGCTTTCGCCCTGGTGCTGGAATGCGTGCCCGCGCCCCTGGCAGAACGCGTGACCCAGGCCCTGTCCATCCCGGTTATCGGCATCGGCGCAGGCGCTGGCTGCGATGGTCAGGTGCTGGTGTGGCAGGATATGACGGGCATGACCCTGAGCCACCTGCCGCGCTTCGTCAAACGCTTTGGCGAAGTGGGCGCGAGCCTGCGCTCGGCGGTGGAGGCCTATGCGCGTGAAGTGCGGGCGGGCGCGTTCCCCGGCGAGGATCACGTCTACCCCCTGCCGGAAGGCATGGAAAAAACGCTGAAAAAATTGAAGTAACCCTGCATTGCTACAGAGATTTGAAAGCAAGACGCCCGCGATTGCGGGCGTCTTGCTTTTTCCGGCTGGCAGTCTCAACGCCGGTGAAAATCCACAGGAACGCGCACACGGGAACCGGCCTTGTTGCTGAACAACAAAAAACCCTGCTCCAGACCGTGCAGATAAAGGCGGCGGGTGATGTCCACATCCTTGCGGCAATACGTGGCGATATCTTCCAGCCTTCCCTCCTTCCACCATTGCAGGGCTTGCAGGCCGTCAGCGCTCTTTGGTTCACCCAGGGTGGCCTGCCCCAGATTGTCCAGTGGAAGGCGGTAGTTCAGGCGTTCGTACACGCGCTGCAAAAGATCAAGGCTGGGCAGGGTGCGCAGGTCAAAGGGCGCAAAGGGCGAGAGCACGGCGTAGTCAAAGCGCAGGCTGTTGAAGCCCACCACAAGGTCGCTCGCGCGCAGGCGCTCAAATAAGGCGGGCAGCTCCTCCTGCTGGTAGGAGAAATAGTCGTCCGCCTTGCTGTCATAGGCCACGGCAACGCTCACGCCCATGCGGTCGGCCCGGTTCCAGCCGCCCACCTCGGCGGCGGAGCGCCGGGTTTCCACGTCAAAGACCACAAAATTTTTGGGCGGCGGCACGGGAATGTGCGTCAACAGGCCTGCGGCGTCAAAGGTAGTTGTCCCTTGAGCGCCCGGTGCGCTGCTGGCCGCGCCCTGCGGCGCAGGGACACTGTCGCCGGGGCCTGATTGCGCAAAGCCGTTAGCGCCGAACAGGCTGTTCTGGTTGTCCGGCGCGGAGTGCTTTTTGCTCATGGATTGTTCCTCCATTGCAGTATGCGCGGCTTCAGGCTGGCTGCCTTCATTGATGAAATCCAGAGCCGAAACCGCAGGCCGGGGCGCTGCCGCCAGGGCTGATGCGGCGTCCAGCGATTCCATGTCCAGCCTCTCTGGCGCAGGGCTGATGCGCAGGTCGCGGCACAGGGCATCGCCTTCCGTGCCGGGGGCCAGCATTGCGCGCAGCAGCTCCAGCGCGCCGATCTTGCTGATGGGCCTGTTGCCCGAACCGCACTTGGGCGAATGCACGCACGAGGGGCAGCCGTCCTCGCAGGGGCAGGCGGCCACCGCCTTGAAAGTCGCCTCCAGCAGGCCCCGCGCATCGGGGAATGCCTGACGCGTCAGGCCGGCGCCGCCCGGCAGGCCATCGTAAATGAATACGCCGGACAAACCGGTCTGGGCGTGCAGCGGCGTGGAAATGCCGCCAAAGTCGTTGCGGTCGGCCATGATGAGCAGGGGCAACAGGCCTATGGCCGCGTGCTCAAGGGCGTGGATGGAGCCCATGTAGTGCAGAAAGCGTTCTTCCAGCGAGGCGCGGATGCTGTCTGGTATGACGTACCACAACCCCTCGGTTTCAAAAACCTGTGGCGGCGCGGCAAGCGGCGTGATGGTGAGCAGGCGGTTGCCCGAGGTGGAGCGCTTTTCATACCCGGTCACGGTGTCGGTGATGCGCAGGCGGCCCCGGCAGACCAGCACGCGGCCCAGAGATGCGCGCTCGACTTCTTCAAGAATATCCGTGCTTTTTTGGCCGCGTGTGCGCGTAAACCACGAGACCTTGGCAGCCTTGGCCACAATGCGGGCGCGGGCCGGGTCCATCTCTTCAATCACATAGCTGCGGCCCCGGTGCAGATAAACAGCGCCGGGGTGCGTCTCCTGCCATGCGCGAAAGCCATCCACAGAGCCGATGATCTGGCCGTCCTGATCTTCAATGCTGAAGGTCTGGCCTGTGCCGCGCAAATCCACATGCCGCTGGGGCCGCTTGCGGGCGGCCAGTAGCTGGGTGCCGTCCGCCGATTGCAGCAACAGCCCCTTGGCGTTGAGCGCGCGGGCGGCGGCGCGGGCAGCGAGGCTTGCCAGCATGGCTTCGCCGGGGGTGAGGGGTATTTCTGCCGCCGCGCATTCCAGGTGACGGGTCAGAATGACCTCGTTGTCCGGATTGACCACGGCCTTTTCCGCAGGGCGGCTGAAAAAATCTTCGGGATTGCGGGCAAAATACTGATCCAGCGCATCCTCGCCCGCCACGATGATAACGGCGGATTCCTGCTGCGCGCGGCCCACGCGTCCGCCGCGTTGCAGGGTAGCCATGACCGTGCCGGGGTAGCCCACAAGGATGCACACGTCCAGCCCGCCAATGTCTATGCCCAGCTCCAGCGCGCTGGTGCTGACCACGGCCAGCAGCTCGCCAGAGGCCATGCGGGCCTCGATGCCGCGCCTTTCCTCTGGCAGAAAGCCCGCGCGATAGGCGGAGATTCGTTCGGAAAAAGTCCCCGATTGCCCGGCCCACAGGCTGATGAGTTCTGTCATGCGCCGCGAGCGGCAGTAGACTATGGTGCGCAGGTTGCGGGCCAGCGCTGCCTTGAGCAGGTCAATGGCGGCTGTGGCAGGGCTTTGCTCCGGATTGAGAAAGACAAAGTGCCGTGGCCCCTGCGGCGCGCCGGATTGGTCAATGACTACTGGCGCATCCGTAGCGCGGGCGGCAGCAACAGGAGACGGAACCTGAGCCGGAGAATCCAGACCTGTGGCAAGGGCAGGCGTGGCTGCGGACGCATCCGTGCCGGTCAGCGCTGCCGCCAGCTCGCCGGGATTGCCCACGGTGGCCGTACACAGCACGTAGACGGGCCGTGCGCCGTAGCGCCCGGCAATGCGGTTGAGCCGCCGGAACACCTGGGCCATGTGCGCCCCAAACACGCCCCGGTAGGTGTGGGCTTCGTCCACAACCACATGGCTCAAGCCCGCCAGAAATTCCGCCCACTGCTCGTGGTGGGGCAGAATGCCGAGGTGCAGCATCTCGGGATTGCTGATAAGCACCGTGGGCGGATTGCGCCGGATTTTGCGGCGAAAGTGGTCGGTGGTGTCGCCGTCATACAGGGCTGCGGTGGGCCGGGCCTCCTTGGGCCAGCCTTCCACCAGTGCGTTGAACGCGCCAAGCTGATCCTGCGCCAGAGCCTTGAGCGGGAAGAGATACAGGGCGCGGGCGTCACGGTCGCGCAGGTAGCGGTCGAGCACGGGCAGGTTGTAGATAAGGCTTTTGCCGCTGGCCGTGGGCGTGGCCGCAACAATGGAATGTCCGGCGCGGATGTGGTCTGTGGCAAGGGCCTGATGGCTGTAGAGCCCGTTGATGCCGCGCTGTTCCAGGGCACGGCTGATGGCTGCGGGCCAGGGCAGGCGCGTAGGAGCGTAGGATGGCTCCACCGGCGGAAAGAGCTTGTGGCACGTGACCTGCGCGCCCAGCTTTTCGGACGCCAGCAGCGCCGCAATATATTCCCCCACAGACATCGTGTAGCGACCTATTCCGCAGTGCCTTGCTGCTGTGCGCTTTCGCCGGGCTTAAGGCAGCGCAGCACGCGGGCGGGCGAGCCAGCGGCAAGGCAGAAGGGCGGCACGTCGCGCGTGACCACGCTGCCTGCGCCGATGATGGCACCCTCGCCAATGGTTACGCCTTTGAGGATAAGGCAGTTCATGCCGATCCACACGTAGTCGCCAATGGTAACTGGGCGATCGCCTTCCATGCCGGGTTCGGTGGCGCGGGCTTCCGGTGGCCAGGGGGCGTGAAAGTCGGAATCCACCACAATGCAGTTGGGGCCTACCATGACCTGACGCCCAAGGCGTATGACCGTGGAGCGCGCGGTGATGGACGTGCCGCTCAACTGGCAGCCGGGGCCGATTTCAATGCTGGCGCCGGGGCCGAAGGTGCGCAGACGCACGGGATGGGCCAGAGCAGCAGCCGTGGCCCGCCGCCAGGATGAAATGAGGCTTGCGCCAGCGCCAATGCTCATGCGGCTGCCCGGCCAGCGCAGCAGGCCCACAGGCCCGTGGGCCGACACGCCAGTGCCCACCTGCACGCCCAGAGCAATGGCCTTGAGGCGCAGGCGCAGGGTGCCCCAGAACGCGCCGTTCACACGCATGATCTGCAGACACAGGTAGCTTATGACGTTGGAAGGGGTAAGGCCCCGTTCCAGAACTTTTTTCAGGATGCTCATGGATTGTCCGTTGTTGACGTGTGCCGGAAAGGACGTGGAGGGCATCCGCCACTCCCGCTGCAAGACATCATGCCAGAGTCGGGCCGCATGGTCGAGAGCGGCAGATGGAGCCTGCCGCGCGGGGTATTGAGGAATGTGATATCCGCGGATTGCAACGGCATCTTTTCTTGACGCAGGGCCTGATGAACAGTAAATTGAAAATGAATGTTATTTTTGAAATGAGCCGTTGTATAACAAACGGTGGAGGCGCAATGGATTCAGTTATTCCTCTCACGTCCCTCAAGGTGGGCGAGGTGGCGCGTATTGTCAGCATCAATGCCAGGGGCGAACTTGCGCGGCGTATCCGCGACATGGGGCTGGGGTCGGGCATGCCTGTTTCTGTGGTGGGCTATGCGCCCCTGCGCGACCCTCTGGCCTTGCGCTGCGCGGAAGTAACCATTGCCCTGCGCCGCAGGGAGGCCGGGGCCATCATGGTGCAGCCAGCCGCCGCGGCAAACAATTAGCGCACGTTCTTCAGGTTTGTCCTATGTGTGTTCAGACGCTCTGCTTTTTAGCGGGGCGTTTTTTCATGCTGCAAAGGCAGGCCAGCCGCCTGCGATCAGGAGTCTCTGCGTGTACTGAGCGGCGGTGCCAGTTCGGCAACAGTGGCTGAATCCAGTGTGTTGGGGTCGTGATCTTTCACAAACTGCGTGGCGAAATCCACAAATGTGGCGGCAGCGTCCGAGAGTTTGCGGGCAGCAGGCAGGTACATCTGCATTTCCCGGTACAGTACAGGGTCGTGCAGGAGGGTAGCCACAAGACCATAGCCCTGTGCCAGCATCAGTGAAAACCGTCCAGCCAGCGCAACGCCGCAACCTGCTGC
>JASGGT010000041.1:0-19773 GCA_047602655.1 Desulfovibrio sp. | reverse complement strand
ATGCGCGCCATGGGAAAGGACTGTCCAAGATGCCGCAACGCGTCCATCCAAGTTGTCAGGGCCGCTGCCATTTCCTGGAAAAAATTCATCTGGCTTCGCCTCCGGTCTGGCTTGATGCCGGATAGGAACTGTTCTTGCGGATTATTGCCGCCCTTCGCCTGTCGTGTTTTGGGTGAACCACCTGCGCACGTGCGAATGAAGACAAAATCCCGTTTGCAACCGGGGCAGGGCATATCAAAAAGCTGTGGAACAGACTTTTGGATGCTGCGCTACTCCGGTTGTCCGTATCTGTTATGTAGTACGAGCGTGAGCAAGCCTGTTCTTGCCTGAAAAACGCTGCCGCTGCAAGAGTTCTTGAAATATGGCCGGGGTTGAGGCACAAGAAAGGTTGGCAGGTTGATGGGCTTGTGCGTGTGCAGTCCTGCTGGCTATAGCAGCCGGGCATGAGGCCGTGCGGTGCCGAAAATTTTTTGATGGGCGTCTGTTGCGGGCTTTTGCTGCATTGAGCGATATTTCAACGCAAGAATGCTCTTGTGCTGGAGACCGGAATGAAAACACTGATTGTTGTGCCGTTGGCCTGCGTTGCGCTGGTTGCCGGGTGCGCTTCTTCTGACAAAGTGCGTCAGGTGGAATCGACCAGCGAAACCAACCAGAAGCTGCTGCGCGAGACCGACCAGCGGTTGCGCACGCTGGAGCAAAGCGTAAACACGCTTGATACCCAGGTTGCCCAGCTCAATAACAGGGTTTACGAAGTGCGCACCCGTGGCGGACAAAAAACCGGCATGACAGTGGTGCCCATTATTCCGCCGCAGCCCCACAAAAGCGCTGTGGTTGCGCCTGCCCAGACGGAAAGCGCCCAGCTTACCGCACACGGCCCGGTAGCGACCGGTTCCGAGCGCCCCGCAAGCCAGCCCCCGGTGAATCCTGCGAATACGGCATCGGCAAATTCCGCAACGCCCAACGCCCGCGCCATTGATCCTGCCGCCACAATCAGGCCCATTCCCGCTGCCGCCCCTCGCGAGGCCGCCAGGGCCGAAGCCGAGGCAATGCCCAAAACTCCTGCGGCAAAGACAACTGCTCCGCAAAGCCCAGCAGAAAAGCCGCAAGTCGCCGCCAAGGGCGCGGCGGGTGCTGCACCTGCTGGATCAGCAGCATCTTTTGCCCTGCCACCCGAGGCTGCCTCACCCCCTGCGGCTTCCGCTGCCGGAAAGGGGGCGGTTCAGCCCATGCTGCCGCCTGTTGCCGCAGCCGGGGGCAATCCTGATGTTCCCGTGCCTTCTGTGCCGGTATCCGACCTTGCCTTGCCGCCCGAACATCCGGGGCTGGGCCTGCCGCCCCTGCCTGGGGATGCCGCCGCCAAAAATGGCTCAAAGGGCAAGGCTGCCAAAGCCGCTGCCGCACCTGCTCCGGCTCCTGCTCCTGCTCCTGCGGCAAACGCTGCCGCCACGCCTGCTGTTTCGGCGCAAGCCCAGCCCGCGGCCTTGCCCAAGAGCGGCAAGGGCGAGGAGGCCGCATACAAGGCAGCCTTGCAGCCTGCCATGTCTGGACGGGCCGCAGACAGTATTGGTCGTTTTCAGACTTTTTTGCAGGAATATCCTCAGGGCCGCTTTGCCGCCAATGCGGAATACTGGATTGGCGAGGGCTACTACGCCCAGGGTAAGTACAAGGACGCGCTGGCCCAGTTTGAAAAGGTCAACAGCCAGTGGCCCCGCCATCATAAAAATGCCGATGCCCTGCTGAAAAGCGGCATGACCCTGAGCCGCATGGGCGACAAGGAAGGTGCCGCACAGGCGTACAAAAAACTGCTGTCGCAGTTTCCCAACTCTGAAGCGGCGGGGCTTGCCCGGTCGCGAGGTCTGGCCCGGTAAAATGGGTTTTGCAGCGGCCTTGGGCCATACAGCGGTGGCGGCATGAGCCAGCCGTGTAAAACTCTGGCTGCAATGGACGAGGCCGCCCGCAAGGAATACTGGGCCAGCCTTGCCCTGCGGCATTGTCGTGGGCTGGGCGCGCGTTCTGCCGCACGTCTGGCGCGGCACTTTGGCTCGGCCTATGCCGCAGTGCAGGCGCGTGAACTCTGGCATGAGGCGGGCGTCAACAAGGGGCAGGCCGCCGAACTGGCGACAGGTTCGTGGCGGGTCACTGCCAGGGAAGAATGGGATCGCGCCCGCGATCTTGCCGCATCCATAGTTCTGTGGACTGATCCTGAATATCCCGTGCTGCTGCGCCCGGTTATCGACGCGCCCCTGCTGCTCTATTGCCGGGGTGATCTTTCCCTGCTGCAATCGCCGGGCTTTGCCGTGGTTGGCTCGCGCAAGGCCACCAAACACGGCAGGTCTGTGGCCGAATACATGGCGCGTTGCCTTTCTGCCTGCGGCATTGCCATTGTTTCCGGCATGGCGCTGGGCATAGACAGGGTTGCCCATGAGGCCGCGCTTGCGCGCGTTGGCCGCAGCATCGGCGTGCTGGGAACGGGCATTGATATGCTCTATCCAGTTGGAAATATGACAGTTTTTGAAGAAATGGAGCGCCGGGGCCTGCTGATCTCTGAATTTGCGCCCGGTACGTTGCCGCATGCGGGCAATTTCCCCATCCGCAACCGCATCATCAGCGGGCTTTCGCTGGGAGTGCTGGTGGTGGAGGCCGCCCAACGTTCGGGCAGCCTTATCACGGCGCGGCTGGCGCTGGAGCAAAACCGCGAAGTGTACGCCGTGCCTGGGCCTGCACTGGATGCCCATTGCCTTGGCTGTCAGGATTTGGTGCGTCAGGGCGCGCATGCCGTATTCAGCGCCGAGGATGTATTGCGCGATCTGGCGGAGCAGTTGCGGCCCTTTGGCATCAGCGAGGTCGGTGTGCCTGCTGAAGAGGAAGGACTGCTGGAGGATGTGCCCGCGCCGGAATCACCCAAGGCGGCAGGCAAGTCCAGAGCGTCAACAACAGGTGACGCGGGGCTGGGCGCGGAGGCTGGCAAGCCCGGCAAGGCCAATGGGCAGGATGTTCCAGCCGGGGAGCGTGCTGGCGAAAACGAACCTATTATAGATGATGCCAGCAGCATGGCGGCTACAGTGCAGCCCCTCAACGAAGGCGAGCGCGCCGCTGCGGAAAACGCCGCTGCCGCCGATGGCAACGCTGGCCTGCTTGCGTATTTGCGCCAGCATGGCCCCACCCATGCCGATGTTCTGGCTGATGCCGCAGGGCTGAGCGCTGCAGCGGCCAATGCCGCGCTTGTGGGGCTTGAGATGCTGGGCAAGGTGCGGCGGCTGCCTGGCGCGCGCTATGAGGTGACTGCATGAGCAGGGCGGAAACGGCCCAGCTGGCGCGGTTGGCGCGGCTGCCAGCCGAAAGACAGGAGCGGCGGCGGCGCGGGCAAGACCACTGTGCGCAAGACCGCTGCGGGCAAGCTGGCTCAAGGTTCGTTGTCCGAAACAAATACGCGGAGCAGGCCGCTGGCGGCCGCGCAAACCCGGCCCCAGCCGCGCAAAGCTCTTTGTTGATGCCTTTCTGGCCTGGATGGAAGTGCAGAAGGGCGCTTCGCCCGCCACGCTCAAAGCCTACGGCAGCGACCTTGCGCAACTCATTGAGTTTCTGCGCGGGCAGGATGCTGACCTCGGAAGGCCCGAAACCGTCACCCGGCGGCACGTGCAGGCCTATCTGGCCTGGTTGTTCCGTCAGGGCGAGGCCAAAAGCTCCATGGCCAGAAAACTGGCGGCTGTGCGTTCATTCTTCCGTTTTCAACAGCGCAATGGTGTGGTAACAGAAAATGTGGCCGCGCAGGTGCGCAATCCCCGGCAGGAAAAGCGTCACCCTCGTGCCCTGAATGTGGACGAAACCTTTGCCTTGCTGGATGCGGAGCATGGGCAGGCGGGGACAGAGAGCGCCGAATCCGCGCGCCTGCTGTGCCGCGACCTTGCTCTTGCGGAGCTGCTCTACGGTTCTGGCCTGCGCATTTCTGAAGCGCTTGGCCTCAATATTGATGACGTGCAGATTTCATCGCGCGTGCTGCGCGTTATGGGCAAAGGTTCGCGTGAACGGCTTGCGCCGCTTTCCGACACATCGTGCGAGAGCCTCAAGGCATGGCTTGACGAGCGGCCGCTCCTGGCCCTGCCGGACGAGCAGGCTCTCTTTGTGGGTTCGCGCGGTTCGCGCCTGAACCGCAGGGAGGCCGCGCGCATCGTGGAGCGTCTGTGCCGCCGGGCCGGGCTGGATTTTACGGTGTCGCCGCACAGCCTGCGCCATTCGTTTGCCACACACCTGCTTTCGGCCGGGGCCGACCTGCGCAGCGTTCAGGAACTGCTGGGCCACCGCCGGTTGACCACCACACAGCGCTATACGCAAGTGAGCCTTGAGCATTTGATGGAAGCCTACGACAAGGCCCATCCCAAGGCGGCGAAAAAATAAAAAAATCACGAAGTTAAAAATATTGTTTATTTTAAGATAGATACGTTTTCATAGTCAGATGCTCATTAATCTGTTTCGGGTTTTTTTGTGCGGAGACCTTGGCATGGACAGGACTTTGTGCTAAAGAGAACAAAGCGGTCGCACTGAACCGCATACCCGAACAATACCGGAAGGAGAGACTGTCATGTCCGCATTAGTTATTGGTCACATGAATCCTGATACCGACAGCATCATTTCTGCCATTGCCGCCGCCGACCTGTACAGCAAGCGCGGTCTGGACGTTACCCCTGCCGCCCAGGGCGCGCCCACTCCTGAAACCGAATTCGTGCTCAAGAAGTTCGGTCTCACCGCTCCCCAGGTTGTTGCCGACGTGGCTGGCAAGAATCTGTACCTGGTGGACTATTCCGATCTGGCTCAGGCCCCCAAGGGAATGGATTCCGCCTGTGTGCTCGGTATCGCCGATCACCACAAGCTTGGTGATGTGACCACCTCCGCGCCCCTGGAAGCCTGGATCTGGCCCGTGGGCTGCACCTGCACCGTGCTGAAGAACATGTTTGACTTCTACGGCGTGGAAATTTCCAAGAGCATCGCTGGCGGCATGCTGTGCGCCATCCTCTCCGATACCGTTATCTTCAAGTCCCCCACCTGCACCCCCGCCGACAAGAAGGCCGTTGAAGAACTGGCCAAGATCGCGGGCGTGAGCGACGTGATGGCTCTGGGCATGGAAATGTTCAAGGTCAAGAGCGCCGTTGAAGGCACCTCCATGAAGGACCTGGTCTTCCGTGACTACAAGGACTTCGACATGGGCGGCAAGAAAGTTGGCATCGGCCAGCTCGAAGTGGTCGACCTCTCCATTCTGGAACCCGTCAAGGCTGGCCTTCAGGCCGAAATCGCCCGCGTGAAGGGCGAAGGCCGTCACAGCGTGTTCCTGCTGCTTACCGACATCATGAAGGAAGGCTCTGAAATGCTGATCGTTTCTGACGATCCTTCCGTGGTGGAAAAAGCTTTTGGCGTGAAGGCCGAAGGCGAATCCGTGTGGCTGCCCGGCGTGATGAGCCGCAAAAAGCAGGTCGTGCCCAACTTTGAAAAGGCTTTCAAGTAACCCTTAGACTGGCTTGAAATGATGTTGCCCCGCCGGGGCAGGGAAGCAGGTTCTTGCGAACCGAACCCCTGCTCTGGCGGGGTTCGGTTTTGGGGCGGCGGCCCTCGCACGACCCAACGGGCGTAAGCTGCTTGTGCGTTGCCTGTTTGCAGGGACAGGGCGGCGCTTCAAACCATGTCACTGCCATACCGCTGTGTTGCAGGCCCTGCACCTCGGCCCTGCACCTCGGTTGTCTGGCTGGGGATTCGCCGGGGTGCCCCGCCGTGCCCATTCGAGCGCCACAGCGGATTTTTTGCCAGCCATTCACATTCCTT
Source organism: Desulfovibrio sp. (assembly GCA_047602655.1). Classification (GTDB taxonomy): domain Bacteria; phylum Desulfobacterota; class Desulfovibrionia; order Desulfovibrionales; family Desulfovibrionaceae; genus Desulfovibrio. The sequence goes on along the minus strand of JASGGT010000041.1, from coordinate 13,962 downwards.
GTCTGTATCTTTGCGGGCGGTGCCGCCGCGCATCTGCTGACAGCGACATAAAAAGGGCTGCCAGTTCCAGATGAACCAGCAGCCCTTGGCTTAGTAAGTATGCCATGGCGGCTTTGGCGAGGCGGCCCTTACAGACTGCGTTCTTCCAGATCGCCGCTCTTTTGTTTTGCCTTGTTGGGCGGGGTCGTTACCGGTTGCAGGCCGGGCACAACGTCGTGCACTTCTGTGGGCGGCAAAAGCGGGTCGGCGGCATCGCGCTGAATAACCTTGCTGTCGCGTACATACAGCGTGCAGGAAAGGCCAAAGCATTCGTATACAGCAGCAACCGTGCCCTTGAGTTTTTCCTGATCATTGAGCGGCGGCGGAACCAGCACATAGTAAATGCGTGTGCGCCCACCCCTCTTGGGTTCCACATAGCAGGAAACTATCCATTCATCCTGCCCGTCCCCGTTCCAGTCCGCAATGCCGACCATATTGACTTTAAGCTTCTGCGTGGCATGATTGATGCTGAAACCGTTGGGGAAATGCTGCACGCGGCTGTCAGGCAGGATGGTGGCGGAAAATGTCTCGCCAAGATACACATCGTGCGCCGTATCGTTTTGCAGCATGAATGAGGGCGAAAGGCGGGTGAAAAGTATGTCGCCGTAGTCTTTCAAGCCCTTGAACGACATGGGGGCCGTGTAGGAGCCGTCCTTGTCCAGCAGGTCACGGGCCTGAAGTTCCTTGGGCATGTTATGCGCCATTTTCATGAATTCGTCTTTTTCCACCACAACCACAGGGCGGGTGGTACCGCAGCCAGCAAGCAGACAGCCCAGGCAAAGCAGGGCGCAGATACGCGATAAGACCATGATATGTGTCGACTCCCCTGGCGGAGATTTGACGGCAAAAAGCCGCTTCTCCGTGAATGCAGCTTTTGTAAGCGTCTGCGAGCGGCTTGTAAAGAGCATTGCAGGCAGTGTGGTACGGTATCTGCATGTTTTTATGATAATGTCATGAAAATGCTCCAACCCCACAGGACACGACATGCCTGAACCGATCTATTTGCAAATGCCCGAACCCCGGCTGAAAAAGCATGGCCGCATGTTTTTGCGCCTGCTGCCCCTGTGGGTGATAGCCTGTCTGGTTGCCGCCGGGTGGTGGTGGATTGAATCCGGCCGCGTAACAAGCACCTGGGCCATGCTCGATGGCATGGTGTATGCCGTTTCATCCGAATTTCCCGCCAAGGTCGAATCAGTGGCTGTGCGCGAGGGCGACCGCGTCAAAAAAGGGCAGGTATTGGCCCGGCTGGATGTCAGAGCATATGCTGGCCGTGTGGGCGAAGCCGGGCGCGAGGCCGCTGGTCTGCGCGCTATGGCTGGCCCGCCGAGCATTGAGGAAACCGCAGCCCGGCTCAAACAGGCGCAGGATTCGGAGCAGGAGATGGTGCGCCGCATCGCACTGGCGCGGCATGATGAAGACCTCAAGCAGAAGGCGCGTGAAGAACGCGTGGCGGAGCATGTGCGCGCCCAGCTTGCCCTGCGCACCCTTGATAGCCAGGGCGGTGAACACGCCGTTGGCAGCGCGCGATACGCGGCCGCCAAACAGGCTGAAGCGCAGACCCGCCTTGCCAAGGAACGAGCCATTGTGGAATTTGAACAGGTCAGCCTTGTGCGTGCAGCCATAGATCAGGAGCTTGCCCGAGTGCGCGCGGAAGCGCTGCGCTACAAGCAGTTGGCCTCAAACAACCGCTATGCGCCCAAGTATGTGGCAGGGGCTTTGGGCGCTGCCATGAATGCCGTGCCGCAAAATGCTGTGGACGGCAATCTGTACGCGCCGCAAGACGGGCGCATTCTGCGCGGCATTGCCATGCCGGGGCAGTCCGTGCAACGCGGCGAACCCGTGGTCCTGCTGCTGCCCGAGGGCAAGGAAGCGCAAAAGTCCTTTTGGCTGCTGGCCTTTTTTACGCAGGATGACGCCAATGCCCTCAAGCCGGGTCAGAAGTGCGCCATAACTTTGAAAAACGACGTCAAGCTTGAGGGGCGCGTGTATGATCGGCTCGACCCGCAGCCTTTGCCGCCCAATGCCCTCGCGGGCGGCAATGATGTGAAGGAAACTGCGGCACGCCCGGAAATTTACGTGCCGGTGCGCATAACCATCAGCGATGGTGAGGGCAAGCAGTTTGAGCCTGGCATGGTGGGGAAGTGCGAGATTATGACGAGGGTTTTCTGGGAATAGTTTTTGGGTGGTGGGCCTCTGCGCGGCGTGCGCTTTCGCCTCCCGGCGCGGGGCAAAACTATTTGCATTATGCCTTTCGGGCGCAGGGTTTCGCCCTTCGGCGAAGTTTGGACGCCTGCGCGGCGTGCGCTTTCGCCTCCCCGGCGGGGGTTGATTATTTTTCTGCCCTCCGGGCACGAGATTCCGCCTCCCGGCGAAGTTTGGGACGCCTGTGCGGCGCGCAGCAAGGCGGGGCCGGTTATGGGGCTGCGCCCCCTCCGCGGCCCCCCTTGCATGCCCCCCGGAACACCCCCTAAGAGGGCTTTCAATTTTCGCCAGGTGGCGAGGGCAACGCGTCTTTGCTGCGGGAGCTTCCTTCCCTCGCTCCGCTCGCTCAGGCGATCTCCCTCCGCGCCGCGTAAATGCCAGAGTCCGCTTTCGCTTCGATCAACGTCCGCTTCAGCCAATAGTCACAGTCAGAATTGGTAATTGAAAAACTACGCGTAACTGTAACCCCACCTGCCATCAGAAGCGGGTCGTCGGGTCGCCTTCCTTATACTCGCCGGAGCAGAGCGAAGGCGATGGCTGGTGTCGGGCGAATTTGCAAAATACGCTTTTTACGGCCTGAAAAGGAAGCGCCGGGATTTTGAGCGCAGCGTACTCAAGTACGTGAGCATCAAAATTCCGGCGCTGACGCATTCAGGACGTAAAAGTCGGGTTTGCGTAAATGGGCCTGACAGGCTCGCCACCCCCGGTTGAGGGCGTACCTGTTTAGAACATTTACCACGTGAACTGCTCTAGCTGGTCTGACCTTCCAGCTCCGCCAGGTGGGTACGGGCAAAATCCAGGCCGGCGTCCAGCTCCAGCGCGGCGCTCAGATATTCGCGGGCCTGCCCGGCATTGCCCATGAATTTTTCGCACAGGCCGAGGTTGGCGAGGTCCATTGCAGAGCCTTTGTCCACCCGCAGCACAGCCTTAAAGGCCTCAGCCGCCTTGGCATAGTCACCAGTCTTGAAGTGCGCCACGCCAAGCAGATTGCCATATTCCTTCATGTCAGGGCAGAGCTTTGCAGCGGCTGCCAGCGCGGGCAGGGCCTCCTGCCAGCGGCATTCAAGGGTGTCTGTATAGCCAAGGTAAAATGAGGCCAGAGCCTGGGAATCGGCGTCTGGTTGCAGGGGCACGGCTGCGGCAAAGGCGCTGCGGGCAGTGTTGAAGTCTTCCGCGCGCAGGGCGAGCATGCCTTCAAAGAATGGCAGAAAATGCGCGCCGGGATAGCAGGATTCCAGCACTTTCAGGCCATGCAGCACTGTCTCCGCATCGGCTTCTTCCACGAGTTTGCGGCCCACAAACAGGCCAAGGCTCTGGTTGCGGTCACGCTCGCGAAAATGCAGGCCCGGCACAATACTGTAATGGGTAGGAATGCCGAGGCGCGGATGCGTGGTTTCAACCGCGTAAAGCTCCAGCGGGGCAAGGCCGCTCAGGGCTGTGAGCAGTTCTTCACGGATATCGGCGTTCTCCACGGTGGGCAGACTGGCAAGGGAGACTGTTGGGCCTTCGATAAGCCAGTTGATCTGCTCAAGGGCCGTGTACTTGGAAAGGCCCGAGGCCTCGTAGCAGGCGCGGGTGCAAAAATCGCCCGCAAGCTGGGCAACTTCCGTAACTGCCCGGATAGCGGCCTTGGCCGGAGAAGCCGCCGTGCCTGCGGTGTAGACGATTTCAGAACTGTCGGGAAAGGTTTTGGGGTCCCAGGCCACGGCAGCAACCGTGGGCAGGGGCATGCCCTGCGAAAAATCTTTCAGCACAATGCGCACGCCTTCGCGGTCAAAGGCCGCCAGCAGTTCGGCCAGCACCGGGTCAAAGGCACAGGATGCCGGGTCGATGGTGGGCGTGGTGGGCTGGTTGCGGTCAACGCGGCAGCACACATGGCGCTCGATCAGTTCGCTCAGGCCTTGCAGCAGCGATTCTTCGCGGCTGTTGCCAGCCGAAGTGCCGTTGAATTCGCCAAGCAGCTTGAACCAGTCCAGCGGAATCCACACGGTTTTGGCGTCCAGCAGGCGGGTAGCGGGGTAGAACTGCCAGCGCGTGAGGTCAAGCACGCGGCGGGCATCCTGCGGCGAAAGGGTGTCGTCCACCGAGCGCAGCATGGCCTCAATGGGCAGCAGGTCGTTGCCAAAGCGGGCCTCGGCCTCGCTCCATGTGGCGCTGGCCATGTGGGGTCGTTCTTCCCAAAAGCTGAAAAAGGCAAAACGCTCCATCAGTTCCATGAGGGCCGAAGCCTCGGCCTGTTCGGCGGAGGAGCCTTTGCCCATCTGTTTGCGGGTGGGCATGATGCGCCGGGCATCGGCCCCGCACACGCTCAGGAATACGGGTATGCCAAGCCTGCCCACGTCCACGCGGCGCGTTTTTGACAGGATGTCGAGGCGGGAGGAATCCAGCCGCTCGCGCACACGGGCGATGGTCTGCGCGGGGCTCATGGTTTTGTCCAGATCGCGCGTGTAGCCCTTGGGGCAAGGGGCCAGAGTTATGGTGGGCAACTGCTCGTTCATGGCCGCTCCAGAATCAGAATGCTGTAAAGACGGCGCTGTTCTTCGCCGTTTTCATCGTGGGATTTAACGCCGATGCGGCCTTCGGTGATCTTGAAGGTCTTGGCCGCGATTTTGCCAAAATGGGGTTTGGCGCGGGCCACGTCGGTGCAGAAAAATGCCTTGCCGCCAGGCGCGAGGTGGCGATCCACAAACTTGACCAGCGGCCTGTGCAGGTCGTCAAGATAGAGGATTTCCGAGGCGGCGATAATGTCAAAACCGCTGGCAAAGCGCGGGTCGCGGCCCGGCGCGGTCACGTCCACATGGGTGACCTCTATCTGGTCGCCCAGACCGTTGCGCAGCACGTTGGCCCTGGCAAAGCGCAGGGCCTGCTCAACCACATCGCTCAGCACCACGCGCGCAAAACCGTAGCGGGCGGCCACAAGGCTCAGTGCGCCGCAGCCAGCGCCTAGCTCCAGCAGGCTTTTGCCCTGCGGTTCGTATTTGCGCAACAGGCGGCCCAGCACAAAAGAACCGGGCCAAAGCTTTGCCCACAGGGGCAGATCCTTGAGCGGATCATGGATGGCCTTGCGTTGCAGCAGTTTGTCCAGATGGGCGCTCATGTTCTGTATGGAGAGCACCTGGAGGGGATTTTCGTCCACATGCAGCGGCTCGAATTCCACATCAAAATCGGTGCGGATGCGTTCCAGCAGGGTCTCAAGTTCGGCGGCATGGGCCGGGGAAAGACTGGTCGATGTTTCCTCGGATGACAGAGGCGAGCACTGGGAGTCAGACATGGATGTTCCTTGCAAAGGGGAATACAAAGGCTTTGATAAGTTAGTTACTATACCCGCATTTGAAGTGCATGGCAATCCTTATTGATTAAGTAGGTATTGCGGAGGGCCAGCGCCTCGCAAAAGGGGGGGGCTGCCCGCCAAAGGGACTCGACCCGGCAGGGGAAGTCTGGCATTGTTGGCAGGTCGGCTGGTGTGCCAGTGGCCCCGCCGCAAACACTGAGCGAGAGGATTATGAAGCAGATTTTTCGTTTGGAAATGGTTGTGGCCGAAGAAGATGCAGACCGCGCCACCGGCTTGCTGACCCTGGGTGTGCCCTTTGGCTGGGAAGAAGAAACCCTGCCCACGGGTGAAACCCGTTTTCGCGTGCATTGCGAAAACCCCGAATTCATCAACAACCTGCAAAGCGACCTTCAGGCGCGCATTCCCGCTGCGGAATACACCCTGACCACGCTTGAGGATCAGGACTGGCTGGCTGCATGGCGGCAGTTTTTTACGCCTGTGCCCTGCGGCAACCGCTTTGTGGTGCTGCCCCCCTGGCTTGCCGACAGCAATGATTTTCCTGGCCGGGAAAAGATTGTTATCGAGCCCAAGAGCGCGTTTGGCACGGGCCACCATGCCACCACGGCCCTGTGCCTCACCGTGCTGAGCGAGCTTGTGGAAGCCGGGCGCGTCAAGCCGGGCCAGCATTTTCTGGACCTCGGCACCGGCTCGGGTGTGCTTGGTATTGGCTGCTGCAAGAGCGGCCTGACCGGCGAAGGCTACGACATCGACATGCTTGCCGTGGAAAACGCCATTGAAAACAGGCAGATCAATGGAATTGAAGGCTTTGAAGTGGGCCTTGGCAGTATAGACGCGCTCGAGGGCCGCACCTATGATCTGGTGCTGGCAAATATTCTGGCCCGCCCGCTGATTGATCTTGCCCAGCGCATTGTGTGGGCCTGCAAGCCCGGCGCATGCCTGGTGCTCTCCGGTCTGCTTGAAATCCAGGCCGACAGCGTGGAAGAAGCCTATATGGCCCAGTGCCTGCCCAAACCCCGCCGCGTTATTGACGGCGAGTGGTGCGCGCTGGTCTGGGATGAGCGGTGACGGTTTTAGCTCTGGCAGCCATGGCGGCGCAGGCGGAGGCCCTGTCTGCGCTGCCCGGTTTGCCAATTGTTCTTGCGCCGGAAACTGCCCCGGCACTGTTCTTTGTCATAGTGCTCGGGCTTGGCGTGATCTTGCAGTTTACGGGCTGGTTTTACGCCAGCCGTGGCGCAGCCCTGCTTGGAGCGGGCCTTGTGCTCGGTGCGGGCCTGTTTGACCGCGACCCGGTGCTGGTGGTTGGGCAGCTTGTGCTTGTGGCTGCCCTGTGGCCCAAAGCGCGCAAAAAGGCCCGTACTGCGGAAAGCCGGAGAAAGCGAAATCCGGCCTAGGCCTGGCGCAGGGGCGGCACAAAATCCGGCGCGGAGGTTTCCCCTGATCTGGGGATCTGCCCGGCAATCAGCCCGGAATTGTGTGCAATGCGCAGGCAGGCGCTATCGGCGTTGATCCCAAGTGGGGATGGGCGGCGGGGTATAGTTATCGAGATCTTTCAGCGTAGTGCCCATGCGTGTATTGCCCATGCGAACGGGCCGTCCGTTGGGGCCGCGCAGCACGGGCCCGCAAGACTGCGCTTCAATGACGGGCGGTATGTCTGCCGGGTCGGGGCGCAGCACTTCATCAGCAGAATGCAGATAGGGCAGGGGGTCAACGGCCTTGCCCGAGGCGTCCAGCAGGCCAAAGTGCAGGTGGGCTCCGGTGGTTCTGCCCGTGCAGCCCACAAGCCCCACGGCTTCGCCTGCGGTAACGAGCTGCCCGGTTTTTACCAGAGTTTTTGACATGTGCCCGTAGCGCGCCGTCATGCCGTCCTCTTGCCGGACATCAACGGAGATGCCCAGTGGGCCGTTTTCGCCGGAACGGATGACTGTACCGGGTTTGAAGGCCGCGACAGGCCAGCCCATGTGCGCGCGGATGTCTATGCCCCCATGATCGCGCATGACCACGCCTCGTCTGCTGAGCCAGCCCGGCATGCGGCGGTTGCCGTAGGGCGAGGTTATCAGTTCGCGCAGAGGCGGCAGCGTGCGGGAACCCTCACCATCTTGTGTGTTTTTCGGCTGTGCGGTTTTGGACGCTGCGGATTCGGGCTGTTCGGTTTTCGGCGTATCCCGCGAGGTTTCCGGCTCTGCGGGCAGGCTGCTGGCGGAAGCATTCCGCGTGCCTGTTTGCCCGGTATCGGGTTCCATTCCGGCCTGCTGGCCCGTGCCGTATTCCGTGTCGAGTTCCGCGCCGAGTTCTGGGCCGAGTTCTGTGCGGGATTCCGCGCCGAGTTCTGGGCGAGATTCCGCAGGCGCGACCAAAGGCGCGACCGATGCGCCCATGGCGGGCAGGCTGCCCATGGCAAGGCAGAGAGCAACAAGCGTGAGGCCGCACAGAAATTTCGACACGTTTTCTCCCAGCCTGATGGCTGCGCTTTGAGCGCGCAACAGGTCGGCAGCATACGGTTCACTGTAAAAAAAGCAAGCCAGGCTTGCCGCTCATACGGCGAAAAGCCCGGCACAGGGAGGCAGCACATGCAATTACGATCCGTCACCGGAGACGTCACAGGGCGTCCCACCATTGATGGCGCAGGCGTGCGCCTTGTGCGCGTGCTGGGTTCGCCCACAGTCAAGACATTTGATCCCTTTCTTATGCTTGATGCCTTTGATTCCGTAAATCCGGAAGATTACGTAAAGGGTTTTCCCATGCATCCCCATCGGGGCATCGAAACCTTCACCTATCTTGTGAATGGCGTCATCGAGCACAAGGACAGCCTGGGCAATGCTGGCGTTATCCGCGATGGCGGCTGCCAGTGGATGACCGCCGGGAGCGGCATTCTGCATCAGGAGATGCCCCTTGCCTCGCCGCGCATGCTTGGCCTGCAACTCTGGATCAATCTGCCGGCCGCCCACAAGATGACCGATCCCAAGTACCGCGACATCACCATTGATATGGTGCCACGCGTTGAGGAAGAGGCCGCTTCCGTGGCCGTGGTCGCGGGTGAATACAAGGGCGTCGAAGGCGCTGCAAAGGGCGACTATGTGGACGTGCGTTTTCTTGACGTGCGCCTCAAACCCGGGGCGCGCTGGCAGGTGGAGACAAACCCCGCCCACACTGTTTTTGCCTATCTGTATGCTGGCGACTGCTTTTTGATGGAGGACAGGGAGCCAATGCTGGCCCGCCACGCCTACCTGCTGGGCGAGGGGGACACCGTGGCCTTTGAAGGCGGCGAGGAAGAATGCCGCTTTGTGCTGGTTTCCGGTGCGCCTCTGCGGGAGCCCGTTGCCTGGGGCGGCCCCATTGTCATGAATACAGATGAAGAGCTGATGCAGGCGTATTTTGAAATTGAAGAAGGCAGATTCATCAAGCACTGGCTTCCGTCTGCGCAGAATTAGCCGCAAGCGGATTGAAAATATCCGGCTTGACACGGCTGCTGCGGGGTCTTATCTGACCAATTTGCTTTGCAAACAGGAGCAAGTACCATGCACAATTGTATTTCTGTCTTGTTTCGCAAGGGCAAACATCACGGCCTGGCGCTTTTATGCATGCTGCTCGTAACCGCTTTTGCGGTTACTGGCGCGTTTGCCGCCGAGCCCAAGGTGCGCGTTCTTGCCACCACCTATCCCGTGTATCTGCTGACCCGCGCTGTTACCCAGACAAGCCCGGATGTGCAGGTTGACCTGCTCATTCCCGCCCAGACAGGCTGCCCGCACGACTACGCGCTGACCCCCAAGGACATGCAAAAGCTCTCAAAGGCCAATGTTGTAATCATCAACGGCCTGGGACTGGAAGCTTTTCTGGAAAAACCCCTTGCCGCAGCAGGCAAGAAGATCGCCGTCATCGACAGCAGCAAGGGCATTAACGCCATTGTTGAAGAACATGACGAAGATCACGATGCCGACCACGACAAGGCGGACGCTGCCCATAAGGACGACCACAACACTGCGGCAGCAGCAAAAGGGCATGATCATGCTCAGGAACACGGTCACGGCCATGACCATGGACACGACCACGGCGGCCTGAACCCACATGCTTTTTCCAGCCCTCTGCAAGCAGCGGTGATGGCGCGCAATATTGGCCGTGGCCTTGCTGCGGCAGCTCCGGTTGCTGCAAAAACTGCCCGCAGGCCGCGGAAGCCTACGCCGCAAAGCTTGAGGCCCTGGGCCAGCGCCTGGCCGCAGTGGGAGCCAGTGCCGCCAACAAGAATGTGGTGGCCCTGCACGATGGAATGGCCTACCTTGTGCGCGATGCCGGGCTGAACCTTGTGGATGTGATTCAGGAAGATGAAGAAGCCCAGCCCTCTGCGGCGCGTCTGCTTGATCTGGTGAAAAAGATAAAGGAATCCAAGCCCGTTGTGCTCATTGGCGAACCGCAGTATTCGGACAAGCCCGTGCTTGCCCTTGCAGCGGAAACGGGCGTTCCGGCAGTGCAGCTTGACCCTCTGGCCTCGGGGCCGTCAGGCGCGCCTCTTGATTATTACGAAACCGTCATGTCCAAAAATCTGGCTATATTAGAGAAATACTTTGGCAAATAACAGCTTGCTTGCCCCCTCGGTCTGCTTTGAGAATGTATGCCTCAGCCGGGGGGGCAATCGTATTCTGAACAATATCTGCGCCACCGCGCCAGCTGGCGGCAGCACGGTTCTTGTGGGCCCCAACGGGGCGGGCAAGACAACGCTGTTGCTCTGCCTTATTGGCGAAATGGCCTATACGGGATGCATCCGCTTTGCCGGCCTTGAGCGCCAGCCCCGCATGGCCTACGTGCCGCAGCATCTGATTATGGATCGCAGCCTGCCCCTGCGCGTGTGCGAATTTCTGGCTCTGAGCCGCCAGCGCCAGCCCTTGTGGCTGGGCCTGCGACCTTGGGCGCGCAGCGAGGGACGGCAGCTTTTGCAGATGGTCAAGGCCGAGCATCTGGAGCAGAGCCGTATGGGCGACCTTTCTGGCGGCGAACTGCGCCGTGTGCTGCTGGCTGCGGCCCTTGGCCGCAATCCGGAACTGCTGGTGCTGGACGAGCCTGCGGCAGGCGTGGACGTGCGCGGTGAGAGGCTCTTTTGGGAGTTGCTGGACTCCGCCCGGCATGAGCGCGGCTTTACGCAGATCATGGTCAGCCACAATCTGCCCCTGGTGGCCCACTACGCAACCCACGTGGTTTGCCTGAACAAGACTGTATGCGCCACGGGCGCGCCGCGCGCCACGCTGACATCCTCCACCCTGATGGAACTTTTTGGCGTGCCTATCCACTTGTACCCGGATCAGTGCGACCCTGAAGACCCTGGCTGCCCGCAGTGCGGCGTGGTGAGCGAAGCCGAGGGACTGCTGCCCAACTATGCGGCCATTGAACGGCGCGAGGCAGCCCGCATGAATGCGCGCCTGGCTTCCCGCATGAGCGCCTCACCGTGCGAACCCTGCGGCGAAAAAGCGCCGGATCAGGGAGGTTCCCGTGCCTGATCTTAGCCCGATATACGCGCTTATTTCCATGATTCCGCTTGATTGCCTGCAAATGCGCTTCATGCAGCAGGCCTTGCTGGGCGTGCTGCTGCTGGCCCCCATGGCCTCGGTGCTCGGGGTGGAAGTCATCAATTTTCGCATGGCCTTTTTTTCAGACGCCATCGGGCACTCGGCCTTTGCCGGGGTTGCGCTGGGGCTCATACTGGCCGTGCCGCCGCGTCTTGCCATGCCCCTGTTTGGCATACTGGTGGGGCTTGGCATCATGGCTGTGCGGCGCAAGAGCGACCTTTCGTCCGACACGGTCATTGGCATTGTGTTTTCTGCCGTGGTGGCCTTTGGTCTTGCCGTGGTGAGCCGCGCAGAAGGCGTGGGCAGGGACATGCAGCGCTTTTTGTACGGCGATATCCTTACCATCTCTGATGGCGAAATCGGCTTTCTGGCCCTGCTCTTTATTGCCCTGTTGGTCTTTCAGGCCGTGGGCTACAATCGGCTGATGTACATTGCCCTGAACCCGGTTATGGCGCGGGTTCACGGTGTGCGCGTGGCAGTGTGGCAGTATGTTTTTGCCGGGCTGCTGGCGCTGGTTGTGATGTTTTCCGTCTGGGCGGTGGGGGTGCTGCTGGTGACGGCCATGCTCATTGTGCCCGCCGCTACGGCCCGCAATTTTGCCCGTTCCGCCGGGGGGATGTTCTGGTGGGCACTTCTGGTGGGTACGTCATCCGCCTTTGCAGGGCTGACCCTTTCGGCTCAGGAATGGCTGGCAACAGCCAGCGGAGCCACCATTATTCTTGTGGCCTGCTGCTGGTTTGCGGTGAGCCTGTTTGCCGCACAGGCCACGGGCCGCAGGCGCGCCTGACGGCAAGGCCGCGCGCATCTTTGCGTCTGCTCTGGCATTCTTTGCTGCAATACCACAAAAAACGCCTTCCCTTTTCAGTTGGGGAAGGCGTTTTGGCTTTTGGGTAGCTGTGAGCTAGGCCAGCTTTTTAACCGCTTCCAGGGCGGCGGCGTAGTCAGGCTCGTGGGCAACTTCGCCCACAAGCTGGCTGTAAGCCAGGGTGCCGTCGGGGGCGACCACAAAGACCGAGCGGGCCAGCAGATCCAGCTCCTTGATCAGGATGCCGTAGGTCTTGCCAAATGCGCCAGTGCGGTAGTCGGAGAGGGCTTCAACAGCGGTCACGCCAGCGGCGCCGCACCAGCGGGCCTGCGCAAAGGGCAGGTCGCGGCTCACGGCCACAATGCGCACCTTGTCGGACAGGGCGGCGGCTTCGGTATTGAAGCGGCGAACTTCCATATCGCATACGGGAGTATCCAGCGAGGGAACGCATACAAGCACAAGCACCTTGCCAGCGTAGTCTTTCAGGCTGCGGGGGCTCATATCGTTGGCGGTCAGCGTGAAGTCGGGGGCCTTGCCGCCAACGGCGGGCTGGGTGCCTTCAAGATGCATGACATTGCCTTTGAACGTAACTGTATCCATAGGAAACTCCTTATTGTTTCAGGGTTCTTGGATTCTGTGCCATCAAGGCTTTATTGTCAATGGTTATTATTAGCGAGATAAAATTCCATATTTCTCGCTCTCACTTTTTCAGTGTACCGTTGCAGGAAAATGTACGCAAGGGCAGTGCGAGCCAGTACGCTGCGCGGTGGAGAAAACCTTTTGTCCCTCCATTGCCATATGCGCGGCAATGCCTATATATACATAAGAATGTGCCTACAGCAGGAGAATTTGATGAGTACTTTGACACCTCGCGGCATTGTTGCCGAACTTGATAAATTTGTGGTGGGGCAGGAACAGGCCAAGCGCATGGTTGCCGTGGCGGTGCGCAATCGCTGGCGGCGGCAGCATCTTGCGCCGGAGCTGCGTGATGAAGTATCGCCCAAGAATATCATCATGATGGGCCCCACGGGCGTGGGTAAAACGGAAATTGCCCGCCGCCTGGCCAAGCTCTCTGGCGCGCCCTTTGTAAAGGTTGAAGCCACCAAGTTTACCGAAGTGGGCTATGTGGGGCGCGATGTGGAATCCATGGTGCGCGACCTCATGGAAATTGGCATCAATCTTGTGCGCGATGAGGAAAACGCCCGTGTGCGCAAGGCAGCCGAGGCCGCTGCGGAATCGCGCCTTATGGATTTGCTGTTGCCAAGTTCCTTTGGGTCGGAAGAGCGCGCCTCAACACGCGAAAAGCTTTTGCAGCAGTTCCGCCTTGGCTTTCTGGATGACCGGGAAGTGGAGGTGGAAGTGACCGAGCAGGGCGGCGGCAGCGTTGACCTGTTCGCCATCCCCGGCATGGAGCAGATGGGCGGGCAGGTCAAGGATATGTTCAGCAAGGCCTTTCCGCCCAAGCACAGCCGCCGTAAAATGAAGGTGCGCAATGCCTTTGCCGTGCTCGTGCAGGAAGAATCTGGCAGGCTTGTGGATCAGGAGGCCCTGGTGGACAAAGCCCGCGAGCGAGTGGAGCAGACGGGCATCATCTTTATTGACGAAATCGACAAGATCGCCAGCTCTTCGCAAAACCGCACCTCAGACATTTCGCGCGAGGGCGTGCAGCGCGACCTGCTGCCCATTGTGGAAGGCAGCGCGGTCAACACCAAGTATGGCATGATCCGCACGGATCATATCCTGTTTATTGCGGCGGGCGCTTTCCATTTCAGCAAGCCATCGGACATGATCCCCGAATTGCAGGGGCGCTTTCCCTTGCGGGTGGAATTGCAGCCCCTGGGCAAGGAAGAGTTCTTGCGCATCCTCAAGGAGCCGGACAATGCCCTGACCAAGCAGTATGAGGCATTGTTGGGTACGGAGCAGATTCGCCTGAGCTTTACGGATGACGGGCTGGAAGAAATCGCGGCCTTTGCGGAAGACACCAATACCCGTACGGAAAATATCGGCGCGCGGCGGCTCTATACCATCATGGAAAAAATCCTAGCTGACATATCCTTTGACGCGCCTGAAAT
>JASGGT010000005.1:0-47141 GCA_047602655.1 Desulfovibrio sp. | reverse complement strand
GACGGCGTGAAAGGCCGTTGTCCTGGGCCGGCTAGACGATGGGGACGCGCTGTGAAGGGTGTATCTACGGCAATAGAGGGCAGGTGTCAAGCGACTTTTTAAAATTGGCATAAAATTCAGGGGTCAGTGGCTTCGCAATGGTCATAGTACGGGCTGGGTATACCCTAATCCTGTTGCGCAATTTAATCAGTCAGGCTTCAATGCCGTGTGCCAGGGGGCGTTTGCTGTTATCGGCGGCTGTTGCGTCTCAACAGCAGTTACACCGCTAACACCTTCCGCCACAAAGTCCGTTCTCCCACTCCCCCACTGTAACCTAATTTGGCTCAGCCCCCAGCCAGGGCCAGCTTCATTCCCTCGGCAGCCCTTTCTTGCGGCCCGTAACCCGCTGACGGATTGCATGTTTACCCCGGCCTGAGGTATAAGCACGGCATGCAAAAATCCAGCAACACATCTCCCCGTCCCGGCACCGTGTCGCGCTCTCCCGCCAACGCAGACAGCCACCGCGAAGAGCAGCTGCGCCTTTTGTTGGATCTTTCCAATGTGGTCAACTCTGCCACAGATGTGGGTGTTGCCCTGAATAAGGCGCTCCAGCTCATGGCAGAGCATCTGCACATGATGCGCGGGGCGATCACGCTTATTTCGCCCAACAGCGGCGAAATCCGCATCGAGGCTGCCTACGGCCTCAAACCCGCCGAGGCCCGTCGGGGCCGCTATGTGCGCGGCGAGGGCATCACCGGGCGCGTGATCGAGACCGGGCGCCCCATGTACATATCTAATGTATCTGAAGAGCCCCTGTTTCTGAACCGCACCCGCTCCCGCGATCTGGGCAAGGAGGGCATTTCCTTCATCTGCGTGCCTATCCGCCTCAACGATCAGGTGGTGGGCGCGCTGTCGGTTGACCATTTGCTGGTGGACGATGCCGCGCTTGAAGACGAAATGCGCCTTCTTACCATTATATCAACCCTGCTCGGGCACGCCGCGCTTGAATCGCAGGGCCGCATGGATGAAGAAACCTCCTCGCCCCTGAGACCTCGCGGCTTTGTGGGCAACTCTGAAGTGATGCAAAAGGTCTACGCGCAGATTGCGCAGGTGGCTCCCTCCAGCACCACAGTTTTTTTACAGGGCGAATCCGGCACGGGCAAAGAGCTGGCTGCGCGCTCCATCCATTCGGGCAGCACGCGCGCCAACAAGCCCTTTATTTCGCTCAACTGCGCCGCACTGCCGGAAAACCTCATCGAAAGCGAACTGTTCGGCCATGAGCGCGGGGCCTTTACAGGCGCAAACGCCACGCGCAAGGGGCGTTTTGAGCTCGCCAACGGCGGCACGCTGTTTTTGGACGAAGTGGGCGAGCTTTCGCTCATGACTCAGGCAAAGTTGCTGCGCGTGTTGCAGGAAAGGGCCTTTGAGCGCCTTGGCGGCATGGAAACGCATTACGTGGATGTGCGCTTTATCACCGCCACCAACCGCGATCTGGAAAAAATGGTAGAGGAGGAAACCTTCCGGCGCGATCTGTTCTACCGCCTCAATGTCTTCCCCATTTTCCTGCCGCCCCTGAGTTTCCGGCCAGAGGATATTCTGCCCCTGGCAAACCACTTTATCAAAAAATACGCGCTTGCCAATGGCCGCAGCAATGTGCGCCTCTCCCTTTCTGTTATGGATATGCTGCAGCGCTACTCCTGGCCGGGCAACATCCGCGAGCTTGAAAATGTTATGGAGCGCGCCGTGCTGCTGCTGGGCCGCGAAGGCCTTGTCCTGCCCCAGCACTTGCCCCCTGCCCTGCACGGCAGCCGTGTTACGGCCAGTTCCGGCCTCACGCCCGGGCTGATCCGCCAAGGGCTTTCCGGCAGCTTGCAGGATCAGCTGGATGAACTGGGGCGCGCATCAATCACCGAGGCGCTTGAGTTCAGCCAGGGCCAGATGGGCAAAGCCGCCGCAAGCCTTGGATTGACGGAAAGGATCATGGCCCTGCGCATGAAAAAGTACGGCATAACCTACAAGGCTTTTCGCCCTGTGTACCGCAAGGAAGATACCGAGTAGATTCTCAGTTTCTACAAAATGGTATTTTGGAAAAAGCCCGGAATTTGTCCCAAAAATGATTTTTTTATTATAAATTTTAGCATGTTATCTATGCACTGCACAGCCATTACAAAGATGTACCAATAATTTCTACAATTTTGCATTTTTTTGATTTTTTCATACAACACTTCAGAATAACACAGTTTTTTATAATCCCCCCCAAGCGCCGCAAATGAGTGCTCAGGGGGGACTCTTTTTTTCTACATCAACGTAGAAATATTCCGCAGCCGCCAACCCCCTGCAATTCTTCCTGTCTGCCCCTCAAAATAATAATATTTATAAAATCAGCGTGTTACACTCATACTCACCAATGCGAAACACATTTGGCACACTTCATGCCTAAGCAGGGTATTGCTGCGGCATTGTGTCGCAGTGTGGGCATGGCGCCAGCCCACGAGGATGAGGTTCTATTAAACGCGGAACGGAACGACGGAAACCAGCCTGCTGCACTGTGCGGCACCCTGCCTCCCTCGCCGGTCCGAACTACGCTGAAGGATGTCCGTATGAACGCCTCGGATACTGCATTTATTCTGATCTGCGCCTCCATGGTCATGCTGATGACCCCGGCGCTGGCCCTCTTCTACGGTGGCCTGGTTCGCTCCCGCAATATCCTGTCCACCCACATGCACAGCTACGGCGCGCTGGCTCTCATCTCTGTATTATGGGCCGTTGTGGGTTACACACTGGCCTTTGGCGAAGATGTGGGCGGCATAATCGGCGATCTTTCCTACCTCTTCCTCAAAGGTGTTGGCGGCGAGTCGGCTCCTGCCGCCACCCAGCTGCCCCACACGGTTTTCATGGGGTATCAGTGCATGTTTGCCGCTCTTACCGTGGCCCTTATTTCCGGTGCCTACGCTGAGCGCATCCGCTTCTCCGCCATGCTTGTTTTCTCCGGCTTGTGGTTGCTCTTCGTCTACTCGCCCATGGCCCACTGGGTCTGGGGCGGCGGCTGGATGAGCAAGATGGGCGCTCTGGACTTTGCTGGCGGCGCAGTTGTGCACATGTCTTCCGGCGCGGCAGCTCTTGCCTGTGCCCAGGCTCTTGGACCGCGGCTTTCCACTGGCAGCTCGCATGCCACACCCAACAACCTGCCCCTTACCCTGCTTGGCGGCGGCCTGTTGTGGTTCGGCTGGTTCGGCTTCAATGCTGGCAGCGCCCTGGTTTCCGGTCCTCTTGCTGGTCAGGCCCTTGTAACAACCCACATGGCTTCTGCCTGCGGTATTCTTGGCTGGATGCTCGTTGAATGGATTCGTACCGGCAAGCCCACAAGCCTTGGCGCTATCTCCGGCGCACTGGCGGGCCTCGTGGCCATCACCCCCGGCGCGGGCTTTGTGGAAGTGCTGCCCGCCATGCTGATCGGTTTTGTTGGCGGCATCATCTGCTACGGCGGCGTGCTCCTGAAGAACAAGTTCGGTTACGACGACGCCCTTGACGTGGTCGGCATTCACGGCATCGGCGGCACCTGGGGTGCGCTTGCCACCGGCCTGTTCGCCTGCGCGGCCATTAACAACTCGGACGGTCTGTTCTACGGCAATCCTGAGCAGGCCTGGATCCAGATCGTATCCATTGTGGCTACCTGGGGTTATTGCTACATAGTTTCCCGGATAATCCTCTATGTGGTTGACGCGGTTGTCGGCCTGCGGGTTACGCCTGAAGAGGAATTCACCGGTCTCGATTTGAGCGAGCACAACGAACGCGGCTACTCCTTGTAGTCCAACGGGAAACAGCAAAGGAACGACCTATGAAAAAGCTTGAAATCATCATCCGGCCCAGCATGTTTGACAAGGTTAAGGACGCGCTTACCGACATGGGCATCCACGGCTTGAATTATGTTGAAATCAAGGGTTTTGGTCGCCAGCGTGGGCACACCGAAGTGTATCGCGGCACCACCATGCAGGTTGACTGCCTGCCAAAGATCAAGGTCGAAGTCGTGCTGCACGACGACATGCTGGAAACTGTTCTGAATGCTGTGGTGTCCATCTCCCGCACAGGACAGGTTGGCGACGGAAAAATTTTCATCAGTGATGTGATGGATGCCATCCGCATCCGCACTGGTGAGCGCGGCGATGAGGCTCTTTAGTCGGGCTATGCCTGATTCTAGCAACAACATGAGAAAGGAGACGAGGGTATGAGTTCCCCCCGTAAAAAGGCTTTGTTCAAAGCAGTGAACACTGCACCGGTCATCCCCACAAGCGCTGATGAAGTAGGCCGCAGCGCGGAAGACATCTTTGGCCGCTACGTGTTTGGCCTGGCCACCATGCGTAAGCGCCTTCCCAAGGATGTGTTCAAGAAGCTGGCCAAGACCATCCGCGACGGCGAACGCCTGAATCCCGAAATCGCTGATGTTGTCGCCAACGCCATGAAGGACTGGGCCATCGAGAACGGCGCCACGCACTACACGCACTGGTTCCATCCCATGACCGGCCTCACTGCCGAAAAGCATGACGCCTTTCTGTCGCCCACCATTGATGGTCAGGTTATCAGCGAATTCTCTGGCAAGATGCTGATCAGTGGTGAGCCGGACGCCTCCTCCTTCCCTTCCGGCGGCATCCGCTCCACCTTTGAAGCCCGCGGCTATACCGCGTGGGATCCCTCCGTGCCGGTGTTCATCATCCCCGCTCCTTACGGGGCCACCCTGCACATTCCGACATACTTTTACTCATACTCGGGCGAAGCTCTTGACCGCAAGATCCCGCTCATTCGCTCCATATCGGCCCTGTCGCGTCAGGCCATGCGTATTCTCAAGCTCTTCGGCAACACCACGGCCAGCTATGTGCGCGCCAACGTAGGCCCCGAGCAGGAATACTTCCTGGTGGACAAAAACCTGGCCGCCCTGCGCCCTGACCTTCTGCTGGCTGGCCGCACCCTGATCGGCGCCACCTCGCCCAAGGGTCAGGAAATGGAAGACCACTACTTCGGCTCCATTCCTCCCCGCGTGATGAGCTTCATGCAGGATCTGGAAAACGAGCTGCGTTCGCTGGGCATTCCGGCCAAGACCCGCCACAACGAAGTGGCCCCCGGCCAGTTTGAAATCGCCCCTGTGTACGAAGAAGCCAACATCGCCTGCGACCACAACATGCTCTGCATGAACATGATGCGTCACATGGCTGGCAAGCACGGTTTTGTGTGCCTGGTGCACGAAAAGCCCTTTGCGGGCGTGAACGGCAGCGGCAAGCACAACAACTGGTCCATCAGCGACTCTGATGGCTCCAACCTGCTCAACCCCGGCTCCACGCCGCTGGACAACGCCCAGTTCCTGGTATTCCTGGCCGCCGTGCTGCGCGCCGTGCACATGCACAGCGCGGCCCTGCGCCTCGGCACCGTGGGCGCTGGCAACGACCACCGTCTTGGCGCCAACGAAGCCCCGCCGGCCATCCTGTCCGTCTACCTTGGCGAACAGCTTACCGACGTGCTTGACACCATCATCAACGGCAAGGGTTCCAAGAACAAGAAGAGCCCGGTCATGGAAGTGGGCGTTTCCACCCTGCCTCCGCTGCCCGTGGATCTTTCCGACCGTAACCGCACAAGCCCCTTTGCCTTCACCGGCAACAAGTTTGAATTCCGCGCCGTGGGCTCCTCGCAGTCCGTGGCTCCGGTCAATATCGCCCTGAACGCGGCTGTTGCCAGCGCTCTGGACGACATTGCCACCGAACTTGAAGCTTCGGTTGCCGGCGGCACCGATCTGA
This sequence comes from Desulfovibrio sp., assembly GCA_047602655.1. GTDB lineage: Bacteria > Desulfobacterota > Desulfovibrionia > Desulfovibrionales > Desulfovibrionaceae > Desulfovibrio. The sequence continues at coordinate 41,379 of JASGGT010000005.1, read as the reverse complement.
ACACGGCCCTGCAGTCCCTGCTGCCCCGCCTGTTCAAGGAACACATGCCCATCGTCTTCAACGGCAATGGTTACGCTGAATCCTGGGCTGAAGAAGCCGCCCGTCGCGGTCTGCCCAACTACAACAACACCGTTACCGCTCTTGAGCACTACAGCGATCCAGACGTCATGAACGTCTTCCTGCGTCACGGCATCCTGACCGAGCGTGAAATTCTCTCCCGTCAGGACATCCTGCTGGAAAACTACAGCAAGACCGTGTGCATCGAAGGCAATCTGCTGGCCGACATGATCCGCTCCTCCGTGCTGCCGCCCAGCATGGAAGCCCAGACCAAGGCAGCCGATGCGGTTATCAAGACCCGCGCCGTGCTTGGCGACAAGGGCGCTGCAAGCGAAGAGGAATACTTTAACGAACTGCGCGGCCACATTGTTGCACTCCAGAAGGGTGTGACGGTGCTGGAAAAGGCCGTGGAAAAAGCCCTGTGCACCGAAGGCGCACTGGAACAGGCCAAGGCCGCCCGTGACGGCATTCTGCCCGCCATGAACGAATGCCGCACCCATGCCGACGCTCTTGAGCGCCTGGTTGAGGACAGCCTGTGGGTTCTGCCCAAGTACGCGGAACTGCTCTGGGCTCACTAGAGCGGTTTAGAATGAAATGGCTAACCGCTCTGCCAGGATTTTCCTGAAAATCCTTGCCACGAAATGCGAGAAGGCGGGCTTTGCCTGCCGCAAGCGAGCATTTCAAGTGTTAGCTGCCTAAGTTCGTTAAGAAATAGTTGGGGGCAGGGGGTCTCATCCGGGGGGGAAGATGGTCCCCTTGCCTCCGGCCCCTGCGGTTCTGCCGCAGGGAGCCGCAGGCCTCGCCGTCCGCCGCAACGGACGGCGAAGGCCAGTGGTCATCAAGCGGAGAGTCTGGCGGCTCTCCGCTTTTTTTGCGGCCCGCTGCAGCCGCCGCCGCACGTTGGATTCGCGGCAGGTGCGCCGCACTGTGTTTACTTTTGCCTTGAATCAGAATAAATACTTATTTGTGATACTGCCAAGATAATTATGGGCAGCCTGTTTCGGCCCCCCGTATGATAAGGAGTATATATGGCTGCAACACTGCGCTTTACAAAAATGCAGGGCATCGGCAACGATTATGTCTATGTGAACGGCTTTGAAGAACGCGTCGAGAACCCCAACGACCTTGCCAGACAGATCAGCGACCGTCATTTCGGTGTCGGGTCTGATGGTCTTGTACTGATTCTGCCTTCCGGCACTTCGGACGTGCGCATGCGCATGTTCAATTCTGACGGTTCCGAGGCTGAAATGTGCGGCAATGCCATCCGCTGCGTCGGCAAATATGTTCACGACCACGGCATTCTCTCCAAGGATGTTATCCGCGTTGAAACCCGCGCCGGAGAAAAAATCGTCCGTCTGCTGTTTGAAGGCGGCGAAGTTTGCGGCGCTACGGTTGATATGGGCGAACCCGTGCTGACCCCGGCCAACATTCCCGTGCTGGTCGAGGGCGACACAAGCGCCCAACGCTTTGTGGCCCGCCCGGTCGAGGTTGACGGCGCCGGCTATGATATTACTGCTGTTTCCATGGGCAACCCGCATGCGGTTGTTTTCATGAAAGGCATAGACGACCTTGATCTGCCCAAGATCGGCCCCAGCTTTGAGCACCACAGGCTGTTTCCGCAGCGCACCAACACCGAATTTGTGGAAGTGATCTCTTCCACCAAGGTAAGAATGCGCGTGTGGGAGCGCGGCGCAGGCGAAACCCTTGCCTGCGGCACGGGCGCGTGCGCCGTTGCGGTTGCCTGCGTGCTCAACAACCTTACCGGGCGCGAACTTGACGTTGAGCTCAAGGGCGGCACCCTGCACATCCATTGGGACGAAATTTCCAACCATGTCTACATGACCGGCGGAGCCGTCACCGTCTTCACCGGTACTTACCACATCTGATTCAGAGGAATGTGATGACCAGCGTAAACAGCAATTTTCTCAAGCTGCAAAGCAACTATCTTTTTGCGGAAATAGCCCGCAAGGTCGCTTCCTTCAAGGAAGCCAACCCCGAAAAGCGCGTCATCAGCCTGGGCATTGGCGATGTGACCCGCCCCCTTGCCCCTGCCGTTATTGCGGCCCTGCACAAGGCTGCGGACGATATGGGCGATGCCGCCACGTTTCACGGCTACGGCCCGGAACAGGGCTATGCCTTTTTGCGCGAAATCATCGCGGAACACGACTACAAGGCCCGCGGCGTTGACCTGAGCCCCGATGAAGTGTTCGTGAGCGATGGCGCCAAGTCTGACGTGGGCAATTTTCAGGAACTTTTTGCCGCTGACAGCATTGTGGCCGTGACTGACCCTGTCTATCCCGTCTATGTGGATTCCAACGCCATGGCGGGCCGTTCCGGCGAATTTGACGGCAAGCAGTGGGACAGGCTCGTGTACCTGCCCTGCCTCAAGGAAAACGACTTTGTGCCGGACTTTCCCAAAACCCGGCCCGACGTCATCTATCTGTGCTACCCCAACAACCCAACGGGCACCGTGCTTTCGCGCCAGGCGCTTCAGGGCTGGGTAGACTACGCCCGCCGCGAAGGCTGCGTCATTCTGTATGACTCTGCTTACGAGGCGTACATCACAGACAGTTCCATTCCTCACAGCATCTACGAGCTTGAGGGCGCGCAGGAAGTGGCCGTGGAATTCCGCAGCTTCTCCAAAACCGCAGGCTTCACCGGTCTGCGCTGCGCCTACACGGTTGTGCCCAAGGCCCTTCAGATCAGCGACGGCAAGGGCGGCAAGATTGCGCTCAACAGCCTCTGGAACCGCCGCCAGTGCACCAAGTACAACGGCTGCCCCTATATTGTGCAGCGGGCCGCCGCCGCCACCTACAGCCCGGAAGGCCGGGCGCAGGTCATGGACGTTATCCGCGGCTACCAGCGCAATGCGGAAAGCCTGCGCACCGCCGTGACCGGCATGGGTCTTTCCGTCTACGGCGGCGTCAATGCGCCTATATCTGGGTAAGCGTGCCTGACGGCATGACCTCCTGGGGCTTCTTTGACCACGTGCTGAACAACACGGCCCTTGTATGCACGCCCGGCGCTGGCTTTGGCGCTTCCGGCGAGGGCTATGTGCGCCTGACGGCCTTCGGCTCCCCTGCCGATACGGAAGAAGCCATCAAGCGCCTTGCGTCGCTGCGCTGACCCATTGGCGCGCTCGGCGCGCCAGTTCCGGCACATAAGCCTTTACGGCGGGCGCCTGCTCTCGTAGCCCACCGGGCAATTGCAACAATGAACTTGCCCGGGAACGACGAAAAGACATATCTGTCGGCAGCACAACAGTGTGCCGCAAATAGCAGAAAGCCCGTTTCAGCGGGGATGTGGTGAGCATCCCTTCTGGAACGGGCTTTTTTATTATGGAGTACGTACCTCATAAAGTATTGCCATAACTTTACCCAGATGATACCAGTAACCCTTACCATACAAATGATAACCCACATGGCTGAGTTCTGGTAAAACCGGCTGTCTTAAATGCATAATTCAGCGTATTGAACAAAATTTTTGATAAATATTATAGAAAAATTCGCTCTAACTTTATTATTCAGATTTCATTGCGCTCATTTTTTTGTGTTTTATAGTGATGAATATTTCATTATAAATTCATTTGCACACAATTTTATATCAGCTAAAACTAAATTTTCAGGCGTATGCAGACTTACATCTACTGTATAATTCAGGATAATAACTTGTTTTTCATTTTTATCAGAGTTTTTTATCGCGTTTTATACACTATTTTTATGGATGCCAGGCTAAAAAGCAAAGTGACCAAATCTGTTAAACCGGTCATATTTACCATAAATTCAATAAAAATATCGGATTTTCAGAAGTAATAGTGCGGATTTTTGCTTTCAGCAACATCAGCGTGGGCATGATGGACGGCGAATCAAATGTTGCGGGCATGTTGCTGGTGGTTATCTGCCGCTTCACCACAGGCTGATTCATGTGGCAGTATCCACGACGAACCAGAAAATACTCTTGCGATTTTACAACCAGAGTGGCCGCGCAATGGAAATGCAGAAGGAAAAAACAAAAAAAGGGTTCACGGTGGTTACCGTAAACCCTTGATTTTGCTGGTCGGGATGGCGCGATTTGAACGCGCGGCCTCAGCGTCCCGAACGCTGCGCTCTAGCCAAGCTGAGCCACATCCCGTTGAGAGAGGGAACATAAGCGAGACAGCGGAGTTTGGCAAGTGATTTTTTATTTGTAAAAAAACAATGCCTGACGTAGCATACAAACATTAGATAGAGAGAATTTTTTGGAGTGAGTTCATCCTATGATCAGTGTCCTCGTGGTTGATGATTCAACCTTTATGCGCAACACCATCACTTCGCTTCTTGAACAGGACTCTGAAATCAAGGTTGTGGGTTCGGCCCGCAACGGTCAGGAGGCCTTGCAAAAAGCTGAAGAGCTTGATCCGGACGTAATGACGCTGGATGTTGACCTCCCAAGGCTTGATGGCCTTGGTGTCTTGCAGCAGCTGATAAACCCGATTCCGTGCTGATGGTCAGTTCGCTCACGGAAAGCGGCGCGGAAAGCACCTTGAAGGCATTGGATACGGCGCTCTTGATTTTATTCCCAAAACAATGAGCAACGACCGGGATTACTTTGGCGCGGAATTGCAGCGCAAGGTGCGGGCCATTGCACGGCGTAAAACCATCATCAAACTCAAGTACAGACGCATCAACCAGATTCAGGTTCCGGTTCCGCGCCCTCAGGCTTGGCAGCCGCCGGATTATGTGCAGACGCCCTGCACCGGGCCGCGCGATCTGGTTGTAATCGGCGTATCCACCGGCGGGCCGCCAGTGGTGCAAAAGATTCTTTCTGCACTGCCTGCGGATCTTCCGGCCTGCATACTTATTGCGCAGCATATGCCGGCAGCTTTTACAAATCCGTTTGCCAAACGCCTCGACAGTGTTTGCAAGATCGGCGTTAGCGAAGCACAGGACGGTGACAAGTTTAAAACCGGGCATGCGTATGTCTGCCCGGGCGGCAAGCATCTGGGCATTCGCATGCGCGGCCCGCTGCCAGAAATCTTTGTTGCAGAAGAACCGCGCGATGCCCTTTACAAACCTTCGGCAAACGTGCTTTTTGAAACTGCGGGCAAAGCAATGGGAAGGCGCACACTTGGCGTGATTCTCACCGGAATGGGTTCAGACGGATGCGAAGGGTCCAAGGTTCTTAAAGAGAAGGGCGGCTGCCTTATAGCGCAAAATGAGGCCTCCTGTGTCGTTTACGGTATGCCCAAGGCGATTGTAGACAACAAGCTCGCCAACCTCATTCTTGATGTGGACGATATTGCCAACGCCATCATAACAACGGTCAGAGGCTGACCCCACCGTAGCAGGACATGACTATGAACATGGAAAATCCACAGCACAAAGCAATTCTTGAAGCCCTGAAGTCGGGCGAAAATGACGCGATTCGCGACGCGGCATTCAGCGCTGGCGATCAGGGCCTCCAGGATGCCGTTCCCATGCTCTGCGAACATATCAAAAGCCCGAGTGTGGGCGTACAGGAAGCAGCGGAATACGCGCTGCGCAAAATTCGCGGGCCGCAGGTGGTTGTAGCTCTGCTGCCGCTCCTGAGCAGCGATGAAGCCCCCGTGCGCAACGTGGCCATGGACATTCTGCGCGAAATAGGCTCGGACAGCATTGAGAGCATTCAGCCCTACCTGCAGCACGACGATGCGGACCTGCGGATATTTATCACAGATATTCTGGGATACTGCCGTACGCATCAGGCCTGTCTGCTGCTCTGCCGCGCCCTGCTCAAAGACCCGGAAGTGAACGTGCGGTATCAGGCTGCTGTGAGCCTTGGCACACTGGCTTTTCCTGAAGCCGTCAACTCACTGTGCCAGGCCATGCACGATGAAGAATGGGTGCAGTTTGCCGTTGTGGAAGCCCTTGCTAAAATCAAGGACTACTCGGCCGCCAGCGCCCTTGTGAAACTGCTTTCCCAGGCCTCGCCCCTTGTGAGTTCGGCCATTGTGGATGCCCTTGGCGATATGGGCGATGTAAAATCCATTCCCCTGCTCTTCAGTTCGCTTGAAAATGTTCGCGAAGCCCTGCGCCACAAGATTGTCAAAGCCATCGTGCAGATTCTTAATGGGCGTGGCTTGTCGCTGCTGGCTGGCAAATCGCAGGAAAGGCTGCGTTCCTACCTGCTCGACGCCCTTACAGACAACGACGAAGACATTTTGCTGGCCGCGCTGCAAGGCCTGAGCGCCATCGGCTCGGATGCGTGCACCGAAGACATCATCAACATGGCCGCCGCCCTCGACAGGGAACGGCAGGATGAACTCTACGAAGCCGCCATCAAGGCTATTGCCGCCATCGGCTACAACGACTCGGTGCGCGATGCCCTGAACAGTGTTGACGAGCCGCGCACCATGCTGGCAATGGAAGCCTGTCATCTTATGGCAGACCGCCGGTGCGTCCCCGATCTCAAAACTGTTTTCTGGAAGCGCTAACCCTGAGCTGCAGCGCATGGCGGCTGCGGAGCTGGCCCAGCTTGGCGACTGCGCCGACGCCCCCTTCTTTGTCACCATCATGAACGACTCGGAAGACGCGGAGGTGCTGAAGAGCGCCCGGTCTTCTTTGGAACCAGCCCACCTGCCCCTGACGTGGAAGACCTTGTTTTCGAACAGCTGGATCACCGCTATGTGGACGTTAAGGAAATGGCGCTGGAAGCCTGCATCAACCTGCACAGCGCCAAGCTGAACGAACGATTCAAGGAACGCGCCAAGAGCGAAGACCCCATGCAGCGCATGATGGCCGTGTACGCACTTGGCCGCTACGGCATTCTGGAAAATCTGCCTGAAATAACGGCGGCGCTTGAAGATGAATCACCGCGCACACGGCAGGTGGCGGTGGAATCCTTCCTGAGTCTTGGCGAGCAGACCGAGGAATACCTGCCGCTGCTGCTGCCCCGCCTTTCAGATGAAGACAAGGATGTTCGCCTTGCAGTGATTGACCTGCTTGGGCAGATCGCCTCCCCAACTGTGCTGCCCTATATTCTCAACGGGCTTGATGACGAAAACGAATGGGTTCGCATACGCGCCATTGACGCGCTGGGCATGCACAAGGTTGCCAACGCTGTTCCGCAACTGGCGCAAATGCTTGAAAGTTCAAGCCCCATGGTGGCCCTCAAAATTATTGAGGCTCTTGGTAAGATCGGCGGCAATGTGGCCTTTAGCGTGCTGCTGGGTTTGATGAATCATGAAGACCCAGATATCCAGCATGCAGCAGAAGAAGCGGTGGCAACGATCCAGGCCGAACAGGAGTAGGTATTTCTCAGCCCCCTACGTTATTTCCCAAAAGCCCGCTTGGCTCTGCCCAGAATAGCGGCAACGGCTCATCTGCTGGCGGCGCGGCTACTCCCGCAGAGCAACGTCCACGGCTTGGCGTCACGCCAACGCCAGGGGCAGCGCCAACCTCATCGGTGGAAAAGCCCGTTGCGCCCGCCCCGGCCTCGCCATTCAGAACAACGCCCCCTGCCCCTGCAAGCCCGACGCAAGGCGCAGGCCTGACAGGTTCTGCTTTCCGCACGCCTGCGGGTGCTGGCGCTGGCACTGGCCTGGGAGGCACCTCGCCTACAGGCGGCGCCGCCAGCCCAACTGCGCCTGCGGCAGCTCGCCCGCCCCTTGGACAATCCGGGCTTGGTCAATCCGGGCTTGGTCAGACTGCAACTGGCCTGTCTGGCACGACGACTCGGCCGCCTCTCGGGCAAACAGGTCTGGGGCAATCCGGGTTAGGCCAGTCTGGTCTGGGGCAAACGGCAAGGCCTCCGCTGGGATCTGCCCTGCCCCCGCGCACAGCAAGCCCCGCGCCTGCTGCTGGCGGTCTCGGTACCACGCGACCCGTGCAAACCGCACCCGCCACCAGCACCATGCGCCCGCCGCTCACCCCTGCTGCGGCTTTTCGCTCGCCCACGCAGGCAACAGACAACGCCCGCGCGGCATCGCCCTTCCGCAAGGATTTGCAGATATCTGACGAAGAATTTCTGCAACTGCGCGATTTCATCTATCAGCAGTGCGGTATTTTTATTGCAGAAAACAGAAAATACCTTGTTGAAAACAGGCTTTCAAACCGCATCAAGGAACTGAACCTCAAAAGTTACAGTGACTACTACAACTTTTTGCGCTTTGATGCCAGCCGCCGTACAGAGCTCACCAGACTTTTTGAAGTTGTAACAACCAACGAGACAAGCTTTTTCCGTAATCCGCCGCAGCTTGAGGTTTTTCAAAAAAGTGTGTTGCCAGATATTCTTGACCAGTGCCGCAAGGCGGGGCGCAAAAAGCTGCGCATCTGGTCGGCGGGCTGTTCCACAGGGGAAGAGCCATACACGCTTGCCATCATATTGTGCGAGGTTCTGAAAGGCGAACTTCCCAGCTGGGACATCAAGATCACAGCCAACGACCTTTCCGAGGCTGTTCTGGCGTCTGCCCGCCGGGGTGTTTACAACGATTACGCCCTGCGCACGACCCCCAAGGAAATTGTGGACGCCTATTTTATCAAGGAAGACACGCAGTACAGGGTCAAGCCTGAACTGAAATCGCTCATTTCCTTTGGGCCCATCAACCTCAATGACAGGGAACAGCTCAAGCGCGTTGAAAAATCGCAGATTGTTTTCTGCCGCAACGTTATCATCTACTTTGACGATGAAATGAAGCGCAAGGTCATCAACGCCTTTTACGACAACCTTGAAATTAACGGCGCTCTGCTTATCGGGCATTCCGAATCCCTGCACAACATCAGCCGCGCCTTCCAGCTTGAACACCACAAAGGAACCATCGTTTACAGAAAAATGAGCTGATGCTGATACCATGTGTGCAAAAGTTCTGGCAATTGCCAATCAAAAAGGGGGCGTCGGCAAAACCACGACATCCATTTCGCTGAGCAGCGCGCTTGCCCGCATGGGGAAAAGGGTTCTTGTTCTTGATCTTGACCCGCACGCCTGCGCCACGCTGCATGCGCGAATATACCCCGAAGGCATCACTTGCAGCCTGCACGATCTTTTTCTTGCGCAGGAAGATGCCTGGCCCGTAATCTGGCCCGATCTTATCCATGTGCAGGCACTGCCGGGGATGGACGTGGCACCGGGCAGCATACGGCTTTCAGAGCTTGAAGTTGACTTTCGCGAGCGCCAGGCCAAGGGAAGCGTGCTCCTCCGCAGCCTCACGCATGTGCGCGATGAATACGATTACATAATTCTGGATTGTCCGCCCCATGTGGGCATTCTGCTGGTCAATGCGCTGGTTGCCGCAGACCTGCTGATAATTCCAATCCAGACAGATTTTCTTGCCTTGCACGGACTCAAGCTGCTGTTCGACACCTTGCACACGTTGAACAAGGCTCTGGGCAGGCCCGTACGCTACCGGGCGGTGCCCACCATGTACGACAGGAGAGCAAAAGCCTGCACACGGGTACTTGAACTGATGCGGCGCAAAATGGGGCAATCCATGTTTTCAACGGTCATTGGGGTGGACACGCACTTTCGCGAGGCCAGCGCCCAGGGTTGCACCATTTATGACATCGACGCCCGCTCAAAGGGCGCGCTCGGGTATAACTCGCTCGCGGAAGAAGTGGTAAAGCTATGGTAAAAACGCCCGAAGAGTACTTTGCAGACCAGTGCCTGGCCGTGCCACAGGCGGCAGACGCAACGCTGAGCGCTGCGGAACAGGCCTTTGTGCAAAAATATCTGGGCAGCGATGCGTTGCAGACCATGCCGGTGCTTGAACCGGAGCAGGTGATGGCTGGCGCAGCAGGAGAAGCAAAAGACCATACGCGCCATCCCCGGCATGCCGGGCATGCAGAGGCAGAAGCTGCCAAGCCTTCCTTGCGCACAAGGCTTGCGGCAGAAGAACAGGTACAAATGGTTTCGTTCTATGTGCGCGAGCAGGTTTTTTTGCTGCCTGTGCCGGTAATTGTTGAGGTGCTGCGCTATATGCCGCTGACCCGGCTGCCCATGGCGCCCCCCTTTATTGCCGGTGTTGTCAACCTGCGCGGCAAGGTTACGCCACTGCTGCACCTGGATGCATTGCTGACCACAGACCAGACAAAGCGCTATACTGAAAAGAGCTTTATTATTGTTTGTGGCACAGAAGACATGCAGCTTGGCCTTATTATCGACAAAATACATACCATGTATATGGTTTCAAAAGACAGCATCAGTTGGAATATTGAGGCGCAACTTGGCGAGGGGGCAGATTTTCTGTGCGGGCTCGCCAATATCAAGGAGCGTCTCCACGGCATTATCGACCCGGAACTGATTGTCGACAAACTTATTGAAGTCTGATCGTCTACCTAGCTGAAACAGCATACGCTCTGACTTGCCAATAGTCTGAATAATCTCTAGAGTTCGGTGAAATTTTGTACGGCAGCCAACAACAGACGGACAGGATCACCTATGAAAAAACATATTATGGTCGTAGACGACTCCAAGACTATCCGGAACCTGGTAGCTTTTGTTCTCAAGGGCGAAGGCTTCAAGGTCAGCACCGCTGAGGACGGCCTTGACGCTATTGAAAAGCTTTACAGCCTTGAGCCGGTCGACCTGATTGTTTCGGACGTGAACATGCCCCGCATGGACGGCTTCACGTTTATCAAGACCATCCGCGCTCAGGATGCCTATAAGGATATTCCTATCATTGTCCTTTCAACCGAAGGACAGGAAAAGGACATCCAGACCGGCATGAGCCTCGGCGCCAACCTGTATATGGTAAAACCGGCACAGCCTGAAAAAATGGTTCGTAATATAAAGATGCTTCTGGGATAGCCGATAAGAAAGACAGTATGTGTCCAATTCGGGCAATAGTGTGCTTTCAGCCATATAAAGGTACAGGTTATGAGCCAGGAATTTTTTGATCCGGAACTTTTCGCCGATTTTATCGCGGAAGCCAAAGAACATCTCGAAACCATCGAGCCTAACCTTCTTGAGCTTGAGAAGGCGCCGGATAATCTTGCTCTGCTGAATGATATCTTTCGGCCCATGCACTCCCTCAAGGGCGCATCGGGTTTTCTGGGGCTGAACCGCATCAACCAGCTTGCGCACAAGTCTGAGAATATTCTGGACGAGCTGCGCAAGGGCACCATGGTTGTGACCTCGGAGATCATGGATGTCATTCTGGCATCTACCGATGCCCTGCGCCAGATGATCGACAATCTTGAATCCACCAACGCCGAAGGCGAAGTGGAGATTGGGCACATCATGGCTCAGATCGATGCCATCATGGCTGGCGAAACAACGCCGCAGCCTGTGGCGGAGGAGCCTGAAGCCGCGCCGCAACCAGAAGAAGAGGTTGCCGAAACCACCTCTGTTGACGAAGACCCTGCCGTGACTGACGACCAGCCAATGGCGGACGATGCTGATGCCTTGAGCGAAAACAGCAACGATGACGCAGCCGACACCCCTGCCGCTACCGCCGGAGACGAAGAAGAGTTCACGGCCATGTCTGGCAAGGATTGGGTGCAGACCCTGCCCGATCTGCCTACGTATACCCTCACCGCCTTTGGTGAAGGGCACCTGAAAGATTTTATCGATGAGTCCAACGACACCATCGAAAACCTCACAAGTTCCCTGCTGGATCTGGAAGAAAATCCCGTTGGCCGTGATGAACTGGTCAACGATATTTTCCGCTTTTTCCACAACATGAAGGGCAACAGCGGCATTATCGGCTACAGCGAACTGAATTCGCTCACGCACGAGGCAGAGACCCTGCTCAACAATGTCCGCCAGGGCAAGATCACGCCCACCCATGAGCTGATCGACCTTCTGCTCCTTGTGGTTGACGTGCTGGAAGCCCTGGTGCAGCGCATCAATATTGAGGCGGGTTCAGCCACACCTTTCAACATTTCTCCCGTGGTCAAGCAGCTTCAGGAAGCCCAGACCGGCGGCCCCATTTCGCTGCCGCAGGAACTTCTTGATGCCCAGGCCAACCAGAACGGCAACGGCGGCCACGATGCTGCCGAGAGTCAGGAAGACGCAGGGCAGGCGGCCAGCGAGCAGGACACTCCCGCCGCAGCTGAACCCCACGCTCCGGTTGAAGTGGTCACGCCGACATTTTTTGCCGTTGGCGCTGAAAACGACGATACCGAGGCCTTTCGCGTCACGGTACGCCAGCAGTTTGAAATTATTCATGCCGCGCTGGAAACGCTCAAGAAAGACGGCAGCCACAAGGATTCCATCGATGCGCTTTACCGCTGCCTGATTGCGGTCAAGAACGCCTGCGCCTTCATGGAATTTGAAGACATCAAGGTTTACGCCGAGCGCACGGCTGGCATAGTGGATCAGGGGCGCATCAGCGGTATTGACTTTGAATTGATGGTGGATCTGCTGGAGCAGGAAGTTGCCATCATCAAGGATATGGTTCAGCTTGCGCTGGACGGCCCCGCCCCTGCTGCCGCTCAGCCTGCCGAACCTGCCGCCCCCGCCGAACTTGCTGCCAGGGAAGAACAGCCGGCAGCGGCCAGTGCCGCGGCTCCCAGCGAGCCCCCGGCAGCCATGACGGCCCCCGCTGCCCCCAGGCAGGAAGCGCCTGCGGAAAACCCCGTTGCAGCCCCGGTCCCGGCTCAATCCAAGCCTGCTGCGGCCCCTGCCCAGGCAAAACCGGCAGCGGCTCCGGCCAAACCCGCGGCAGCGGCGGCAAAGCCCGCTGCGGCCCAGGCGGCTGCTCCGGCGGCGGAAAACCACAAGGGCTCTTCCACCATCCGCGTTGACCATGAGCGCCTTGACCATCTGATGAATCTTATCGGCGAGCTCATCATCAACCGCAACAGGTACACCCTGATTGCCCGTTCGCTTGAAGACACAGGGCATGACGTGGATATTTCCCAGGTGGCCCAGAGCCTTTCTGAAACCACCTACGCCATGGCGCGCATTTCTGACGATCTGCAAGACACCATCATGAAGGTGCGCATGGTCCCGGTTTCTTCGGTCTTTTCCCGCTTTCCCCGGCTGGTGCGCGACCTTTCGCGCAAGAGCGGCAAGGAAGTGGATCTGATCATGGAAGGTGAAGAGACGGAACTGGACAAGAGCGTTGTTGAAGTCATCGGCGATCCGCTTGTCCACCTTATCCGTAACTCTGTTGACCACGGCATTGAACCTGAAGACCAGCGTCTCGCTGCCGGCAAGCCCGCCAAGGGCAAGGTTGTGCTGCGCGCCTTCCACAAGGGCAACTCTGTTGCCATTGAAATTGAAGACGACGGCAAGGGCATTGACCCCGCAAAAATGCGCGAGGTTGCCATCCGCAAGGGCGTTATAACCCCCGAGGAAGCAGCACAGCTTGATGATCGCGAATCGCTGGAGCTCATCTTTGCCCCCGGTTTCTCCTCGGCTGAAAAAATCACTGATATTTCAGGCCGTGGCGTGGGTATGGACGTGGTGCGCACCAACATCAAGAACCTCAAGGGCAGCGTCAGCACGTATTCAGAGGTTGGCAAGGGTACTCGCTTTACCTTGAGCCTGCCCCTGACCCTGGCTATCATTGACGCACTTATGGTCAATGTTTCCGGTCAGATGTACGCCATCCCCTTGATGCTGTCTCTGAAACCACCAAGATTGAAGCCGAACGCCTCACAGACGTGAAGGGACGCAAGGCCGTAACCCTGCGCGGCGAAGTACTCGGCGTTGTGGAGCTTTCAGAAATGCTGGGCCTGCCCCGCACTGATCCTCTGCCAGATGTGCTCTCCGTGGTTGTCATCCACGACAACGACAGACGTCTGGGCCTCGTGGTCGATCGACTTCTGGAACGGCAGGAAATCGTTATCAAGCCCCTTGGCGCATACCTTGGCGACCTCAAGGGTATTTCGGGCGCAACCATCATGGGCGATGGTTCGGTCATCCTGATTCTTGACCCGCACGAAATATACATACTGGCAACCTCCAAAGCCCCATCCATCGGCGCTGGGGGCGAACAGGGCAAGCAGCAGCCGGTTTCAGCAAGAATGTAACGCTACACGGGGGCCGTAAGGCTCCCTTTTCCATTATGAACCCGCTGCGCGCTCAACGCCGCCAGCGGGGCAATACCGCGCAGCACACCAGGGGTAAGGCCATGATAGAACTGTTGAGCAACCGCCGCAGCATACGCAAATTCACCGATCAGGCTGTAAGCGATGAAGATCTGAAAAAACTGCTTATGGCCGCCCTGTTAGCCCCTTCATCCAAGGATACCCGCCCGGTGGAACTGGTTGCCGTGCGCGACAAGGCCGTTATTGCCGCGCTGGCAGATTGCCGCGATTCCGGCACCATGCCCCTGCGCACAGCCCCTCTGGTGCTGGCCGTGGTAGCCGATACCGACAAATCGGATGTATGGGTTGAAAATGCCTCCATTGTCGCCATTCTGGTGCAACTGGAAGTGGAACGCCTGGGCCTTGGCTCCACATGGGTGCAGATGCGCCTGCGCACCAACGGCAGCGCCTCCGCAGAGGCGGAAGTACAAAGCCCTCGGCATTCCCGAGCATTATGGCGTGCTTTGCCTTGTTGCCATAGGACACAAGGACGAAGTAAAGAACCCCCGTGAGCTTGACGCCTCTGACTGGGCGCGCACGCACCGGGAATACTTTTAGCGCGGCTGGGCAGTGAGAACTATTGCGGGAGAAGGGCCCTTTTACAAAGATCCCCTCTTCCGCGCCCTATCTTTATCCCTGTTTCACGCAAGCCAGGGAATCTCCAGTCTGAAAGCAAATACCGGCGGATACGCATTGAAAATGTTTGCCTGCGGTGAAAGGTTCTCGGTCAAAACGCTGCGCCTGGGAGCAGTCGCCTTTTTTTGAGAAAATTTCTTGCCTTTCCATGCTGCATGAGCTATATGACCTTTTCGCGCGGTTATGCCCACATGCAACGCTGTCATTTTTCGGCGCGGGCTTTGTTCTTGCCGCATTTGAATTGAACTATTTTTTTGCATATACGGAGGAATGTATGAGCAAGGAATGCATCTTTTGCGGCAAAAAGCCCCAGGTCGGCAATCTTGTGAGCCACTCCAACATTAAGACCAAGCGTCGCTTCAATCCCAATTTGCAGCGCGTGCGTCACCAGTTCCCCGACGGCAGCGTGCGGACCCTTTCCGTCTGCACCCGTTGCCTGCGCTCTGGCGTTGTTGTTAAGCCCACGGTGCGTAAGCAGGCCTAACTGACCTTCTTTTGCAGCTTTCAGCCCCGACAGGTTTCTGCCGGGGCTTTTTTGCATATGCGCACAATTCCGCCAAAAATTTTTGCCTTTTCGCGCCACTGGCGTGCCCGCCGCAGGCCCAACAGCCTGCCTCTCGACTGGCGTCCGGTTGCCAGCCTGCAAGGCACCGCAGGCTACGCCCGCTTTCGTGAATGGCTGCTTGTGCTCAATGCCTGCAACATCCCGCACCAGACCGTCCAGATGAACGGCAGGGAATACATTTATGTGCCTGCGCTGTTTGAAAACATTGCCCTCATGGAACTGGGGGACTTTGCGCGCGAATCCAGCACGCCAGTTGCCCAGCCCCCGCCGCTGCAGGTTTTTCCTCACGCCTACATGGCAATACTGGCACTGCTGCCGCTCATTCTCTGGCACGGCTGGCGCGTGGGCTGGTGGCCTGTCCCTGCCGTACTCCCACCGCCAGACATGTGGAGCGGCGCGGGCATTCTTGACGCAGTGCGGGTGCGCGTTTTCAACGAATGGTACAGAACCGTCACCGCGCTTACCCTCCATGCCAGCCTTACCCACCTTTGCGGCAACATAGCTTTTGGCGCTATTTTTATGACCCTGCTCGCCCGCATGGCAGGCGTTGGCAGAGCACTGTGGCTCACCCTGCTGGGGGGCGCGCTGGGCAATGCCCTGACGGTGCTGTTGCGGCCCCGCCCGGTTTTGAGCATGGGATTTTCCACGGCGCTCTTTGCCAGTATCGGGGTTATCTCCGGCTACATGGCCTGCCAGCAACAAGGCAAACGTAAAGCCATGCTGCCCGTTGCTGCCGCGGCCGCATTGCTGGCCATGCTCGGTACTGAAGGCGAAAACACAGACTATGCCGCGCATCTGGCCGGTCTTGGCTGTGGGCTGGCGCTGGGTGCCCTTGAAGCCTGGCAGGTGCGGAACTGCCGCAAGAGGCTGAACCAGTGGATGGCAGGGGCGCTCACGGCCCTGATCTGCGCCGCTGCATGGTGGTGGGCCTTTGCCGCCATGCGCAACTGACTGAACAAAAAAAGATCCTGACGTGAACTCGCACATCAGGATCATCATTTTAGGCTGTATTTTAATCGCCGCTGATCGTCGCAGCCAGCCCCACGCCAACGCAGATCAGGGCAAAGCCAGCGCAGATATGCGCCCTGCTCTCGCCAGTATCAATCTCCGCCCGCCCTGCTCCCGGCCTCATTGCGCCTGCCGCGAGCAGCACGCAACACTATACCCGCATCGGCAAGAGCCCGATTCAGGCCGCGCTGCCGCCGCCCTTGCTCAGCTTGTGCAATGTACGCCCAAGCGGTGCTTCGCGGTGGAAAAGAAGCAGAGGCAGTATGGCCCCGATGGCCAGGGCGCACATGATGAAAAATGCCGTGAGCCCGTTGTAGACAACGCTGACAAGCACGGCCTGGCCCTGGGGCGTTCCGGCTGTGTTGAGAAACTGCAAGGTCGCCAGAATGGCCTTATAGGCAAACATGCCGGGAATCATGGGCAACAGCGCGGGGAACACAAACATTTCCGCCGGGGTATGGCAGCGGCGCGCAATGGGCATACTGCAAAAGGAAATAATCAGACCGGCGCAGAGCGATGCGCTGGCAATGCCCACGTTGGCCTGCAACAGCAAAAAACGGCTCATATGCCCAGCAGCGGCCAGCAGACCAGCCATGACAGCTATACGCCTGGTGGGCCGCGATATGGCCGCAAACCCCACGGCGGCAACAGCCGCAAGCACCCCGTCCGTAAGACAGTCAAGCAGCATCATAGCGAGTCCACTCCCATCAGCAGCATGGTTGTGGCCAGCCCCAGGGCAATGCAGATAATGAGCGTACTGGCCTGAATAAGCCGCGAAACGCCCATGAGCACATGCCCGTCAAGAATATCCAGCATGGCGTTGATAAGGGGTATGCCGGGGATGAGAAACAGCACGCTTGCAGCCATGGCCGTTTGCGGCGTGCCGCCCAGATGCAGCAACACGCCCAGAGAAGCCAGCAAGGATGCCGCAAACGAGCAGAGAAAAAACGTGACCTTCAGATCCAGGCCCCAGTGCAGCAGCTTCTGCCGCAGGTAAAAACCCAGAAGCGTGGCGCAAAAAACCAGCCCCATGGCAACCGGATCACCGTTGAACAGGCCGCAGAAGGCGGCATTGGCGCAGGCCACCAGAAAGCGCAGCAATATGGGGTTGAGCGTCGGCACCGCGCAGATGGCGCTGAAATGCTCGCGCGCCTTGGCAAGGCTGAGGTTTTCATCGGCAATGCTCCAGCTCAGGGCATTGAGCGCCGCCACCCGCTGAAAATTGGGCGCGCCAGACACAATGGAGCTGACCGCAGTACGGCGCTCCGCCGGAATGCCCCCCTCGGCTGGCTTGATGACCGACAGCATGAGGTGCTTGGGGAATATGGCAAGTTCCACCTCAAAACCATATGCCCGTGCAATGCGGCAGGCGGTGCGGTCAACTCGTGCAGTCTGCCCGCCCGCCGCGAGCAATGTGGAAGCATATACCTGTATGAACTCAATAAGCTCTTTGGCAGTCAGAACATTATGTTCTGTACCGCAAGCGGCATCGGCCTTCTCGGTACTGGCCTCAGCCCCGCCCGCGGCAGTCGAATCCGCCGTCAACGCAGACAGCGCATTCAGACCGCCCTGCCCATTTTGCAAACCCATAAACTAGATCCCGCTTTCATTATCAAGAAAAACCCAGTGAAGCATGCGCTTGTGAACCCGCAAGCGGTATTCTGCCTGTTGCACCAACAGTGAGGCCTTGCTGGCCAAAATGGAATCGTCAACCCGAATGGCCGCTATGGGCGAAGCACTCAGCATAAGATGCGCGTCATGCGCCGCCTTGGCGAGCAGTTCCGGCGTCACGCTCCAGCTTTCGCGCTCTTCGTCCGTCAGGCCGCTACGGCAGCCCGCAAAAACATAGTTGACGCCGCGCACGGCCTCTTCCACACTATCCACAATGGTAATGCGCGACCCGTAGCGTTCCGCAGCTTCTTTGAGCGGCGCGGGGTCCACGCGGGAGGGCACGGCAATGCGCAGCGAAATGGGAAACCATGCCGTTGCCGCCATCAGGGAATGCAGCGTGCCATTGACGCAGCCCAGCCAGCCGCAGGTCACGCCGTCAAGATAGCGCGAATTGCGCAGCATGCAGGCTATGTCGGCCAGCGCATGCGCAGGGTGAGCATCCGGGCTGCCCGCATTGATGAGCGGGAAGCGCAGGCACGATGCCTCCATGTCCCACCCGCCCACAGGCATGCCATACAGTACATGCAGTCAATGTAGTAGCTGAAAACGGGCAGGAGCTGCTCCTGATAATCGTTCATTTCATTACGCCAGCTGCCACGGCTGCCCTCGTACACCACAGCTCCGCCCATTTGCCGCACAGCGGCAGAGACGCAAAGCCTCTCGGGCAGGGAATGCTGCGAAAACATCAGCAGGGCCACGCGCTGCGCCATAAAATCTGTTTGCAGCTTCGGTTCCGGCATGCCCAATGCCTGCTGCACCAGCAGCCAGGACGCCTTTTCACCAAGACTCTTGATATTTAAAATATGTCTTGCCATAGATCCTCCGTGACGGTCGTCACATACAGCATCTTGAGCCCGCGATACTGTTCTATCAATGCGTGAAAATTCTGTCCAGCAAAGCACAAAAAGCAACAGGCATCACAAACCCTTATGCGCCTTTTGCTGAGCAATTTTTTTAACACGCTGAAAAAAAAGAGAATAGTGGATCTTGTCGCATTAATACCCATTGAATACTTGTGATTTAATCCACTTTTCAGCTACAGTACGGGTGCCCGCTTGCAGGGCCCACAGGAGCACACATGAGAGCATTTATTTTTGATCTGGATGGAACATTGGTGGACAGCCTGGAAGACATTGGCCAGGCCTGCAACGATGTTCTTGCCAGTCATGGATATCCTATCCATCCCTTGCCAGCGTACAGATTCTATGTGGGCCGCGGCTTTCACAAACTTGTGAACGACGCCCTCCCCGAGGGTGAAGCAGCAAAACTTTCTTCAGACCAACTGACAGCGTTGATTGCAGAGGCCCGCTCCCGCTATGGTGAAAACATGTGCGTACGCACCAAGCCCTACGCTGGCATCACCGAGGCCCTGCACCAACTGGCAGCTGACGGCCACGCCCTGGCCGTCCTTTCCAACAAGCCGGACGACCTCACGGTTGACCTGGTGCGCCGCTATTTTCCTGATGTACCGTTTGCTCTTGTGCGCGGCGGCAGGGATGGCGTGCCCCTCAAGCCGGAGCCAGACGCTCCGCTCGACATGCTGCGGCACATGGATTTTTTGCCCGAACGCAGCTTTTACGTGGGCGACAGCAACGTGGATATCTTCACCGCCCGCAACGCGGGTATGATCTCAATAGGCGTGGCCTGGGGATTTCGCGGTGCGGACGAACTGCGCGCAGCCCAGGCCGACCATGTCATCGACACGCCCGTGGCGCTGACGCGCCTGGCAAAGGAGGCATAATATGAAACGTCCCATCATTGAGATCGACGAAGAAAAGTGCAACGGCTGCGGGCAATGCGTACTCGACTGTGCAGAGGGCGCCCTCGCCATCATCGACGGCAAGGCCAAACTTATCAGCGATGTTTACTGCGATGGACTCGGCGCGTGTCTGAACTGTCCCGAAGGCGCGCTGCGCCTTGTGGAAAGGGATGCACCCGAATTTGACGAGGAGGCGGCCCTTGCCGCCAAGGCAAAAAGGGATGGAACTGCCCAGCCCCACCGCCCGCATGGCGGCGGTTGCCCGGGCAGCATGGCGCGCACGTTCACCCCGCTGACCGGCGGCCCTGCAACCATGGCACCCGCTGGCTCGCAAGATCTGCGGGCGCAGGTGCCCACCTGGCCTATCCAGTTGCGGCTGGTGCCGCCCACTGCGCCCTATCTGCGCGGAGCCAACATTCTGCTGGCAGCCCACTGCGCAGGCTTTGCCCTGCCCAACCTGCACGCGGACTGGATGCGCGGGCGCGTGCCCATCATTGCCTGCCCCAAACTTGAAGACAATGAAGTGCTGGTCGAAAGGCTTACAGCCATCATCAAAGAGGGCGGCATTGCGGGCATTACCGTGCTGCGCATGAGCGTACCCTGCTGCGGCGGGCTGGACAGGCTGGCGCACCGTGCCATTGAGGCCGCAGGCAGCACCTTGACGCCGGAGACGCATATTGTACAATTGTAGTCATGTTACAAGAAGTTTACATGGGCCTGAAATGCCCATGTAGGAAATACCTAAAGTCCGCCTTGACAAAACATAGTGTAATGCTATGTTTTACGGGCGGGCTTTTATTTCCTGAAATTGCCCAAAAACCGTAACCCGCAGACGGGCCGTAAGGGGCAGTGAATACACTGCCAAGTAAGACTGCTTTGCTGTAAAGGATCATCGACATGCCCATCAAGATTCCTGCTGATCTTCCCGCCTGTGCAGCGCTTGAGAGCGAAAATATCTTTGTGATGACGGAAGATCGCGCTGTCCAGCAGGACATTCGTCCGCTGGAAATCGCCATCGTCAACCTCATGCCCACCAAGATCGCCACAGAAACGCAGTTGCTGCGGCTTTTGAGTAATTCGCCCCTCCAGGTCAACATCACCCTGCTGCGCACAGAAGCTCACGAATCCAAAAATACTCCCGCACAGCACCTTGAGCGTTTTTACAAGACATTTTCAGAAATTCGCCACGGCAGCTTTGACGGCATGATCGTCACCGGCGCCCCGGTGGAGCACCTTCCTTTTGAAGATGTGGACTACTGGCACGAGCTGCTGGACATCATGACCTTTGCGCAAAGCCGCGTGTACTCCACCCTGTACATCTGCTGGGCGGCGCAGGCGGCCCTGTACCATTTTTACGGTATCCCCAAGTACGCCTTGCCAGCCAAAGTTTCCGGCGTGTTCCAGCACGACATTCTGCAGCCTGGCTGCCGCCTGTTCAGCGGCTTTGACGATACCTTTGCCGCGCCCCATTCGCGGCATACAGAAGTTCGCGCCGAGGATGTGAGCAAACAGTCCGCGCTGCGCATTCTTGCCGAATCGCCTGAGGCCGGACTTGCCCTGGTGGAAAGCCGCGATCACTCGCAGGTTTTCATGACCGGGCACCTTGAGTACGACAGGGGCACCCTGGATGCGGAATTCCGCCGCGATCAGGAAAGGGGCATGAACCCCATACCGCCCAACAACTACTATCCCGGCAACGATCCCAGCCGCCTGCCCAATATGAACTGGCGGGCGCACGCGCACCTGTTCTACTGCAACTGGCTCAACTACTACGTTTACCAGGAAACGCCCTTCAGCCTTACTGCTATTGCCCGTGACCGGCAGGGCAAGTAAGAGTTCATAATCCTGAACCCCTACAGGATACGAGGATGCCTATGCGATTTTCTACCAGAACCCGTTACGGATTGCGCTTTTTGCTGCGTCTGGCGGCCCAGCCCCAGGGCTCTCTTTTGCAACTGGGACAAGTGGCCCGTGAAGAAAACATTTCGTCGGGCTATCTGGAACAGATAGTGCGGGCACTGCGCCCCATGGGTATTTTGCGTGCTGTGCGCGGTTCTGGCGGCGGGTACTCCCTTGCCAAATCGCCAGCAGATATTAACATTGAAGAAGTCTTTCAACATCTTGAGGGTGAAATTTCCCCTGTGCGCTGTCTGAGCAAGGGTCGCCACTGTCAACGCGAATCCCACTGCTCCACCCGGGGCTTCTGGACAGAACTGGACGGGCACATCCGCTCCTTCCTGCAAAAGCGCACCTTGCAGGAAATTATAGACACAGAGAAATGCTCCGTAACGGGAGGCAATCATGTGGAATTACACTGAAGCAGTACACGACCACTTTCTGCATCCGCACAATGTGGGTCCCCTTGAAGGAGCCAACGCCATTGGCGAAGTGGGCAGCCTGACCTGCGGCGACGCCCTTAAGCTATATCTCAAGATCAACGACCAGCACATCATTGAAGACGCCAGCTTTGAGACCTTTGGCTGCGCCAGCGCCATTGCTTCAAGCTCTGTGCTGACCGACATGGTCAAGGGCATGTCTGTTGAAGACGCGCTCAAGATCACAAACAAGGACATCACCAACGCCTTGGGCGGCCTGCCCAAGCAGAAGATGCACTGCTCCGTCATGGGCCAGGAGGCTCTTGAAGCAGCCATCCGCCAGTGGAAGGGCGAACCGCCCGTGCCGCATGCCCATGAAGAAGGCAAGCTGGTGTGCAAGTGCTTTGGCATCACGGATGCCCAGATTATCCGCGCCATCACCGAAAACGGCCTCAAGACCGTTGAAGAAATCACCAACTACACCAAGGCCGGCGGCGCATGTGGCGAATGCCTTGATGAAATTGCCGAAATTCTGGCCGCCCAGCTCAAGCAGAAGCCGCTGGTCGAGCTCAAGCCCAAGCCGCGCCTCACCAACGTGCAGCGCATGCAGAAGGTGCTCAAGACCATTGATGAAGAAATCCGCCCGCAGCTTGCTGCTGACGGAGGCGATATTGAACTGGTGGATGTGGACGGCCTGCGCGTTGTTGTCTCCCTGCGTGGGCGCTGCGCCCAGTGCCGTTCGAGCGAAGTGACCATCCGTGATCTGGTGCAGCGCCTGCTGCGCGAACATGTTGAAGCCGACATCGTGGTTGAGGAGGCCTAACCGCCATGAAAACCATCTATCTTGACAACAACGCCACCACGGCTGTTGCGCCTGAAGTACGCGATGCCATTCTGCCCTATCTGAACGAGCTCTATGGCAACCCTTCAAGCATGCACACCTTTGGCGGTCAGGTGGCCGATGCGGTTGAAACAGCCCGTGAGCGGATGGCCGGGCTGCTGGGTGCGAACCCGGACGAAATCATCTTTACCTCCTGCGGATCCGAGAGCGACAACGCCGCCATCTGGTCGGCCATCCAGACCCAGCCCGAGAAACGCCACCTCATCACCACCCGCGTGGAACACCCCGCCGTGCTCAGCGTCATGCAGCACTGGGAACGTCAGGGCTACCGGGTGACCTACCTTGGCGTGGACAACAAGGGACGCCTTGACCTGGACGAATACGCAGCCGCCCTCACACCCGATACCGCGCTGGCATCCATCATGTTTGCCAACAACGAGGTGGGCAATATCTATCCCATCCAGCGCATGGCTGAAATGGCCAGCGAACGCGGCGTGCTGTTCCATACGGATGCAGTGCAGGCCGTGGGCAAGACGCCTATTGACCTTGCCCATCTGCCAGCGGATATGCTTTCGCTTTCCGGCCACAAGCTGCACGCCCCCAAGGGGATTGGCGTACTCTATGTGCGCAAGGGTGTGCGCTTCCGCCCGTTTTTGCGGGGCGGCCATCAGGAACGGGGACGCCGTGCGGGTACGGAAAATGTGCCGTACATCGCAGGCCTTGGCGCAGCAGCCCAGCTTGCCATTGCGCATATGCAGGAAGAACGCGTCAGCGTGGCCATGCTGCGCGACAGGCTTGAACAGGGCCTGCTTGAACGTATCCCCGACTGTATGGTGAACGGCGACGTGGATAACCGCCTGCCCAACACCACCAACATTGCATTTAAAAATGTGGAAGGCGAAGCCATCCTGCTCATGCTCGACAGGCTCGGCATCTGCGCAAGCTCCGGTTCTGCCTGCACATCTGGCAGCCTTGAACCTTCGCATGTACTGCGCGCCATGGGTGTGCCCTTTACCTATGCCCACGGTTCCATCCGCCTCTCCCTCTCCCGCTACACCACGCAGGAAGAAGTGGACTTTGTCATCCAGAACTTCCCTGATGTCATCAAGACTTTGCGCATGATTTCTCCTTTCAAGGATTAATCCTGGCTCCGGCAGTAGTTGCCGCAGATTCAGATGCCTGTAGATTATGTGCCGCACTCGTCGGGGTGCGGCACATTTATATTTGCTGCAACAATTCTGGACTAGTGCAGCATACAGTTTCAGGCAGGCATGCCGCAAAAAATATTTTTTCGGTCAAACCCTGCGCAAATGAACCTATTGCCTCCAGGGGCCGGTTGTCCTATTATTTTACTTTGAATACCTGTTCCGTTTGGTGAGAGTGAGGTTTCATGCGTTCAATTCGCCTTTTTGATCTGCTGATGGGTTTTTCACGCGCGCTGGACATTGTTACGCCGCTTCTTGCCGGACACCATCTGCGGGTTGCCTTTTTGAGCCAGGTTATTGCCGAACGCATGCGGGTATCTCGCGCCACGCGCAAGTACATGCTTATGGCCAGCATGCTGCATGATATTGGAGCAGTGCCGCTCAAGAGCGATACGCGCGACCTCATATTTGAGCGCAACAAGGCCCTGCATTGCCGGGCTGGCTGGGCCTTTTGCAAAACTGCGGGACTGCCCCGCCCTGTGTGCGACATGGTACTGCACCACCATACGGAATGGTGCTGCCGTGAAGCTTCAAACCCCAATGCCCTGCCTGCCAACTGCATCCATCTGGCCGACCGGGTTGACGTAGCCATGCGCAGCGATTCGGCTCCCGATCTGCACAGCATCAGCCTCATGCTACAGGCAAGAGACAGGGAATACGCCCCAGCCTGCCTTGAAGCGCTGGCAACTCTTGTTCATGATGCGGAAATTTCAGCGCTTCTGGGCAGCCACGAACGCATGGAAGAATACCTGGCCACGGCATTTGGCTCTGTGATTCTTGGCCCGGTGCAGCTTGTGGAACTGTGCGGACTTTTTTCGCAAACCATTGACTCCAAAAGCCCCTTTACCGCCACCCACTCCTTGGGCGTGGCTTATACGGCGCGCACGCTGCTCAGGCTGACCCGCATGGCCGATGCCGATGATCTCACCACCATGTTTGTGGCAGGCCTGCTGCATGACATTGGCAAACTCGCGGTGCCTCTCGAAATTCTGGAAAAACCAGCCGCGCTCACGCCTGCCGAAGTGCTGGAAATTCAAAAACATGCTGAAATCAGCATGGATTTGCTGGGTTCCATACCCGGTTTTACCTGCGTGCGGGAATGGGGAGGCAGACACCACGAGCGCATTGATGGCACTGGCTATCCCCACAATATTGAAGGAAGCAGCCTGACGCTTCCTGTGCGCATCATCGCCGTGGCAGATGTTTTTACAGCCCTCACAGAAGACCGCCCCTACCGCAACGGCATGCCTCTGGCCGAAGCATTGCGAATCATCACATCCATGGCGGATTTCAGCTATCTGGACAACAACGTGGTAGCGCTCCTGGCCGACAATGTGGTACGGGTCAATAAAGAACGCATCCGCGCCCAGCGCAGGGCCGCCGCAAACTTTGTGGTGATGCGCAGGCTGTGCGACGACGCGGCAGGGGCAACCAGACAACCTTGAGCAGCGTGGCTATAGCCACTGGCAGGGGGAAACATGGGTATTCCAATAATTTTTCTGCTTATCGCTCCCCTGGCCGGCATTATTGCCCTGTATCTCACCCCGCCCTTTTCTCGCGTCGCTGTTGTCCTTTCCCTGATTTTTTCCCTCTGCGGTCTTACGCTGCTCTACCGCTATCTCCTGCTGCCCCTGCGCAGGTTTGTGAAAGCCATTTCGCAGCTGGATTGCGCTGACCCCCCGTCCATACCCACCACCTGCGATGTGGTGCGCACGCTTGAAGACAGCATCGGCGCAAGAGAGGCCGCACTCCGCCACGACATTGGCGAAGCGCGCGATACGGCGGACAAATTCAGGCAGGAAGTTCAGGAATTGCGGGAAAAGCGCGCCGTAGCCGTTCAGGTGCAACATACGCTACTGGAGGCGCTGCGCAAAACCCAGAAGGGGCTGGATGCACTTGCCGCCGCTGCTGATGCGGACAAGGGTTCGGCGGAGAGCCGCGCGCGCCTCAAGCAACAGCTTCAGGATCATGTGGCAGCCCTGCACCGCAGTGAATGCATATTGCTGCACTCCGGACAATTTCTGGATTCCGGCAGCGCCGACAATGAAGACGCGGATCAGAAGCTCCCCGAGACCTTTCCCTGGAAAGCCCGGTACAATACAAACGTCCCGGTCATCGACGGGCAACACAAGCTTTTGCTTTCCTACATCAATAAGCTTCACCGGGGCATGCAGAAAGGCTGCGACAAAAAACTGCTGCTGGAAATTCTTGACGATCTGACCGGATACGCCTTTACCCATTTTGCCACAGAGGAAATATTCTTCACCCGCTCGGCCTATCCCCTCGCAAGCAGGCATATCGAAGAGCACCACAAATTCAGGGAAACAGTGACCCAGTTCAGGGATGCCGTGCTTGACGACAAGGCCTTCATTGACATTGCCCTGCTGGAATACCTGAAAACATGGCTTGTGGAGCACATCCAGCACATGGATGTGGACTTTGCCCCCTATGTGACCGACGCGGAAACCCCATCTCAATGCTGAGCATTTTCAGCGGCGCCCATCTGCCCTGCTCCCGCGCTGGGCCTGCCCCGCTGCCCTGTCTGTGGCCGTCTGCCAGCCTGCGTTGCTGGCAACCGCAGGCTGGTTTGCTTGCCCCCCCACAAATAAAAAGCCCCCGCAAAAAGCGGGGAACCAGTTGGTCAACGGCCTGTAGGGCAGAATGCTTGGCAGAATCCACGCCACGTAGTGGCGCGCTGCACTCTCGTGCAGCGTTAGAGCATGTAACCTTTTTCAAAGTTGAAATGCTCTAAAACTCAGTTTTGTGCAGTGCGGCCGCTATCCGCTCGCGGGCGGCGCGGTCAAGAAGGCGCTGGTTTGAGCTGCCACGGAACCGCAGTTCAAGATCGCGCAGGCTTTCCACATAGGGGCCGTCCACGAGAACATCTGTCAGCTCCAGCAGCCGGTTTGTCCAGCAATCATTGCGGGCAAGCAGGGCTTCAAATGTGTAGCCCGTGTAGGTCATCACATTTTTGCGCATGGCCTGCACGCCCTCGGCCACCGCACAGAGCGCCTGGGCCTGCTCAAAGGGCTCCCCGCCAGACAGCGTCACACCCGCCAGAAGAGGATTTTCCCCTATCTGGGCAAGGGCGGCCTCCGCCGTAAACGGAAAGCCGCCCTCAAAGTCGTGCGTCTGCGGATTGTGGCACCCTTTGCAGTGATGCGGGCAACCCTGCGTGAACAAGACATACCTCAGGCCCGGGCCGTCCACTATGGATTCCTCCACAATGCCTGACAGCCGCATGACCCCGGCATTACCGGATTCAGGCATGCTTGACACGATCGCGCTCTTCCGAGCGCTTGGCGTTGTTGAAACGGTCAAGCGTTCCCACAAGGTAACCGGTGATGCGGCGGGTACGTTCAAAGCCCACATCCTGGCCCACAAGTTTCTGCGCGGGCTTGGTTTCCTCGAACAGACGCGATTTCATTAGCATTGTCGCTCTCCTTGTTCTATCAGCAAAAGTTGATGAAAATTGTATATGACCGCTAGTCCCACTTGGGGGTATGCGGGTATTTTTTACGCAGTTCTTTAAGCAGCTCGGCGCTTACGCCTTCGCCTTCCTTGCGGCCGCAGCGGGGGCAGGCGCCGTTGATCACACCCACATAGCCGCAAACAGGGTCGCGATCCAGAGGATGGTTGATGGAGCCGTAACCAACGCCATTATCGTGCATAAAACGGATGATGCTCTCAAAGGCCTCAAGGTTCTTGCAGGTATCGCCATCCAGCTCCACATAGGTGATGTGGCCCGCGTTGGTCAGCGCGTGGTACGGAGCCTCAATCTGTATCTTTTTAAAGGCCTTGATGGGGCAGTACACCGGCACGTGGAAGGAGTTGGTGTAGTAATCCCTGTCGGTGATGCCGGGGATGATGCCGAACTTTTCCTTGTCGAGGTTGACAAAGCGACCGCTCAGGCTTTCTGCCGGGGTGGCGATGAGTGAAAAATTGAGTCCGGTCTTTTCAGCTTCGTCATCGCACCGCTTACGCAGATGCGTAACAATCTCGATGCCAAGCTTCTGGGCGTCTTCGCTTTCGCCGTGGTGCTGACCCACAAGAGCCTTGAGCGTTTCGGCAAGGCCGATAAAGCCCACGGTCAGGGTGCCGTGCTTGAGCACTTCTTCAATGCTGTCGTCCCAACCCAGTTTGTCGGAATCAAGCCAGATGCCCTCGCCCATGAGGAAGGGATAGTTACGCACCTTCTTGGCGCTCTGGATCTTGAGCCGATGCAGCAACTGGCGGAACACCAGATCAATCTTGTCGTCCAGCAGTGCGTAAAAACGGCTGATATCACCGCGCGCATCCAGCCCGAGCCGGGGAAGGTTGATGGAGGTGAAGCTCAGATTGCTGCGACCGCACGTAACCTGCCTGTCCTTGTCGTACACGTTGCCAAGCACGCGAGTGCGGCAGCCCATATAGGCAACTTCCGTATTGTAGTCGTCCGGATGGTAATACTGGAGGTTGAAGGGCGCATCAAGAAAGCTGAAATTGGGGAAGAGCCGCATGGCGGAAACGTCCATGGCCTGCTTGAAAAGGTCGTAGTTGGGATCTTCTGGATTATAGTTGACCCCGGACTTAACCTTGAAAATCTGCACCGGGAAAATGGAGGTTTCCCCATTGCCAAGCCCGGCCTTGGTGGCGCGCAGCAGGTTTTTAACAACCATGCGCCCCTCGGCAGAAATATCCGTACCGTAGTTGATGGAGCTGAAAGGCACCTGTGCGCCTGCGCGCGAATTCATGGTGTTCAGGTTGTGGATCAGGGCTTCCATGGCCTGATAGGTGCGGCGCTCGGTGTATTTGAGGGCTTCGCCAGCAGCATAGGCATGCGCGCGCGTCACAAGCTCGCGCCGGGCCTCGGGGGCAGCCGCCACCAGGGCTTCGCCAAAGGCATCGCAGGCGCCAAGGCGCGGCCCTTCGGGCAGCAGGCCGATAAGTTCTCTGGCGGCGTCAATGGCCTCGTGCTCTTCCAGCCCCTGGGCAATGCGCAAAAAAGCGGCAAAGGCGCGCTCATAATCCTTACGGTAGGTTTTGATAACGCCTTCAGCCATGGCAAAGTCAAAATGCGGCACACTCTGGCCGCCATGCATTTCATTCTGATTGGCCTGAATGGCAATGCAGGCCAGGGCCGAATAGCTCTCAATGGAATTGGGCTCGCGCAAATGCCCATGCCCCGTGGAAAAACCATTTTTAAACAAGGGGATAAGGTCAATCTGGCAGCACGTTTCCGTGAGCATGTAAAAATCTTTGTCGTGAATGTGGATGTCGCCGTTAAGGTGCGCGGCGGATGCATCCTTGGGCAGAATATAGTTGTCGATGAAGAATTTTGAGCCCTCGGAACCATACTTGAGCATGGTGCCCATGGCCGTATCGCCATCGATGTTGGCGTTCTCGCGCTTGATGTCTTCCTGCAGGGCCGGAGAATATGTAAGCTTTTTATAGATATCCATGAGATACGATTCCGCATTACGGATTTTCGTATGCTCGGCCCGGTACAGAATGTAAGCCTTGGCGCTTTTGGCGTAGTCGTACTGAATCAGGGTTTCTTCAACAACATCCTG
The DNA here is from genome assembly GCA_047602655.1 of Desulfovibrio sp. Taxonomy (GTDB): domain Bacteria; phylum Desulfobacterota; class Desulfovibrionia; order Desulfovibrionales; family Desulfovibrionaceae; genus Desulfovibrio. The sequence continues at coordinate 11,782 of JASGGT010000005.1, read as the reverse complement.
AATTTCTTCCACATGCTTGAGGCTGCGCGACTCCAGCTTTTTGCATACCTTTTCGGTGACAAACAGCAGGTCAGTGGGGGACATGTCTTCACCGCCAACGGCCTGATTGGCCTTGGTGATGGCATTGAGAATCTTGATCGAATCAAAAGGCACTTCCGTGCCGTCGCGCTTTATAATGCTGGCGAGCATGAACTTCGCTCCAAACGTGTGGGCTATGAACAAAAAGGCCGCCCGAACAAAACGGGCGGAGAGGCCATCAATGGCCTTTTCTGACGGTTCATCTGCAAAAGCCCGTTGCAGATGCTCCACTTTCTTAGAACGGTTGAAAGCAGGTCTTCCGGCTTGCCTGCCGCTTTTCGGCCTTCCCGGTTTTATCCAGTGACACGCGAGGAAAAGCGGTGTTGAACAGGCACACGGCGGCGGGTCCGCTCCCGATTTTCACGGGAATTCCCTATTAAGCTCATGGCGCTTTCAATGTCTAGAAAATCTCAAAAGAATTGCACCCTGTCAATAAATGCACGCAAAAAAGCTCTCCTAGTGCCGTAGTAACACTGCGAATTCACTATTAAATTTTCTTGCCTGCCCCAATTTTCACTACACCAAGGCCGCAAAGCAGTGAGGGCGTGAACAAAAATGTTCGCCCTGGCTGATGCCAGATCAGGCAACCTGACCTGCAACATGTGTGGCTTTGATTGGCGTTGCTGAAACATTTCGTCATGAATTCAGGCATCATGCCCGCATGGCGCTGCCGCCCAGGCCCCGGCACTGCGACCGCAGCCGATACCTGGCGAGCTTTCCTCAGAAAGCAGTTCCCGTAACGCAGGCAAGAACTTACTCTACCCACGCCGGGTTTTCAAGACGGCCTCCCCCGCCTAAGGGGACTTACCTCGGACTTGACATTTTTATTTGCCCGCCCCTTGCCGAACATATCGTTTATAAAAACTTTTTTTGTACGCGCAAACAGGGGTTGAGCATTTCGTAACAGCCAATAAACACAAGGGGCCGCATCGGCCCAACTCCGCTTCTGCCGCCGTTTTGCGGAGAAGCGCAATCGGATACTCGATGCGGCCCGTAAACAAACCCGAAACGCCGCCTACGGCAGCAGGATCATGTTGTAGAGGTTTTTGTCGTCCAGATACTTCTGCGCCACGGCCTGAATATCAGCAGGGGTCAGCTTGGCCGCCTTGTCGATGAGCGACTTGCTGAAATCACGGGGCAGGCCCAGCACGGCGTCTGTGGCGGCCACGCCCGCGCGGGAATCAAGGCTTTGTTTGTCGCGGTAGTATTCGCCAAGCAGGCGGTTGGCCCCGGCTTCGAGCAGTTCCGCAGGCAGGGGTTTTGCCTTGATGTCGGCAATAATCTTGGCAAAGCCTTCACGCGCCTGCGCCACCTTGTCGGGCGTGGTGCCAATGTAAAAAGCCATCATGCCAGCCTGAGGCATGGCGCGGTAAAAGGCCGTGACCGTGTACCCGAGGCCCTGCTCGTCACGCATCTGGCTGAACAGCAGGCCGCTCTGCCCGGAAAGCACAGACTGCAAAAGCATAAGCGCCGGGGCATCCGGGCTGGTGTAGGGCACAGCCTTGAACATCTGGAGCACATGGGCCTGATTGCGCCCCGGCAGATGCAGATCAAGGTTGCGGGCATCACCCCATGAGGGGGTGGGCAAGGAGAAATCCTTGTTGTCTGGCGTGGGCAATGTGCGGGCAAAGGCCAGCACGGCCTCTCGGTCAAAATCGCCAGCAACAGCCAGCACCCAGGGCTGCACGAGCTGCTTGTCCCAGAACGAGCGCACGTCCTTGGGCGTAAACCTGGCGAGGCTCGCTTCCGTGCCCAGACTGTCGTAGCCGTAGGGCTGTCCGCCAGGGAAGAGGAAGGGATTCACGCGCGAGAACAGGAAAGAGGTAGGCCTGTCGGCCCGCTGGCGGATGGCGGCCTTCATGTTTTCCGCTTCGCGTTTGACTTCCTTGGCTTCAAAGCGGGGCTTGCCCAGCACCTCGCCCAGCATGGAGAAATAATCGGCATTGAACCGGGCTGGGCCCGTCAGGGACACAGTAAATGTTTGCAGGCCCGCCTTGGCGGAGAGGGACGCCGCGCGGTCGGCGAAATAGCGTTCCATGGCCTGGGCGTCCAGTTTACCACTGCCATCGCCAAGGGTGCTGGCAGTCAGTTCTGCCAGGCCCTGCTGGTCAGGCTTCAGCAGGGCGTTGCCGCCAGGCAGCATGAGGTCGACCGCCACGTAGGGCACCGTTGCATCAGGGATAAGAATGACGGTGCGCCCTTGCCCAAGATCGACCACTTCCTGCTGTCCCGCAGTGGCGGAAGCCTGCTGCGTGGCTTTGGCTGCGGCGCTGCCGGGCCAGTTCTTTTGCAGCACAGCTTCCAGATCGGGCAGTTTGGCATTTTCAGGGGCAAGCACACGCACCCGCGCCCTGCCGGGATCAAGCCAGAGATCAATGGCCTGCTGCACCTGCGGCTGCGAAACATTGCGCTGGGTAAAACGCAGGTTCTGTTCCGCCACATCGCCACCCAGTTCAAACTGGACGCTGCCCAGCCAGGAGGCAAGGCCGTTGAGCGTTTCCGCCGAACGATCCATGCTGTCTTCAAGGTTGTAGCGGGCACGCTTGAGTGCCTCGGGTTTGAAGTCTGCGGCCTTGAGCCTGGCAAGGTCTGTGGTCAGCCCCTGCCAGAAGGCTTCCAGCTTTTCCGGGGCCATGTTGGCGGTAATGTAGAGCATGCCAGCGCGCTCAAGGCTCATGTTGCCCACGCTGATGCTGTCCACAAGCTGTTTTTCATACTCGTATTTGCGGCTCAGCAGAGAGGTGCCGTCGCCGCCAAGCAGGTAGCTCAGCACGTCCAGATCCACAGAGCGCAGATCGCGCAGGGCCGGAGCAGGAAAAGCCATGCCCAGATAGACCTTGTTCCAGGGGCCGCGCACCACTTCAACGCGCTGTCCGCCGGGGGCCGTGAGCAAATCAACCTGCGGCGGCGTAACCGCATCGTTGGTGTTGACCATGCCGCCAAAAAGTTCCTGCGCGTGTTGCAGTACCGCCTGCGGGTCAATATCGCCCGCCACCAGCAGCATCATATTCTGCGGCTGATACCAGCGCTGCACATAGGCGCGCAGGTCGTCGGCGGTGATGGCGCGCACGGTTTCCTTGAACCCGATGATGGGCCGCCCGTAGGGGGTGTTCTGGAGTGTGGACACCTGCAGGCTCTCAAACAGCCTGCTCATGGGTGAATCCTGATCGCGCTCAAGTTCGGAAATCACCACTTCTTTTTCCGACTCCAGTTCCTTGGGATCCAGAGCGGCCTGGAAGGCCATTTCCTTCACCACGTCCATGCCCATGCGCCAGTGGGCGGCGGGCATGTCCGTCATGAACCATGTTTTGTCAAAGCTGGTGGCTGCGTTGAGGTAGCCGCCAAGGGCTTCCACATCGCGCGCCACCTGCCCCTTGGGCCGATGCTCGGTGCCTTTGAAGACCATGTGCTCCAGCAGATGGCTGATGCCTGCCTGCTTGGCGTCCTCATTGGCGGAACCTGTGCGCACGTAAAGTCGTGTTGCCACCAGAGGGAAGCGGCTGTCCTTGATGATATACACGGAAAGCCCGTTGGGCAGTTTGGTCAGGGTTCGCTGTTCGCCCGGTGCGGCAGAGGCCGCGCCAGCCAGCAAGGCCAGCAGCAGGGGCAATAACAGAAGTATGCGTTGCATGTTTGCTCCTTATGGATTTGCAGTCGCAAAGTTGCAGAGGCAAAGGCAGTAAGTGCCCTGCTCCCCGGACTGTTTTTAACCGACATGAATACTAATACCCCCGGCACGGAGTGGCAAGCCGCAGTCTTTTGCCCGCCCCGGCGGCCAGGCAATATGAGGTTGCCGTCTTGCTGAATTTGCCGTGGCTTGCAACAACAAAAACCGGCAATCGTAGACTGCCGGTTTGAGCGCTGATCAGATCAGCGTGGTCTGAAATCAGGGGATGGTCTAGCCGCCGAGGTAGGCATCCTTGACCTTGGGGTTTTCAAGCAGTTCGCGCCCCGGGCCTTCCAGCACCACCCTGCCAACTTCAAGAATATAGGCGTAGTGGGCCACGGAGAGCGCCGCAAAGGCGTTCTGTTCCACCAGCAGTACGGTTTTGCCTTCTTCGTTGATGCGCTTGACGATGTCGAAAATTTCGCGCACCAGCAGCGGGGCAAGACCCAGAGAAGGTTCGTCAAGCATGAGCAGATCGGGGCGGCTCATGAGCGCGCGGCCCACGGCCAGCATCTGCTGTTCGCCGCCGGAGAGCGTGCCGCCCTTTTGCCAGAGACGTTCCTTGAGCCGGGGAAACAGGCTGTAAACCCACTCGATATCATGGGCTATTTCTGCCTTATCGCTGCGCGAATACGCGCCCAGGTACAGGTTTTCCTCCACCGTCAGATGGGGCAGGATACGCCGCCCTTCCGGCGAAAGAGAAATGCCCTTGCGCACCATGTCTTCGGGCTTGAGGCCCATGAGCGGAGCCGGGGCATCGCCCTCGTTGCGGGTCAGCAGGATGTCGCCGCTGATGGTTTTGTTCAGGCCGGCAATGGAGCGGATGATACTGCTCTTGCCCGCGCCGTTGGCCCCGATAAGCGTCACAATGCTGCCGCGCGGGATATTCAGGCTTACGCCCTGCACGGCCTGAATGCCGCCGTAGCGCACATGGAGATTACGAATTTCAAGCATGATGCACCCTGTCCATATGTCGGTCTGCACCGGAAGAGCTTTCCGGGCATGTCTATCTGCTGCGTATGGCCGTTTGCTCCTGCACAGCAGCGGCAAACAGCGCCTTTGCTGGCCGTCGGGCGGGCAGCGGGGCCATGCTCCGCCGCCCAGGCCACGGCTAAATGACTTTTTCCAGCGTGGCGTCCTCACCCAGATAGGCGCGGATAACCACGGGGTTGTTGCGGATGGATTCCGGCTCGCCCTCTGCTATCAAGGCGCCGTATTCCATGACCCAGATGTACTGGCACACGCCCATGACGACCTTCATGTCATGCTCGATCAGCAGAATGGTGAGGTCGAATTCGTCACGGATATGGCCGATAAAATGCATGAGATCCAGGCTTTCCTGCGGATTCATGCCCGCTGCGGGCTCATCAAGCAGCAACAGTTTGGGCTCGGTGGCCAGAGCGCGGGCTATCTCAAGCCTGCGTTGCGCGCCGTAAGGCAGGCTGCCCGCCTGATCGTTGAGGTTGCCGCTCAGGTTTACCCGGTCGGCAAGCTGCTTGCTTTTTTCCACAATGGCCGCTTCTTCCTTATAAAAGGCGGGAATGCCCAGAGGGGCCATCCACCAGGGGCAGCGGCGGCGCACATGACAGCCGACCATGATGTTTTCAAGCACGGTCATCTGCTGCGACAGGCGGATGTTCTGGAAAGTGCGGGCCATGCCCATGCGGCAGATTTCCGAGGGGCCAAGGCCCTTCACGCTCTTGCCGTCAAAAACCACGTCGCCGTCCTGAGGCGTGTAAAAACCGCTCAGAACGTTAAAAGCCGTGGTCTTGCCCGCGCCGTAGGGGCCGATAATACCCGCAATGGCGCCCTTGGGCAGAGCGATGGAAAGATCACTCACGGCGGTCACGCCGCCAAAACGCATGGTTACGTCCTTTGCCAGCAGCAGTGCGCCCTCATAATTGGGAGCCTTGGGCAGATTAAAACCGCTCATGCCTTGCCCCTCCTGAAGAACGCGCCCATTGATTTCCAGGTCAGCTCACGGGTTCCCATGATGCCCTCGCGCCGATAAAGAATAATGGCCAGCAGCACCAACGAAAACACCACCATACGCATGCCGGGGATGCCGGGGATTTCAATAAAGCCCAGATCCATGGGTTCTTCAATGGCGCGCAGCCATTCAAGCAGGATGGTGATGACCGTGGCGCCGAGCAGGCTGCCCGTCAGCGAGCCAAGACCGCCAGCCACAACGAACATAAGCACGTTGAAGGTCAGCAGAAAGTTGAACATCTTGGGATCGATTGTGGAGAGGTGGGAGCCAAGCAGCGCACCGCCCACACCGGCAAAAAACGCGCCCACGCAGAACGAAAGCACCTTGTAGCGGAACACGTTGATGCCCATGACCCTGGCGGCGATTTCGTTATCGCGTATACAGCGCATCACGTTGCCGTAATTGCTGAATATGAGCCGCGAGAGCACTATAAGCGTAAAGAGCATCCAGATGTAGCACGAAAGCAGGCTGGCATGGCCTGGAATGCCCTTGATGCCCAACGAACCGTTGGTGATGGAGGTCGCGTTGACGATCAGGACGCGGATGATTTCTGCAAAGCCGAGCGTGGCAATGCCGAGGTAGTCGTCGCCAAGCCGCAGCACAGGCACGGCGATAATAAAGGCAAAGATGGTGGCCACCAGCCCGCCGGCCAGCGCAGAAACCCAGAAAGGCGTAAACAGCTCGGAGAAAAGGCCAGATGATGGGTTCAAGAATCCACATCATTTCTTTCTGCTCGGGGCTAAGAATGCACAGGGCCGAAACATATGCGCCGATGGCGATAAACCCTGCATGCCCCAAAGAAAAGAGCCCGGTAAATCCGTAAATCAGGTTGAGCGAAAGCGCCAGAATGGCGTTGATGAAAATGAGTTTGGCGATATAAATCTGGTAGTCGCCGAGAAAGTTTTCTGCCTGGGAGAGCACAAGGCCAAACAGCAGCATGACCATAATGCTCAAAATGGTGCTTCTGTTCAGGCGCATTAGATTTTCTCCTCCATTCGCTCACCCAGCAGCCCTGTGGGCTTGAACAGCAGCACGAGCACCAGCAGCACAAAGGCGAAGGCGTCGCGGTACCCCGAAAGCTCAGGCATGAAGGCCACGGTCATGATTTCAACAAAGCCAAGGGCAACACCGCCGATAACAGCGCCCTGAATGGAGCCGATGCCGCCGAACACAGCAGCGATAAAGGCCTTGAGGCCGGGCATGATGCCCATGTAGGGGTGCACCTGCGGGTAGCGCAAGGCCCACATGATGCCCGAGGCCGCCGCCAGCGCAGAGCCAATACCAAACGTGAGGGCAATGATGTTGTCCACACGTACGCCCAGAAGGCGCGTGGTTTCAATATCTTTTGAAATGGCACGCATGGCGAGGCCGGGCTTGGTGCGGTACACCACATACAAAAGCACGGCCACAAGCACGATGGTCATGATCGGCACAAAGGCCGTGAGCGGCAGGATGCGCAGGCCGCCAATCTGCCATTCAGAAACCAGCCATTCGGGCTGCAACACGGGGCGGGGCTGGCCTGTAAAGACCACCACGGCGAGGCTTTCAATAAAAAACGATACGGCAATGGCGCTGATAAGCGCCGAAATACGCGGGGCGTCGCGCAAGGGTCTGTAGGCTATCCTTTCAACAAGGATGCCGAGCACGCTGGCGCCAAGAACGGCGACAACAGCGGCTACACCCCAGGGCCAGCCAAAGGCGAACGTGCCGAAAAATACAAAGTACGCGCCGATCATCAGGATATCGCCGTGGGCAAAGTTGATCAGGCGCAGGATGCCGTAAACCATGGTGTAGCCGATGGCGATAAGCGCATACAGCGACCCAAGGGTCAGGGCGTTAAAGCAGTGCTGCAAAAACATATCAAGGCTCATGGGCCACCTCAGCGCCTCGCAACGGACAAGAGGCCACAAACGGCCCCTCCGCTCGAACAGCGGCAAAAGAATGAAAAAAGCACCCCGCGGCGAATATCGCCGCGGGGTTGATCTTGGGTTTACTTATTTGGGGGTAACTTCGCCCACGTAAACGCGCTTGCCGTCTTTGTATTCAATGATGCCCACGGGCATTTCCGCGTCATGGGTACTGTTGATGCTCAGCAGACCCAGAGCGGTGGGCAGATCCTTGGTTTCGGCAAGAGCCTTGGCAATGGCCTTGGGCTCGGCGGAATTGGCGCGCTTGATGGCGTCAAGGATCAGGAAGTAGGTGTTGTAACCGAGAGCGCCGTTAACGTTGGTTTCCTTGTCAGGATAGGCGGCCTTCCAGGCTTCGGTGAAGCGCTTGGCGGCGGGGCTCATGTTGGGCATGGCGGGGTCGTAGGGGAAGGTGGTGTGCAAAAAGCCTTCCGCAGCCTTGCCGCCCAGCTTGAGGGTGTCGGGGTTGTCCATGGCGTCCGCGCCCATGAGGCGGAACTTGGCGCCCAGTTCGCGGGCCTGCTTCATGATGATGGCGCCTTCGGCAAAGTAGGCGGGCATGAAGACGATGTCAGGCTTTTTGGCAATGAGTTCGGTCAGCTGGGCGGTGAAGTCCTGATCGCCGGAGCTGTACTTGAGGGTAGCCACGATTTCGCCGCCGAGCTTCTTGAAATCGCGGGTAAAGAAGCTGGAGAGGCCCACGGCGTAGTCGCTGGTCATGTCCATGAGCACGGCGGCCTTGCGGAAGCCGAGGGTTTCATAGGCATAGGTAGCGGCGGCGGCGCCCTGATAAGGATCGATGAAGCAGGCGCGGAAGTAGTACTTCTTGCCCTGGGTCACAAGGGGGTTGGTGCAGGAGGTGCCCACGCCGGGGACAGCGGCCTTTTCGGCCACTTCAGCGCCAGCCATGGCCAGCGAGGAACCGTAGGTGCCGATAAGGGCCACGACCTTGTCGCGTTCGATAAGGCGCTTCACGGCGTTGGCCGATTCGACCTTGTCAGACTTGTTGTCAACCACCACCAGTTCAACGGGGCGGTCAAGAACCTTGGGCATTTCCTTATGGGCGAGACGCACGCCCTCAAGTTCGAGCTGGCCGCCAAAGGCATTCTGCCCGGTCAGGGGAAGGTACACGCCGATTTTGATGGGACCGGCATCAGCGGCAAGCGCCTGGCCAGCAACGCCGAAGGTCAGCGCCAGACCAGCCAGCGCGGCAAGAAATTTACCCAGTTTCATCCTAACCCTCCAAAGGTTGTGCGTTCAGAGCGGCCTGTTCACTTATGGGCCGATCGCTCCATACTATACTCGAGTTGCCGCCGGGCTGCAATTGTAATTAGCTGTACTTACGGCAACTCATAGACAACACGCGGCATAACGCGCAAAAAGACGCGCGTCCGGCCTTGAGAACCTGTCCCACTCTGCCGTGAGGGCAAGACCGGGAACAATGGCCCTGACCACCGGGATATCAAAATCCTTGCGGGTCAGATCAACATAGAGAGGACTTCTGCCGTGCGCCGACAGCACCGACTCTAGCAGGCGGCGGTTGGCGCGGGGGGAGGGCAGGCTGTAATCCGGCAAATCCTCTAACACACGAACGGGCAGTCCCGCTAGTCTTGAAGCTGAGGGACATGGCGGCTTGTTTTGCGCCGTTGAATAGGGCCACGGAGTTTCGGTGAGTGCAGCCAGGGCAGCCCGCGCGCCGCAAAGATTGGCTCCCGTGGCCCGTGCTACCGTGCCGTCGCGCCCGGTGACGAAGCATTGATAAACAGGCAGCCCAAGCTCCGTGGTCAGATCCTGAAACTGCACGCGGATGCCGCAGGCGGCGTAGTCGTCAAGCAGCGACTGAATAAGCTGATCCCGGCTGCGCAGCACAAAGCAGCGCGTGCGACTGTATGGCGTGGTGGCCTCTGCATCGCGCTCGGCAATTTCCGTAAGGGCGGCAACCGCCGCCTCATCCATAATATTGCCCGATGCCAGGCCGGTGGAGCCGCCAGCAATGAAGAGGGCCTGCTCGTCCAAATTGCAGAACAGAAAAACCGCCTGCGCAGGCACAAGAACAGTCTCGCCAGCCGCGTTCGCGGCAGGGAGCCAGTGCAGGGGGGCATCGGTGTAGGGAGCCTCAAGAGGCAGCAGATTTGGGTCGAGCGCCGCTCTGCCCTGCTCCGCCAGCTCGGAAAAACGCGCAAGCGTCAGGGGCAGCTCTGTTTTGCGGCCAAGGATTGTTGCGGCATGAGCGGCAGTGCCATCCCCCGGCCCAACGCTCACATAGGTGCTGGCGCGCTCCACAATTTCCATGGCGTAGGATGCCCGGGCGGCTGCCAGCGACAGGCCGCGCCCGTAAGCGGTGGCCTTGCCATGCAAAGTATGGCGCACGGAACCGCTTGCCACGGTGATATCCACCTGCCAGCCGCGCAGCAGCGCAATGGGCGAAAGCGAGGCTTCATGGCGCATTTCCGGGCCATCCACAACGCCGTTTTCCATCAGCGCGTCAACGGCGCGCAGGTATGTTTCCTGCGCCGGGGGGCGTTGCCAGGGATCCCAGGCCTCGGCTTTGAGTTCTTCATGGTGTTTGGCCAGAGCGTCAGCATGACCGGCCATGCGCCGGGCCGTGGCATCAAGCAATTCCGCACTGAACAGGGGGACAATGCCAGCCTCGTCCGGGCGCGGAAGGGAATGATGCTCGCAGATATTGGCCCGGAACAAGGCGCTCCAGGCAGCGGCAATAGCGTGGTCAGGCAGGGTCGCTGCCCGCAGATACACGGCTGGGCTGTAAGCCGCCAGCCGCTCCGCTGCATCAGATGGAAAGGACGCGCAAAAGCCTTGGCTCTTGTCTGAAGATTCCGCGCCGAGCAAGGCGCACTCGGCCAGCAGAGCCGCCAGCACGGGCCGGGTAAACTCATTGCTGGCCGCATCATAACAACTGGCGGCAAGGAGGTTCAGTTCGTCCTGCGCCTTGCCCGCGAGCAGTTTTAGCAGATGCAGGTGCAGAAAATCGTCCATCGGCGCGGCTTCAAGCCGTTCCAGCGCACTGTCGAAATCCAGATCCTCTGGCGGCACACAGGAAAAATAGCCGGTAGTGGCCTGCGTTTGCTCATGGGTGTAGGCATAGTCCAGCATCGGCAACACATCAGATGCGGAAGAAAAATTTGAAGTATTGTCGTTTTCCATAACACCACCACAGATGCGGCGCTCCGCAGAGCAGCCGGGATTGGGCGGGAGCGGCCCAAGCATTCCTACAAAACTGCTCGGGAACTCCGCCAAAAAAAAGCGGGCCGACATGCGACCCGCTCAAAGGCAAAAAGGAAGCCCTCCCATAGAGAGGGCTTCCATAAAGGCATATTAACGCTTGGAGTACTGGTACCGGGCGCGGGCAGCGCGCAGGCCGTACTTTTTACGTTCTTTCTTGCGGGCATCGCGGGTAAGGAAGCCAGCTTTCTTGAGCATGGGGCGCAGGGCCGGATCAACCAGAAGCAGCGCACGGGAAATACCGTGGCGCACGGCTTCGGCCTGACCGGTAACGCCGCCGCCGGCAACGTTCACGCGGATGTCAAACTTGTCGGACAGCTTGGCAAGAACCAGGGGCTGACGGATGATCATCTGCAGGGTCTTGCGAGGAAAATAATCCTCAAAGTTGCGGCCGTTCACCGTGATGCCGCCGGAACCGGCGTAGATGCGGGTACGGGCCGTAGCGGTCTTGCGGCGGCCAGTGCCGTATTCAAATTTCTCGCTCATGGCTCTTTACTCCTTAATGCGGCAGCGTCAGCGGCTGGGGATTCTGGGCCGTATGCGGATGTTCGGTCCCGGCGTAAATCTTCAGTTTCTTCAGCATGGCGCGGCCCAGACGATTCTTGGGCAGCATGCCTCGCACCGCAGCAGTCAGCACGCGGGCAGGCTTGTCGGCCAGCATGTCGCCGAGTTGGGTGGTCTTGAGGCCGCCCACCCAGCCAGAGTGCCGGTAGTACTTTTTGTCAGTCATCTTTTTACCGGTAACTTTAATCTTTTCGCAGTTAACAACCACGATAAAGTCACCGTTATCCATATGGGGAGCGAATTCGGGCTTATGTTTGCCGCGCAGGCGGTGGGCTATCTGGCTGGCCAGACGACCGAGCACCTGATCCTGAGCGTCAACCACGAACCATTCAC
>JASGGT010000040.1:0-19858 GCA_047602655.1 Desulfovibrio sp. | reverse complement strand
GACTTCAACCTTGGCAAGGTTGCACTCTACCACTGAGTTACTCCCGCTCAGCGAGAAAACGTTCTACGCGGACTAGGCTGAGGTGTCAAGCATTGCTGGACTTTTTTTCGCAGCTTTTTCGACAAATTTGTTAATTACTTGAAATAATAGAAAAAATTTATGACCATCATCGACAGTGTCTGCGGGAGGTCTTTGCTGTAAGGGCCACCGGCAGTGCCGATGGCCCCCAAATGTGCCGCACCTGCCGCCTATGGGCGGGTGTGCAGCCCACATACCTCAGCTTGCTGTCAGTCTAATCCTTGGGCCGGTTATCCACAATGCGCTTGGCCTTGCCCTCGGAGCGCTCGATGGAGCGGGGTTCCATCAGGCGTACCTTGGCGGAGACGCCCAGGTATTCCTTGATGGTCTTTTGCAGGCGGCCTTCGAGCATTTGCAGCTTGCGGATCTCATCGGCAAAGAGGTTTTCGTTCATTTCAACGCGCACTTCGAGGGTATCGAGGTTGTGCACGCGATCCACGATGATCTGGTAGTTGGGCGAAAGCCCCTCGCTTTCCATCAGGATGCCCTCAATCTGCTGCGGGAACACATTGACGCCGCGGATGATGAGCATGTCGTCGCTACGGCCCTGGAGGCGCGAAATGCGCACGTGGGTGCGGCCGCAACGGCAGGGGGTATAGTCAAGGCTGGTGAGGTCGCGCGTGCGGTAGCGCAACATGGGGATGCCTTCCTTGGTCAGCGTGGTCAGCACCAGTTCACCCACTTCGCCGGGGGGGAGCTGGTCGCCCGTAACGGGGTCGATGATTTCGGGCAGGATGTGGTCTTCCCACAAGTGCATGCCGCACTTGGCTTCTTCGCACTCCATGGCAACGCCGGGCCCCATGATTTCGGACAGGCCGTAAATGTTCATGGCGCTGATGTCCATTTTGTCTTCAATGTCGCGGCGCATGGCTTCAGACCACGGCTCGGCGCCGAAAACGCCCACGCGCAGGGGCAGATCGCGAAAATTAACGCCCACTTCCATGGAGGCTTCCCACAGATGCAGACCGTAGGAGGGTGTGGCGCACAGCACTGTTGCGCCAAAATCGCGCAGCAGCCCGGCCTGACGCCGGGTAGCGCCGCCAGAAGCGGGCACAACGGTGGCGCCAAGGCGCTCCGCGCCATAGTGCGCGCCCAGCCCGCCGGTGAAGAGGCCGTAGCCATAGGCCACATGCACTATGTCCGAGCGCACCACGCCTGCGGCTGCCAGACTGCGGGCCATCAGTTCCGCCCATGTTTCAAGGTCGCGCTGTGTATAGCCCACCACAACAGACTTGCCCGTGGTGCCGCTTGAGGCATGCAGGCGCACGATGTGATCCTTGGGAACCGCAAAAAGACCGTAAGGATAGTGGTTGCGCAGATCCTGCTTTTCCGTAAAGGGCAGCAGCTTGAGATCCGCCAGCGACTTGATGTCGGCAGGGGTGATGCCCGCCTCGTCAAAGCGTTTGCGATAAAAGGGCACGTTGGCATAGACGCGGTTGCACAAATCACGCAGGCGGCGCAGTTGCAGCGCCTCCATATCTTCGCGTGGCAGAGTTTCCTGTTTGATGTTGAAAAGCACGGCCCTCTCCTTCTGCGGCTGGCGTTTGGCGGCGCAAAAGCGCGACGCTGATCCCTGAAAAGCTTCGTTTGGGTATGCCGCAATGCGCTGGCGCGGTCAATACGGATTGGCGCGATTTTGCGCCCGTTTCAGCGCGTTGGCGGCTTGCTGCGCCATTGCTCTTGCCCCGTCTTTACGTTATGTGCAGGGTATGGAAAACAACACTCCTTCTTCATCTGCAGGGGGCACTGCCCCCAAGCGTTATTCGGATGTCCCCCTGGAAGAAAAACTGGCGGACGTGGTCACCTGGCTTGAAGAGCACAAGGCCGCACGCGTGGTCAGCATAGATATGGCCGGGCAGGGCGGCTTTGCCGAGGCTCTGGTCATTGCCAGCGCCGGTTCGGTGCGCCACGCGCAGAGCCTCGCCGATGGCGTGGGCGAACTTTGCCGCCAGCGCAATTTTGAATATCTGCGCATGGAAGGCTACACCGCCGGTCAGTGGATTCTTGTGGATATGAACGACATTGTCGTCAACGTCTTTCTGGAGCCGGTGCGCGAGCTTTACGGCCTTGAGGCCCTGTGGGGCAAGGCCGCATCTCTGGCCGAAGCCCGAAGCGGGGAATAATCATGACGCCCACGCTCTTGCTGATTCTTGACGGTTGGGGGATTGCCGAGCCGGGGCCCGGCAACGCTCCCTATATTGCAGCTACACCCAATATGGATGCGCTCGTTGCGCGCTGTCCGCATTCCCAGCTGGCGGCCTCCGGGCGCGATGTGGGGCTGCCGCGCGGCTACATGGGCAATTCCGAGGTGGGGCACCTGAACATCGGCGCAGGCCGCGTGGTGTATCAGGACATGACCCGCATCGATGTGGCGCTGGAAGACGGCAGCTTTGCCGCCAATCCGGTGCTCAACGGGCTGCTTGAATCAATTCGCAAGAGCGGCGGCAAGCTGCATCTGGCGGGGCTGCTTTCTGATGGCGGTGTGCACAGTCACATTCATCATCTTGAAGCCCTGTGCGGCATGGCCCATAAGGCAGGGGTGCCTGTGCGCATCCACTGCCTCATGGATGGGCGCGACCGCGACCCGCACAGCGGCGTGGATTTCATGCGCGCGCTGCAAAAGAGCATAGAAGGGCAACCCAAGACGCGCATCGCCAGCATGGTGGGCCGCTTTTTTGCCATGGATCGCGACAAGCACTGGGAGCGCCTTGCGGAAGCGTGGGAAGTTATCGTTCACGGTACCCCTGCAACAACGCTCGCGCCCGTTGCGGCCATTGAAGCCTCGTATGCAGATGGCATCACGGACGAATTCATCAAGCCCCTGTGCTTTGCTGCGGGTGATGATGCCGGTATGGCCGATGGCGACGGCCTGTTCCTGTTCAACTTCCGCGCAGACCGCATGCGTCAGTTCACCCAGGCTTTTATCCAGCCGGGGTTTGACGGCTTTGACCGTGGGCGCGTTCCGGTTCTGGCCGGGGTTGCTTCCATGACAGCCTATGAATCAAGCTTCAATATCCCCGTGGCCTTTCCCAAGGAGGCCGTGAGCATGGGGCTTGGTGAAGTTGTTTCCCGGCAGGGGCTGAAGCAGCTGCGCCTGGCGGAAACGGAAAAATACGCGCACGTCACCTACTTTTTCAACGGCGGGCTTGAAGAACCTTTTGCTGGTGAAGACCGCATTCTTGTGCCTTCGCCTCGCGAGGTGAAAACCTACGATCAAAAGCCCTCCATGAGCGCCGTTGAAGTGACGGACAAGTTTGTGGAAGCCTGGAATTCCGGCGTGTACGATCTTGTGGTCTGCAACCTCGCCAATGGAGACATGGTGGGCCATACGGGCATCCTTCAGGCTGCTGTCAACGCCTGCGAAGTGGTCGATGCCTGCCTGGGGCGCATGGTCGCCGCTGTGGAGGCCCGCAAAGGGCGCATGATTGTCATTGCCGACCACGGCAACTGCGAAAAAATGCTCACGCCCGAAGGCCAGCCCCATACGGCCCATACCACCAATCCTGTTCCCTGCATCCTACTGGAGCCGGACGGAAAGGTGCATACCCTGGCTGACGGCAGGCTGGCCGATGTGGCCACCACCATTCTTGGTCTTTGGAGGATGCAGCCTTCTGAACTGATGACCGGGCGCAATCTGGCCGCGCCCCAAAATGAAGGGGAGGCCAGCCGTGGCTGAGCGCAAGCGACCCGTCCAGCCTGTTGCGCCTGACGGAATGGAAATCCTGTTTTTTTACCAGTGCCCCAACTGCGGCAAGCACGTGCCGCAAGCAAGCCCTACGGAGCCCCGCATGGTGCGTTGCCCCGGCTGCTCGCAGTCTTTCCCCATTATTCCGGTTGACGAGCACAGCCTGCACTATGTGCGCATCATGCTGGCAGAGGGCAAGGCTGCCGCTGATCCTGATTTTTTGTAAGCCGGATAGGTAAGCTCTGATTTTTGGGTGAGCCCGTGGCCCGCCCCTGTTCATGATGCCGCAGCAATGCAGGCTTTGGGCAGGGGCGGGCTTTTGTGTGCGAATGCGCTCCCTTTAAGCTGGGGAGGTTTTGCGCCCTGCAAAAAATTTGAACGCGTATTTGCAGCAAGTTCATATAGTCAGCTTGGGGGAAGAATGCAGGGCAGTGGCTTCCTGCGCAGCTACGCTCATGATTTTTGATCGGCAGGGTGAAGGCCTTGGCATTGCCTGCATGTCATTTGAGCGTCATATTTCTGCCATTGTGACAGTCTGGTAAAAATTTTTTGACGAAAATAGTTGCCATCATCCATGATTCTAGGTATGTTTTCCCAGCCTGTGTTGGAGCAGGCCTGTGTCAACCCTGTGGGAAAAACTAGAGAGGAAGGGATTTATGAAACGCATCTGTACGCTTATCCTGGCCGCCGGCCTGGTGTTCGGCGCGGCCACCGGTGCCAGCGCCATTGATTTCAAGGCCAAGGGCCAGTGGCTCATGGGCTTCGGCGTTGGTACTGACAGCCCTGTCAGCAAAGTTTCGGACAACGGCACCAAGCGCAAGGCCGACAACACCGACACCTTTGACGCTCAGCAGCGCGTGCGCTTGCAGTTGGACGCAGTGGCTTCTGAAGCCCTGTCCGGCACCGTGTACTTTGAAATTGGCACGCAGAAGTGGGGCCAGTCTTCCACTGGCGGCGCCCTCGGCGCTGACGGCGTCAACCAGGTTCGTGTGAAGAACGCCTACATCGACTGGGCCATCCCCCAGACCGATGCCAAGGTGCGCATGGGTATCCAGGGTCTTGCCCTGCCTAACACCTACGCTGGTGGCTCCGCTGTCATGGACACCGATGTGGCCGCAGTGGTTGCTTCGTACAAGTTCAATGAAAACGCCAGCATGACCGCTTTCTGGGCGCGTCCTTTCAATGATAACTTCAATGGCAAGGATGCTCGTTACCACGGCACCAACCATGCGAACTATCTTGACAACATGGATCTGTTCGGCGTGACTGCCCCCCTGACCTTTGACGGCGTCAATCTTACGCCTTGGGTCATGTACGGCATGATGGGCAAGAACACCCTGACCAACTACGTTGACAACACTAATGATGGTGTAGACAACCCCACCTATAACAATGTCAGCAGCCGTGACGGCAACCCCCCTTATACTCTGCTGCCCTTCCCCGCCGCTTCCAATCCTGGTAGCCTTGGCGGCACCAGCAAGTCTTACGGCTCCATGTTCTGGGCCGGTCTGCCCCTGGCTGTGACCATGTTCGATCCGTTGAACATCGAACTGGACATCAACTACGGCTATGTTGAAGGTATGGGCCGTTACGACGTGCAGAAGGGCCAGGGCGGCGACATGGTTCGCGGCAGCACCCAGCGTCAGGGCTGGTTGGCCAAGGCCCTTGTTGAATACAAGCTGGATTGGGCCACCCCCGGTCTGTTCGGCTGGTACGCTTCCGGCGATGACGGCAGCGTGAAGAACGGTTCCGAGCGCATGCCTTCCCTGGTGCCCACCGGCAACTTCACCTCCTACATGGGCGACGGCAACTACGGCTGGCTGCGTCAGGACTACGGCGTTGACTACGCCGGTACCTGGGGCATCGGCGCCCAGTTGAAGGACATGAGCTTCCTGGAAGACCTGAAGCACACCTTCCGTCTGGCTTACTGGGGCGGCACCAACAGCACCAGCATGGTCAAATACATGAGCTCTGCCTATGCCTGGACTGAAGGCGTGGGCGCTGCCACCGTGCCTTACCTGACCACCCGCGACGGCCTTGTGGAATTCAACCTCGTGAACTCCTACAAGATCTACCAGAACCTGGAACTGAACCTGGAACTGGACTACATGATCAACTGCATGGACAACAGCACCTGGAAGAAGTCTCAGACCCCCAGCTCCTTCCAGAAGCAGGACATGTACCAGGCCAAAGTGGTCTTCGCGTACAGCTTCTAGTCCAAGCTCAACCGTCTGCGGACGGCTGGACACGCATTCAAGGGGAGGCCTTCGGGCCTCCCTTTTTTGCGTCTGTGGCTCCGGCGGCGGGGCCGGGGCCAGTTGGCGTTTGGTTCTCTTGGCTCTGATTGCCCTTCAGCACGTACTCCTGTTTGGGCTTGTCTTGGCGCTGCCGGTACGACCAGAGCCCGCTTTCGCGGGCTCTGACAGAGAGGAGGGAAGGAGAGGGTATTGGAGTCTGGAGGCGGGAGGGTATGAGAATTAGTGGCGCTTCTGCAACCTGTCGCGCAGGATGATGGCAAGCAGGTTCATGCCCAGCACCAGCAGGAGCAGCACGAGGCCTGTACCGTATTGGAGGGGGCGGGTCTTGTCGATTTCCGTACCAGCCGTGGCAAGAACATACATATGGTAGGGAAGCGCCATGACCGGGCTGAATATGGAATCCGGCCCCTTGGGCATATAAAAGACCGAGGCCGTGAACATGATGGCGGCGGTTTCGCCTGCGGCGCGCGCCACGCCAAGGATGGCCCCCGTGAGCATGCCGGGCAGGGCGCTAGGCAAAATCACACGGGCGATGGTCTGCGATTTGGTTGCGCCCAGAGCCAGCGAGGCCTCGCGGTACGTGTCCGGCACGTTGCGCAAGGCTTCTTCGGCCGTGCCGATAATGACCGGCAGGGTCAGGACCGCAAGAGTGAGCACACCAGAAAGAATGCTGACGCCAAATCCGCAGAAGGTAACAAAAAACGAAAGCCCGAACAGGCCAAAGACAACTGAGGGCACGCCCGCGAGGTTGTTGACCCCCAGCCGCACAAAGCGGGCAAAGGCATTACGCTTGGCGTATTCATTGAGGTACACGGCGGAGGCCACGCCCAGGGGAAAAGCCAGCAAGAGCGAACCCAGTGAAAGAATTGCCGTGCCAATGATGCAGGGGAAGATGCCCCCCTTGGTCATCATCTGCCGGGGAGCTTCTGTCAGGAACGACCAGCTTAGAGCAGGCAAACCGTTTTGCAGCAAAAAGGCGCATACGGCCAGCAGTGCCAGCACGTTACAGGCGGCAATCGCGCGCAGCAGCCAGAACATCAAGGTCTGGTACTGCCCGCGGCCCTTGCCGCTGGCAAATTTCAGGCGCACACCGTCTTCGCGCGGCGGTTCTTCGGCATCATGGTGTTCAAGGTCTGCTTCCAGTGGGCGCGGTGTGAGCTTGATGCTCGGTCCGGAGGAAGAAACTGGGGTAAGGCGACTGGTGGCTGACATGGATTTTTCCTCGCTCTGATCTGGCGTCATACTGCGCAACCTGGCAACTCTGCGGCTACAGGCTGGAGGTTCCCACCTGACGGTGTTTCTCGGCTATGTATCCGGCTGCCAGATTGAAGGCCAGCGTCAGGAAAAAGAGCACAATACCAATGGCAAAAAGTGCGTGGTAGTGCTCGCTGCGGAAGGCGGCTTCGGCCATTTCTGCGGCAATGCTGGCGGGCATGGGCCGCACCGGATCAAGCAGCGAGGTAGGTATGATGCCCGCCCCGCCTGCAACCATCAGCACCACCATTGTTTCACCAATGGCGCGCGACATGCCAAGCATCACTGCCGTGCCAATACCCGAAAGTGCGGCGGGAATAACCACTCGCACGGTGGTCTGCCAGCGGGTCGCGCCCAGTGCCAGCGATGCCTCGCGCAGGTCGCGCGGCACTCCATACAGGGCATCTTCAGATACCGAGCAAATGGTTGGCACGCTCATGAGCGCCAGCACCAGAGAGGCATTGAGCAGATTCAGCCCGGTGGCCGCGTCCAGATAATCCTGCAAGAAGGGCGCAAGCACCACCATGCCCAGAAAACCTAGTACAACCGAGGGCAATGCAGCCAGCAGCTCCACAAAGGGCTTGATGACGCGCCGCACGTTGGGATGGGCAATTTCCGTCAGGTAAACCGCTGTCAGCACTCCCATGGGCACCGCCAGCAGGGACGAAAGTACCGTCACCGCCAACGAGGCCACCAGCAGGGGAAAAATGCCGAACAATCCCGGTTCTTCTGTGGGATACCAAAGGTGGCCGAACAGAAAATTGAGGAAGGGGTATTCGCTGAAAAGCGGCAGGCCTTCCATGAAGAGAAAAATGACAATACCAGCCAGAGCCAACAGCGAGCTGCCTGCCATGGTGGTAAGGGTGACGCGCACCGCTTTTTCCTTGATGTCTCTGGAGCGCATTGCGCTTTCTCCCCGGCGGGAGCGGGAGGCTTGCGCCGTCCCGCACCGCCGATGCTGTGGGTGTAACGCGGGCAGCAGTCTACCTACTTGCCCAGGGGCACATAACCCACTTCAAGCACGTTCTTCTGGCCCTTGCCGGGATCCAGCAGGTAATCCACAAAGGCCTTGGCGCCGCCAGCAGGCGCGCCGTTGGTGAAGACAAAAAGTTCGCGGGCGATGGGCCACTGCTTGGAAAGTGCGGTCTGGGCGGTGGCGGTCACATCATTGACCTTGAGGCCCTTGGTGGATTTGTCCAGATAGCCCAGGCCAACGTAGCCGATGGCGTTCTTGTTCTTGGAGACAGCCTGCACCACCGCGCCGTTGGAAGCCTGCATAAGGGCGGCGGGGTTAACGCGCTCTTCCTTCATGATAAGTTCCTGCCAGCATTCAAAGGTACCGGAGGACGTATCGCGGGAGATGACAACGATCTTGCCGTCCTGGCCGCCAATTTCTTTCCAGTTGGTGATCTTGCCGGCATAGATGTCGCGCAGCTGGGCAGTGGTGAGGGCGGCAACCGGGTTGGCGGGATTGACCACAGGCACGATGGCGTCAATGGCAACAACAACACGGTTGGGGGTCACGCCGTTTTTCTTGGCGGCCTCAACTTCCTTTTCCTTGATGTCGCGCGAGCTCATGGCGATGTCGCACTGCTTTTCAATGAGGGCCTTGATGCCGTTGCCGGAACCGCCGCCGGAAATGCTCAGCTCCACATCGGGGTGGGAGGCCATGAAGGCTTCGCCAGCTTTCTGAACCACAGGAAGCACCGTGGTGGAACCGTTGATGACGACCTGTTGGGCAGCCAGAGCCGGAGCGCTGAGGCTCAGAACCGTGAGGGCGGTAGCGAGCAGTTTTCCGATAGACATGGATTTTCTCCTTGGTTTCCAGTGTTGGTGCCGGGGCGTTTCCCGGTACGTTTCTCTTTTTGCCCGCCTCTGTTACAGAAATATGACGAAACGCAGAAGACTGCGTGAAGCTGCAATGTGCGCAATTAACATGCTGAAATATTGCAGATTGTTTAAATTGTTTTTCGTCACGCAATTGTAACATGCCCTCCATCAGTTTGGCGCACAAAGCCGCTGTACTCTGTTTGCGTCATAGAGGTGAAACATATGAGCCAGCAAATACTGATAGTTGAAGATGAAGCCGATATTCGTGAACTTTTGCGTTTCAATCTTGAGCGCGAAGGATTCACCGTGCATGAGGCAGCCGATGGCACGCAGGGCCTGGCCCTTGCCCGGCAGCATACCCCCGACCTGGTGCTTCTTGATGTGATGCTGCCGGGCGTGGATGGATTTGAAGTGTGCCGCCGCCTTGGAGCGCAGGCTGAAACATCCCACATCCCGGTGCTCATGCTCACCGCACGCGGTGAAGAGGTGGACCGGGTGGTTGGGCTGAGCCTTGGTGCCGATGATTATGTGGTCAAACCCTTCAGCGTCCGTGAGCTGATGTTGCGCGTCAAGGCAGTGCTGCGACGCGGCGGGCGCAAGGTCGAAAGCCCTGTGCTTGAGCGCCACGGCATACGCCTGCGTACCGAGGCGCATTCCGCAGAAGTGGAAGGTGAGATGCTCAGCCTCACAGCCACGGAATTCCGCCTGCTTGAAGACCTGCTGCGGCATGCCGGATCGGTTCGCACCCGGGAGCAGCTTCTCAACAACGTGTGGGGGTATTCCTTTGAAGGTTATGCCCGCACCGTGGATACCCATGTGCGCAGGCTGCGCGCCAAGCTGGGCGAGGCAGCCCCCATGCTGGAGACTGTGCGCGGCGTTGGCTACCGCATCAAGGAATAAGGCGCGGCGGTGGCAGCCGGGCGGTGCGCCATCTGTGGCAGGCGTCTGGTTGATGGCAGACTGCGGTATCATTTGATCGTTTTGAGGCTGCACATCCTTGAAATGTAATTGCCCACGACAGCATGTTACGAGCGAGAAAAACCATGCTTTCTTTCAGAACACGAATTTTTTGCAGCGTGCTTGCCGCAGCGCTCATTGCTTCGGGAATCGCCGTTTATTACGGCAGGGCTTCCTTTGAGCAGAGTCAGGTTGACGCGGCGCGCGAAAGGCTGTTGCGCGAAACTACGCTGTCAGCAGCCATTCTTGACAAGACAGGGGCGAACCCTGAAGGCCTGCGCGAACTGGCAGCCATACTGCAAATGCCGCAGGAGCGGCTTTCGCTGCTCGACAACAGCGGCAACGTGCTGGCCGACACCGCGCCGGGTGCACAACCCGTATCCAAGCTCGACAACCATGCTGACAGGCCGGAGGTACGGGCTGCCATGCAGGGTGGGCATGGGTATTCCGTGCGCTCAAGCGGAACGCTGGGCACGGATATGGCGTATGCCTCGGTGCGCGTGAATGACGCGCGGCTGCTGCGCATTGCCTTGCCGCTGAATAACCTGCAACAGGAAATTGAAAGCCGCGTGGCCGTGTTCACCAGAATCGGCATTGTGACGCTTCTGCTCTCGCTGATTCTTGCGGGTCTGCTCTCCGGCGCGTTGCGCAATTCGCTTTCGCAGATGGTCTCTGTGGTGGAAGCCATTTCACTGGGGAACTTTCAGCGGCGTTTACGGCGTATTCCCGGCAGGGAATTTGCCCCGCTGGCTGAAGCCGTAAACCGGATGGCCGAAAATATTGAAGACCATGTGCGCACGGCTGCGGAGCAGACAGCCCAGCTCGAAAGCATACTGGAAACCATGAGCGATGGCGTGCTGGTGCTGGGGCCGCACGGGCGTATCCGCCGCTGTAACAGGGCATTGGCGCGTGAATTTCCTGCTGCTGCCTCGGCCTTGGGCGCGCAGGTGGTGGAAGTTATTCCATCACCGCAGTTGCAGGCCGCTGTGGATGCGGCCATGGCCGCCTGCCCGGTGCCAGGTTCCGGGGCCAGCTCTGCGTCCGGTTCTGGAGTAGCCCAGACAGACGCGGCGCAAACCAGCGGCGCCCCCGCTGCGGACCACGAGGGCGCTTCCGCTGGCGAAGAGCCAACGCTCAATCGGGAGCAGCGCTACCTGCAGCTTGAGCTTTCGTCAGGGCAGGTCATGTCGGTGTGCATTTCACGCCCATGCGGCCTTGAGCATCTGGGCCAGACGGGCGTGGGCGCTGTGGCGGTATTCCACGATATTACAGAGCTTATGCGGCTCGAACGCGTGCGCCGCGACTTTGTGGCCAACGTCTCGCACGAGCTGCGTACCCCGTTGACGGCCATTCAGGGCTATGCCGAAACCCTCATTAGCCTGGACGCCTCACCGGAATGCCGCCGCTTTGGCGAAATCATTCTGAAGCATGGGGTTTGCCTTAGCCGTATGGTGGACGATCTGCTCACCCTTGCCCGGCTGGAGGGCAAGACAGGCAGCCTGGAACTCAGCCCCACGGATCCCCGCGATGCCGTATCGCAGGCCACGGGCATGTGCCGCGAAGTGCTTGAGCGCCGTAAGTGTTCGGTGGTTGTGGATATCCCCGAAGATTGCCGCGTGATGGCAAGCCAGCCGCATCTGGCGCAGGTATTCAGAAACCTTATTGAAAACGCGGGCCGTTACGCGCCGGAAGGCGGCGATGTGCGCATCAGCGCGCGCGTGAGCGGCCCGGATGTTGTCTTTCGCGTGGTGGATGACGGCCCCGGTATTCCCAAGGCTGATCTGGAGCGTATTTTTGAACGCTTTTATCAGGTGGAGCGGCACAGGGGCCAGGCCACTACCGGTCTCGGGCTGGCCATCTGCAAGCATATTGTTGAAAGGCACGGTGGCCGCATCCGGGCGGAAAGCCCGGCGCAGGACGGCAGCACTGCCCTTGTTTTCACCCTATCTTCCGTTTACGGAGCGGCACTTTCATGAACGAGCATCTGCTGGCACGCAACGTCAGTGTATACTACGGGCAAAACAAGGCCCTGCACGAAGTAAGCCTGAATTTTGAGCCGCGCAGGGTCACGGCCCTGATTGGCCCCTCGGGCTGCGGCAAATCAACCTTTTTGCGCTGTCTGAACCGCATGAACGACCTTGTTCCCGGCGCGCGTGTTGAAGGCGAAATTATTCTGGACGGTCAGGACGTGAACCGCCCCGATACGGATGTGGTTTCGCTGCGTTGCCGTGTGGGCATGGTTTTTCAAAAGCCCAATCCCTTCCCCAAAACCATTTACGAAAACGTGGCCTACGGCCTGCGCGTCAATGGCTTGCGGGACGAAAGCCTGATTGCCGAAAAAGTGGAACTTTCCCTGCGCAGGGCAGCCATTTTTGAAGAAGTCAAAGATCGCCTGCAAAGCCCGGCGCTTGGGCTTTCCGGCGGGCAGCAGCAGCGCCTGTGCATTGCCCGCGCCCTGGCTGTGGAACCGGAAGTGCTGCTCATGGACGAACCCGCCAGCGCCCTTGACCCCATTGCCACGCAAAAGATTGAAGAAAGCATCCGCGAGCTGCGCGAATCGCTTTCCATCATCATTGTGACGCACAACATGCAACAGGCGGCCCGCGTTTCTGACTACACGGCATTTTTTTACATGGGCAGGCTCATTGAACACAACGCCACGGATGTCATGTTCACCAGACCGGCCAAAAAGCAGACGGAAGACTATATTACAGGCCGTTTTGGCTAACCGCCTGCTCTCGCAGCCGTCAGGACGTCATGTTTAAGCGCTGCCTGCGCGCCGTAAAGAGCGCAGGGCAGTTCACATTCAAGCGTAATTGTTCCGGGAGAACGATCATGCAGCAACAGGCCAATTATTTGCAACAACTGCTCGTATCACTGCGCACAAGGCTGCTGGTCATGTGCGCCAGCGTGGGCATTGCCCTGGAAGACGCCGGCAAGGCCATGGCGGCTGGTGATCCGGGCCGCGCCGCATCCGTTATTGAAAACGATGCCGCCATTGACGCCCTGGAAAATGAAATTGACGAGATGGCCCTGCAACTGCTTGCCCGCACACAGCCCGTGGCCGGAGATCTGCGTTTTGTGGTCAGCGCCCTGCGTATGGTGGTTGATCTTGAGCGCATTGGCGACGAGGCCGTGAGCATGGCCGAGCAGGCCATCTTGATGCAGGACAAACCGGGCTTCGGGGTGATCCCCCATGTGCGCGAAATGTACTACAAGGCCAGCGAGGCTTTTGACCGCGCCGTACGCGTGTTCCGCGAGAACAATGCGCAGGACGCCCTGCATATGCTGCGCGGCGATGAAGAGGCCGTGCAAAGCGAAGTGCGCATCATCCAGCAGATTATGGAAGGCCTTTCTGATCCGGATTCCAGCCTGGACCCCTATCAGGCCATGCACATCATACTGGTGACCCGCTCCCTCACGCGCGTGTGGCGGCGCTCCATCAACATTGCGGAGCAGGTCTACTTTATCAGCCAGGGTGAAAGCGTGAAGCACAAGAGTGAAGAACGAGGCGAAATGGCTCGCCATGTTGGCGCTGCCCAGTCAGCAGGTATTGCTGACGCCGCGCCCGGCACATCATCAGCTTCCGCGCTGCATGCGGATGCAGACGATGCGGCTGATGATGCGGCAGACGATACCGCTGGCCCTGAAGACCGCGCCTGATTTGATTGCCAGTGCAGCTTGAACGCAAAAGCCCCCGAGCCTTCAAGGTTCGGGGGCTTTGTCATATCTTATGTGGCAAGGCTAGATGAGGTTCTGCTGGCGCAGCACTTCAATAAGCTTTTGCTTGGTGCCTTCGGCCATGGGGCAGAGGGGCAGGCGGATTTCCGCTTCCATGCGTCCCATGAGGGCAAGCGCGGTCTTGGCCGGAATGGGATTGCTCTCAAAGAACAGGGCGTCGTGCAGGGGAAAGAGCGCATGGTGGATGCGTGCAGCTTCCTTGAGGTCGCCCTTGTTGAAGGCATTGCACATGGCTGCAACGCGGCCAGGCACAATATTGGAAGTAACGGAGATGACACCCTTGCCGCCAAGCGCCATGAGGGGCAGAGCGGTAAAGTCGTCGCCGGAAAGAACGCTGAAGTTCTCGGGGCAGCTTTCAAGCACGCGGCTGCCCTGAATCAGGTCGCCGGTGGCTTCCTTGACGCCCACAATGTTGGGGAAGTCGTGCGCCATACGGGCCAGAGTGGCGGGCAGCAGGTTGCAACCCGTGCGCCCAGGCACGTTGTAGGGCACCAGGGGCATGTCCACAGCCTGGGCAATGGCCTTGAAATGCTGGTACAGACCTTCCTGCGTGGGCTTGTTGTAATAGGGGGTGATGAGCAGCGCGCCGTCGGCCCCGGCCTTTTGCGCGAACTTGGTCAGGCGGATGGCTTCCATGGTATTGTTGGAGCCAGCACCCGCCAGAACCGGAACACGTCCCTTGACCTGATCTATGCATATTTCGATGACCCTTTCGTGTTCTTCGTGGGTCAGCGTGGCGGACTCGCCCGTAGTGCCGCAGGGAACCAGACCGTGAATGCCTTCGCTGATCTGGTGTTCAATAAATGCGCGGTAAGAGGCTTCATCCAGAGCGTTGTTTCTGAACGGGGTCACAAGCGCGGTCAATGCACCTGAGAATTGCATTACAGACTCCTGTGTGTCAGCGCGCTGCAAAAAGCGAACAAAAGCCCGCGCGAAGGTTTGAACCTCGCAGGCAGGCGGCCCCGCACGGGCCTCAGATTCGGCAACGCGTTACGGCCTTACTGATTGATAAATTCTTTCAATTCCTTGCCCGCTCGGAAAAAGGGCAGGCGTTTCGATTCAACAACGACGCTTTCACCGGTTTTAGGATTGCGGCCGGCGTAGCCTTCGTACTCCTTGATTTTGAAGCTGCCGAAGCCGCGTATTTCAATACGCTCCCCGGAAAGCAGAGATTTTTTCATTGCGTCGAAGAAGGTGTTTACCACCAACGACGCGTCGTCCAGAGGGATGTTGGTTTCGTCGGCCAGTGCCTTGATAAGCTCGCTCTTGTTCATCATGCCTCCGTGACCGCGTTACAAGTTTGCCCGACAGGGCGACAACGTCGGGCATTTATTAGTAATTCAACCCTATACCTTTTTTCAGACAAGGTAAACTGTTTGAACAAAAATCTAGTCCTGAACCGGAACAGGCTGCAAAATGTTGCGCGAGCCAAGCCAGTCAAGCATTCCCAGCCTGATGCGTTGCAGACGCGAGGCCATGTTCTGCAAATCCAGCGCGGCCGGGCTGCCAGGTGAGTGCATCATCAGCGGCTTTTGCAGGCAGACAGCCTCCGGCAATTTTTTGTCGGAGCGCACATGCCCCAGCAAAACAGGCTCTATGTGCAGAAAATGTTTGCACGCGCCGGAAAGTTTGTCGAATGAAGATTTTGCCTCGGCCTGCGAGGTCGCCTGATTGACCAGCACCATGAAGTCGCGCAGGCCGTAGCGGCTGTTAAGCACCTTGATAAGGGCGTAGCTGTCGGTCAGGGACGTTGGCTCGGGCGTAATGACAACAATGCGCACCGAGGCCATGGCGGCAAAGGTCTGCACCGTGCCGGAAATTCCAGCGCCGATATCCATAAAGACAAAATCATACTTGTGCAGCACAGGTTCCAGCCGGGAGAGCAGAAGGTCGCGCGCGTCGGGTTGCAGCTCGGTCAGTTCCGGCACGCCTGACGCTGCGGGCAGCACGGCAAAGTCCTCGCCGTCGATCTTGCAGAGCACGTCCGCAACATCGGCTTCACCCAGAAGGGCTGTCTGCAGGTTGCCTTCCGGCGTAATGCCCAACAGCACGTCAAGGTTCGCAAGACCCAGATCGCAGTCCATGAGCAGGGTTTTAAACCCCTGCTGGTGCAGGGCGCAGGCCATATTGAGCGACATGTTTGTTTTGCCCACCCCGCCTTTGCCGCTCAGCAGGGCAACGCTCAATGTCGTATTTGCCATCAGTTTCCCCCAAAGAAGAGAAATCGTTTTTCGCTGGAATGTACAAGAGTGGTCCTGGCGTCCAGGGCCGCACCACCCGCTATGCAAATGTGGCCGTGCTTTTGGGCCAGCGCCTCATCCGTGGCCTGCGCGGCCTTGCCCAACAGGGCCTCGGGGGTTGGCCTGCCCCCCTGATCGGCGCAGGCTATGCCCAGGGCGCAATTGGCCTTTGCCGCATGCCTGCCCTTGCTGACAATGGGAATTTCCGCTGCTCGGACTGCAAAGATTTTTTGTATCTGTTCGGCCATCAGGCGCGCACGCAGCACGCTGACGCCGGGCAGGAGCAGGGCAAAACGCCCAAGGCCGGTGCAGCCAAGGGTATCACATTCCTCGCGGCATTGCCGCAGGCAATCCACAAGCAGTGTTTCCAGCGCCAACGCCGAGGCCTCGTCCAGATGCGCCTTGTCGAAAATAGCGGTTTCAATCACCGCCAGATCGCCCCCTGTGCGGGAGAGGCGCAACAGTTCGCGGCTTATTTGCACCGTAAACATTTCGGCCATGAGCAGGTGGGCAAGGTGCCCGGGGGCGTTGCTGGGGCCGCCGCCCAGCTCCGGCAAAAGGCCGGGACCAGCAGGCAGGGCGCACCAGCGCCCGGTGGGGTAGCGGCGCAAAAATTCCTGCCACCTGTTGACGTTGAAACCCGGCAACAGTCGGGCCACCAGCACAGATTCGCCGCTACTGCGCGAAACTGCACCGTCTGCCTGCCGCAAGGCGAGCAGCTCGTTGGCAAGGGCGTCAAAATCAGCGTTGTTGCTCATGGCGGTGCAGCAGGTAATCGTGTTGGAACTGGTCGATCTGGCCGTTCAAAACGCCTTCCACATCTCCGGCTTCGGAGC
Organism: Desulfovibrio sp.; assembly: GCA_047602655.1. Taxonomy (GTDB): domain Bacteria; phylum Desulfobacterota; class Desulfovibrionia; order Desulfovibrionales; family Desulfovibrionaceae; genus Desulfovibrio. The sequence continues at coordinate 2,979 of JASGGT010000040.1, read as the reverse complement.
CGGTGCGATGATCCTTGACCAACCTGTAGGGCTGGAGGGTGTAGGTGCGGATCTGGCTGCCAAAAGCGATGGCGTCCTTGCCGGCATATTCCGCCTGCCGCTCAGCATCGCGTTTTTGCAGTTCGATATTGTACAGGCGGGCGCGCAAAACACGCATGGCCGTATCCTTGTTGTGGTGCTGCGACTTTTCGTTCTGGCACTGGGCGGAAACACCCGTGGGAATGTGGGTCACGCGCACAGCCGAACTTGTGGTGTTGACGCTTTGCCCGCCGGGGCCGCTGGAGCGGAAAATATCCACGCGGATGTCGGATTCCTTGATGTCCAGCTCGATGTCGTTGCCCACATCGGGGATGACGTCCACAGATGCAAAGGAGGTGTGGCGGCGGCCCGATGAATCGAAAGGCGAAATGCGGATAAGGCGGTGGATGCCGCGCTCGCTTTTGAGAAAGCCAAAGGCATGCGGTCCGGCAATGCGCAGAGTAACGCTTTTAACGCCCGCCTCGTCGCCCGGCAGGTAGTCCAGCTCTTCCACCGTGTACTTGTGGCGCGCGGCCCAGCGGGTATACATGCGCAGCAGCATTTCGGCCCAGTCCTGCGACTCGGTGCCGCCAGCGCCGGGGTGGATTTCAAGGATGGCGTCCTGATTGTCCTCCTCGCCGGAAAGCAGCATGACAAGCTCGGTTTCGTCCAGCAGGGCGGCAAGATCGCGGTTCTGCTGGTCAAGGGATTCCAGAGCTTCGGGATCTTCGCTTTCGGAGGCCAGTGCCAACCATTCGTTCATGTCGTCGTGGCAGGTTTTGAGGCGGCTGAGGCGCTCGATTTCTTCTTCAAGACGCCGCTTCTCCTGCAAAACAGGGGTCAGCGCTTCGGGATTGTCCCATGCGCCGGGGCGAGAAATTTCGTGTTCGATGTCCTGCAGGCGCTTCTGGCTGGCGGCAACGTCAAAGACGCCCCCAGAGGGTGGCGAAACGTTGGGAAAGGGGCTGGCATGCGGCGCGCAGATCACTGAGTTGCAACATTTTGGATACTATGGGGGTTAAGGTGAATGACCTGAGGCGTAAAACCGCGCCACGGGGAAGATCATACCTCCGCGTGCGCTCGGTAATACTGCATCAAGGCCGGAAAAAATCAGGAACAGTTGGCGGCTTTGTCGCGATCTTTTGCAAACCTGCCGCCCGGGCCGAGCAGCAGCAGGGCCAGAAATGCCAGGGCAGCCCCGGGCATAAGCCAGGGCGAAATGTTGTGGAACAGGCTTGGCTCAGTCACAAGCTTTGCCTTGCCCCAGACGGCCTGAGCCTTGAACTGGCCGCCGTGCATGGTCAGCCGCGCGCGCGGATCCACCACAACAGAAATGCCCGTGTTGGTGCCGCGCAATATCCAGCGATTCTGCTCCACGGCCCGCAGGGCAGTAAGGTAGAGATGCTGCCGTGCCGCCGGAGTGTTGCCAAACCAGCCGTCATTGCTGATATCTACAAGGATATTTGCCCCATCCGCCACGCGGTTCTGGGCAAGCCACGGGAATATTCCCTCATAGCAGATGAGCATTCCCAGAGCAAGATTGTCCTGCCTCAGCGGGGCGACAGCCGTGCCAGTCTGGTACACGCCTACCCCTTGAAGCAATGCCTCCAGAAATCCCCAGTTAAGCCATTCCGGCAGATATTCGCCAAAGGGAACCAGATGTTCCTTGTCGTAATATCCAGCTGTATCGCCCTTGGAATTCAGCAGAAAGGCCCGGTTGAAAACATCGGGATCCTTTTTGCCGGGATGACGTTCAAGGCCAGGCGCGCCAAACAGCAGCGGGCTGCCGCTGCGGGCCGCCAGCTCGCGAATGCGCGGGGCATGCAGGGCATTGACCTCAAAAAAGAAAGGCATGGCTGTTTCCGGCCATACAATGAGGGGGCGGGCATCTGGTTTCTGCGCAAGGCCCTGATACGTCAGGCCCAGGTACAGGTCCACCGTTTGCCGCTGAAAGGCGGGAACCCACTTCTGGTTCTGGTCAACATTGCCTTCCACATAGAGCACATCCACGCTGTCCGGCCCGGAGGGTTCGGTGTTCATGGGGGTGGCGTAAAGCCGCCAGCCGCCGTAGCCCAGCAGGGCAACCGTAAGCGCAAGGCCGGGAATCAGGCTTGCGCGGTCGGGGCAGAAGCGCCTTGGCCCGCAGGCAAAGGCAAGGCAGCACAGCAGGGCCGCCATGCTCCACAGGCCTGTAAGGGCGTAACCGCCCACCATGTCCGCAGCCTGTACCAGTATAGGCCAGGGGGACAAAGCCCCGGCCATGTCCAGCCAGGGAAAGCCCAGGGCAAGGGCATAGAGCGCCTCAAGCAGATACCACAGGAGGCCAAGCAATACTGCCTGCACCCAGGCGGGCCTGTGGCGGAACATGTGGGCCGCGAGGGCAAACAGGCCGCCAGCGCTGCCAATGCAGGTTACGATGAACAGCGCGCACGGAACGGCCAGCAGCCAGGGCAGGCCGCCCACGTTGTGCACGGGCAGGGTGAGCCAGTAGAGCGCGGCCATGCCGCCGGCAATGGTGCCAATCCAGCCCATGCGCAAGGCAATGGCGCGGTTTGCGGCCTCCCGGCCAAGCAATACCAGCGCCACAGGCCACAGGAGCACCAGTGGAGGAAAGCTGATAAGATCGTTGGGAAAACCCAGCCACAGGCCTAGCGCGGCAGCAAGGCACAAAACCCAGCCGCGCTGCGTGGCCCCTGGCGCTTCAGGACGGAAGAGCTTCATGCTTTTGCCGCTTCTTCCTCATCCGTGGCCGGAGCGGGCGCGGCGTGGTCAGCAGGTTCCATGCGCAGGCGGATAATGAGCTTCCTGTCTGCTTCAAGCACGGTAAAGGCCCAGCCACGCAGGGTAAAGCGTTCACCGGGGCCGGGGACGTGCCCCGCCTCCATGCTCAGGTAGCCGCCGATGGTGTCCACCTCGTCCGAATCCAGATCAACGCCCAGATCTTCAAGGTCTTCCAGCAGG
>JASGGT010000039.1:0-20146 GCA_047602655.1 Desulfovibrio sp. | reverse complement strand
CGGAGCGGATGCGGCACCCGCCGCAACGGTCGCCGGAAGATGTGGGATAGCCGCATTCCGTGCACGGGGCCAGCTCCAGACCTTCCTCCGCCTCGCGGCGGGCAAAGACGGGCCGCCCGCGCGAGAGAAAACCCTGATAGAAATCCAGTTTACGGCCGGGCATAGCGGCCTCGAGGTTCTGCATCAGCCCCTTGAGCGTGGTGAAGCTCGCGCCGGGGCTGAACGGGCAGGGGGCGTAGTGGTTTTCTATGCCCATAAGAAAGGCGTAGTTGGCTGTTTCAAATTCCGAGAGCCGCCACAAGGGTTTAACCTTGCGCGAAAAGCCGTGTTCGCTCTCCAGCCGAGGCCCCTGATCTGAAAGATACGAGGTATCCCAGCGCAGGGTATTGCTGAAAAGGCGGGCCACTTCATCGTCCAGGTTATGCCCGGTGGCGAGGGCGTCAAAGCCTTCGTCCAGGGCGACCTTGTTGAAGAAATGTCGTTTGATCTTGCCGCAGGCCGAGCAGATGGGGCGGTGCAGCCTTTCCTTGACCAGCGGGATGGACAGACCTTCTGCGGCCATTTCCTTGACCATCAGCTTGAGGCCGTGCTTGGCGCAGAATCGTTCAACCACGCCGCGCGCCGCAGCGGAAGAAACCGGAATATCCAGATCAATGTGCAGACCGGTCACGTTGTAGCCCTGCCGGGAGAGCTCGAGCATGAGCGCCAGCGAATCCTTGCCGCCTGAAAGGGCCACCAGCACCCGTTCATCGCGGGTGAACAGTTTTTGGCCTTCAATGCCGCGTTCCACCTGGCGGGCAAAAAAATCCTTGTAACAGTCGGGGCAAAAGGCAGCGTTGTGGCTGCGCAGGGCCACCACGGCCTCGGCTTTGCAGATTTTACATTTCATACGGTTCCTGTATGTGTTTGCGGTATTGTCCCACGTTCAGGCGGCATTTTGCCGCCGCAGGCGTGGGGCGCGCTGATGATCGCCGATTGTTTGTTCCTGTTGCTGGGCTTGCGGCTGACCGCTTTTTTCAAGCCAGCCCAGCTGGCTGCACCAGCCTTCGTGCCGGGTGCAGGTTGCAAGAGCAAAGGATTCATGGCTCAGATCTGGCCGCAACGGGTTGCCCGCTTCCACAATGCGGCGGCGCAGAGCCGCGTCGGCCATGACGTTTATCATGCATTCGGCCAGTGACTGCGGATTGTTTTCTTCAAACATGCAGGCGGCATCGGGGGCGGCGGCAAGCCGCTGCGCATGCAGGGCGCTCTGACCGCAGATGACGGGTATTTGCGCCGCCAGGCCGGCTCCGAGGGTTTCCGGCAGTTCGTCCGGCGCGGAGCCGGGTGCAATCCATGCGTGGCAGGTGCGCAGCAGGTGGGGCAGGCTCTGCTCGTTGAGCAGGCACAGCCGTGATTGCACGCCCAGTGATTCCGCCTCGTCCAGCACTTCCTGAAAGCGGGGACCACCCCCGGCGGCATGTACTTCCCATGTGGGCAAATCGCGGCGCTGCCAGATGGCGGCCATTGCCCGGATGACAATATGCGCGCCCGAGCGGGGCGTGAGGGCATCGCCCATGCAAAAAACAAAACGCTGATCTTTTGCGGGTTCTGCGGGCCACGCGGGGGCAGGCTCAAAGCCTTCAAGGCTCATGCCCGGCGCTGTCAGCGTGAGCGTGTCATCTGTCAAAGGCAGCGCACGGTTTTTAGGGCCACGCCACGGCGTTTCACCCTCGGTGATGCCGCTGGCTCTGGCAATGCGGTCTCGCACATAACTTGAGCCGCAAAGTATTTTGTGGGCTGCCAGCATCCCTTTGCCAAAGCAGACTTCCGGGCGCGGCGCGCGCAGCAGAAATGCATGACTCAAAAAGGTGGAGGCCGGGGGACGCATGGTCAGCATCCGGCGGCCAAGGGGCATGCCGCTTTCGCCAAAAGTCTGCACCAGCAGGTGCTTGTGTTTGCGTTGCCAGAGCCACAGACGCATGAAATCCATTGGCCCGCCTGCCGTGAGTATGGGCAGGTTCAGCGCTGCTGCGCGGCGGTGCAGGCGCGAGTTTTTCTGGCACAGCAGCATGGGGGCCAGCCTGCCGCCGTCGCGCATGGCGCAGGCCAGGGCCAGCGCGTGGTCTTCTTCCAGCCGGGCAAGACGCATGGGCGCGCCCTGTTCTGTCCAGTGGCGCTGCTCTTCGGGTGAGGCGGGCCCGTCAGTGGTCTGTTGCAGGGCAATAAGCAGAACACGCATCAGAGGGGCGCGCCTTTTTTCAGCATATAGTCCAGCAGAACGTCCTTGAGCCACAGGGCCACAGGGCCGGGCTTGCCAGCATGCGCGCCATGGCCCACGGGCTTGCCGTCAAAATGGGTGATGCCCACGCAAAGGGTGGAGCTGGTGAACAGCAGCATTTCGCTGGCGCTGTCTATGGCTGCGCGCGGGATGGGCATCTGCACGACGGGCATGCGCTCTGCGGCGACTTCCATGGCGGCCAGCAGGGTCGTGCCCGGCAGAATGCGCCTGATTTCCGGGCAGAGCAGGCGGCCCTGCGCGTCCACAAGGCCCACGTTGGCCACGGCCGCCTCGCCCATGATGCCGTTTTCGTCAAAGGTCACGGCCACGTCCATGCCCTTCTGGCGGGCTTCCATGGCCATGAACACATTGGGCAGATAATTGGTATTTTTGATGCGGGCCAGATATTCCTGCTTGGGCGGGATGGCGCTGGCAAAGGCTGTGAGGCCTTTTTCGTAGAAGGCCGCTGTGGGCAGGGTCTTTTTGAGAGCCACAATATACAGGCCAGCCTGAGGGCATTCGGCAGGCGAAATGCCGAATCCGCCGGGGCCGCGGCTCAGGAAAACGCGCAGATCGCCGTTGTCCACGCCTGCGGCAAGGGCCACGTCAATTATGCTCTGGCGCAGGGCCTCCCATGTGCAGGGCGGCGTGATGGAAAGGGCAGCAGCGCCGTCCACCAGCCGGGCCAGATGAGCATCCAGCCCGAAAATTGTGCGTTGGCGAAAGCTGATGCTTTCAAAAAGGCCGTCGCCGCGATGGCAGATATGGTCATCAAGGGGCAGCAGCAGAAGACGCGGGTCGGTGCAGATATGCCCCACCCGGTGGTCATAAAAAGCGAGAACCTGCTCCGACCCTGGCCGGGGCGCGGAAAGCAGGGCCTTGAGATATGTTTCAGCGTCTACAGCTTGCACCGCAAAGGCCTCCAAAGCGCACGGGCGCGCGGGTCAGCGAGACCCGCGCGCCCGCAGGCAATTACTTCAGGAACACGTTTTTGTCAGTCACGCGCAGCAGGTCGCGCTTGATCAGTTCTTCGCCGATCTGCACGGCGTTGAGGGCTGCGCCCTTGCGCACGTTGTCGGCCACAATCCAGAGGTTCAGGCCGTTTTCGATGGTTTCGTCCTCGCGGATGCGGCCCACGTAGGTTTCATCCTCGCCCACGCAGTAGGAGGGCATGGGGTACATGAGTTCGCGGGGATTATCGACCACGCGCACGCCGGGGGCCTGCGAAAGCATGACGCGGGCATCCTTGGCGGTGAGTTTCTTTTCGGTTTCAATGTTCACCGATTCGGCGTGGCAGTAGAACACCGGCACACGCACACAGGTGGCCGTGACCTTGACCGAAGGATCTTCAAATATCTTGACGGTTTCGTGAACCATCTTCATTTCTTCCTTGGTGTAGTCGTTATCAAGGAAGACATCGATGTGCGGCAGCGCGTTGAAGGCGATGCGGTAAGGATAGGTATTGCATTCCGGGTCGCGGCCGTTGAAGAGGTCGCGCACCTGGCGTTCCAGTTCTTCAATACCCTTCTGCCCCGTGCCGGAAACCGCCTGATAGGTGGAAACCACAACGCGTTTGATCTTGACGGCGTCGTGCAGGGGCTTGAGGACAACCAGCATCTGGATGGTGGAACAGTTGGGGTTGGCAATGATGCCTTTGTGCGCCTCAAGGGCGTGAGCGTTGACTTCCGGCACCACCAGGGGGCAGCGGTCGTCCATGCGCCATGCAGCGGAATTGTCCACCACCACGCAGCCAGCCTTGGCCGCATGCGGGGCAAATTTTTGCGAAGTGCTGCCGCCGGCGGAAAAAATGGCCAAATCAATGCCCTCAAAGACATCTTCTTTAAGCTCTTGCACGGTCAGCTCTTTGTCGCCATACGGCACCTTGGTGCCCGCGGAACGGGCAGACGCAAAGGCGCGTATTTCAGTGGCGGGAAAGTCCCTCTCGTGCAGGGTCTTGAGCATTTCACGGCCTACGGCGCCTGTGGCGCCTACAACGGCTACAGTCAGCTTCTTGCTCATGGTATTTCGCTCTCCTTGGGCGATGGGCGGCGGCTCGATGCCTCCAAAAAGGTGAGCGCGTTCTATACCCGGCAAAAAGGCAAATGTGAAGGGCATGACGGCCCCGCTACGGCGTTGCCTCGGGCATTTTTGCGCTTTTTGCGGTTCGCGGTGCTGGCGAAATGAAAAAAACCAGCCCGATGCTTTCGCAACAGGCTGGCAAAAGGGATCGTGCCGGAATCGCTCTAGAATTCCAGATTGCCCGGCGTACGGGGGAAGGCGATGACGTCGCGGATATTGGTGATGCCGGTCAGCATCATGAGCAAACGCTCGAAGCCAAGGCCAAAACCGGCATGGGGGGCTGTGCCGAAACGGCGCAGATCCATGTACCACCAGTAATCGTCCGGGTTTTGACCAAGTTCCTTGATGCGGGCGGTCAGACGGTCAAGGCGTTCCTCGCGCTGCGAGCCGCCAATAAGCTCGCCTATGCGCGGCACCAGCATGTCCATGGCGGCAACGGTTTTGCCGTCGTCGTTCTGGCGCATGTAAAATGCTTTGATTTCCTTGGGGTAATCATACACAGCAACGGGCTTTTTAAAGTGCTCTTCCGCCAGATAGCGTTCGTGCTCGGTTTGAAGGTCCGTGCCAAATGAAACAGGAAAGGCAAAGTCCTTGCCGCATTTTTGCAGGATTTCAACGGCCTCCGTGTAGGAAACGCGGGCAAAGGGCGCAGCCACCATGCCCTTGAGGCGCTCAATGAGGCCCTTGTCCACAAAGCTGTCAAAGAGCTTGAGGTCGGACTCGCAGTGGGCGAGGGCGTGCTCAATCACGTGGCGGGTAAGGCTTTCGCCCAGTTCCATGAGATCCTGCAGGTCGGCGAAGGCCATTTCCGGTTCGATCATCCAGAACTCGGCGGCGTGGCGCGGCGTATTGGAATTTTCGGCGCGGAAGGTGGGGCCGAATGTGTACACGCGCCCAAGGCCCATGGCGAGTGCCTCGGCCTCAAGCTGACCGGAAACAGTCAGATTGCACTGGCGGCCAAAAAAGTCGGCGGCCGCATTTTTGTCGCCGGGCTCGAGGCTGGTAACGCGGAACATTTCGCCCGCGCCCTCGCAGTCCGCCCCGGTAAGCACAGGCGTATGCACCCATGAAAAGCGGCGGCTCTGGAAAAACTGATGCACAGCCTGGCCCGCTTCAGAACGGATGCGGAAGGCAGCGCCGTACTTGTTGGTGCGGGAGCGCAGATGCGCTATTGTACGCAAAAATTCATCTGAATGGCGCTTTTTCTGCAAGGGAAAGGTTTCGGGATCAGCCAGACCGAATACAGTAACGCTCTGCGCCCTGATTTCCCACAGCTGCCCCTTGCCGGGCGAAGCCACAAGCTCGCCTGTAACGCTGATAGCGGCGCCCGTGGCGGCCTGATCAAGTTGCTCATGGGCAGTTGTGCCCGCGTCAACAATGCACTGCATGTTGCCGAGGCAGGAGCCGTCGTTGACCTCCACAAAGGAAAATTCCTTGGCATCGCGGCGGGTACGGATCCAGCCGCAAATGGTGATGGAGGCTTGAGCCTCGGTCGCTGCGAGGGCGTCTATGATGAGGGTTCTTTGCATGGCATGTTCCTTGTGATGCGGCAATTTGCAGACACTGTAGCCCTTAGTGCGGCACAGCTCAAGATGGCGCGCGCAGTGAAGGCCCTGTGCCGGGCCTGGTTGCGTTAAAACACCCGCACGAGCCACGCGCCCGCAAAAAGCAGGGCAATGCCCGCCAGGCGCAGCGGTGAAACCGGGTGTTCTGGAAAGCCCACAAGGGCATAATGGTCAAGCAAGACAGAGGCCACCAGCTGACCCGACAGCATGACGGCGGTCATGGTGGCGGCCCCCAGCCGGGGCGCAAGAAAGATTGTGCAACTTACAAAAATTGCGCCAAGCACGCCGCCTGTCCACATCCACCACGGAACAGCAGAAAGCTGCGAAATTGAAGGCCACGTATGTCGTGCCGCCAGGCTGTAAACCCACAGAGCCAGCGTGCCCACGGCAAATGAAACAAGCGCGGCCTGCATGGGTTCGCCCAGAAAGCGTCGCAACAAGGTGTTTATACCCGCCTGTACAGGGAGGCAGCAACCCGCCCCAAAAGCCAGCAATAAAAGAATGTGCTTCATAAAAAGTCCTTTGATCGGTGTTGTTGCCCCGCTGGGATTGAGTGCGGCAAGATGGCGGCAGGCAAGGCAAACCGGGGCAGGGCGCGCACTATATACAATTTTGCAGGCTTGCGCATGATAAAATACCCGCTTCACCTTTTTCTAAAGATTATATAGAATGGATCAAGGTCGAGAACAAATCAGTTTCCTGCGGGCGTTCTGGTGGCTTTGCCCATACATTCGCAGACCGCAGGTATATTCTGAAATTGAGGGATAGCATGAAAAAATTTTTTGGCGTTTTTACTCTGATATGCATTCTGGCGCTCACGGGCGCGGCCTTTGCGGCTACCCCCCAGGCAGGCAAACCCGTGCAGGACAAGCCCGAAAAGACCGTTGACCGCGTGACCACGGTCAGCGTGTCGCTGGAAGGCACAGACAGCATTGGCGCGCGCCTTGGCACCAAGCTCAAGGAGCGCTTCAACCAGAGCAGCCTGTTCACCCTCAACGATGATGAAGAAAAAGACATCCCCAAGCTCTACGTCATGGTGAGCACGCAGCCTGAATTTGCTGGCCGCCCCGCTGTGGGTTCTGTGTATTCGGTATGCTGGGTGTTCAAGCAGGGCCGTGGTTACCTTGGCTATCTGCTGGCCCGGGATCTTGGCACGGCGAGCGTGGAAGATGTGGACGGCCTGGTGGACAAGCTTGTGGAACGCACTGACGGCATAGCCGCCAAGTACAGCAGCCTGTGGAAGTAACAAACACCCAACGTTTGCAACTTGCAGCAACGTGCTGACAATCATTGAGAATGATGAATTTTATCGGCTGACCTGACGGCCCGGATCAGAGGCGGATGAACAGCTGAAACGAACAGGCTTCCTTCCAACCCCGCGCGCCGAAATTTGTGGCGCAAATAAAAAGGCTTCCCACGTGGCGGGAAGCCTTTTTATTTATAGCGGCACTCAAAGTCCATTGCAGGGATTATGTTGCCGCATCGGCGCGATTTTGCTTGGAAGCATCCGTTTCGTCCGTCCATGCTTCCGGGGTTTCATCATAAAAGCGGTAGCAGTTCTTGCCAGCCTGCTTTGCCAGATACTGCGCATTGTCCGCACGGTGCAAGGCCACATCGTAAGACGCCTCGGTGCCGTCAAACAGATAGATGCCTATGCTGGTGGTAATCTCCACGCGCTGGCCATCGTGCTCAATATACTTGTGCAGTTCTAAAAGCAGAGCTTCGGCCCTTTCCTTGAGCGCCGCGCGGGTGATACCCCGGACAAAAACGCAGAATTCATCGCCGCCGAAACGCCCCACGGCGTCTGCGTTGCGAAAGATGCGTTTGAGGGCATCGCTGGCTTCAAGCAGGGCGGCATCGCCGCGGACATGCCCAAAGGTATCGTTGATCAGCTTGAAATTATCGAGGTCAAGGAAGATGAGCGCGTCTGTCTTATCCTGCTGAGGTTTTGCTGGCATGGCTGCGCAGATTTTGTCGCGAAAGGCGGTCTTGTTCAGCAGATCAGTCAGGCTGTCGCGCTGGGTGCGGCGCTCAAGTTCAGCGCGGCGTCTCACCTCTTCATCAATATCAACAATTTTGCCCACAAGGCGCAAGGGTGCGTCCTGCTTGCTGATGCGTGTGGCCTGCACCCGACACCAGATGTAGCGGCCCTCGGCAGTGGGGATGCGCATGACTGCAAAAGCGGTGGGGTTGCCGCTGCGGATGCGCCGCCGCAGCTCGTTGAGGGCGGGCAGATCTTCGGGATGTATGATATGCCTGTTATTCGGGCGGCCAGTTTCGTTAAAGAGGGGCGTGGCCTCCCTGCCGAACTTCAGCAGAAAGTTGGGCGAACAGCGGAACTGACGTTTTTCTGTATCCACATCGAAAAAAATATCCTGCGACTGTTCAAGCAAAATCCGGTAGCGTTCCTTTTCCTGCTCAAGTTCTTCCTGCATGCGTTTTTGCTCGGTGATGTCCACCACCACGCAATCAATGGAGCGGTGAGAATTGTCTGCGCTGGAAAGCGTACCGCGCAGCAGCAGGGCAACCACAGGTCGTCTTTGTGACGCAGTCGCAGCTCCATGGTTTTTGTAACAAGCCCGCTGTTCGTGTCCGCAAGCATATCCAGCAGCTTTTTTGTGTCTTCGGCATGCAGCAGCTCGATAAACGCCGTGGTTTGCGGTTTGTCGGCAGCATACCCCAGCAGCTGCCAGAATCCGTTGTTGGCATCAAGAATCTGCAAGGGCGGCTGGGTGGAAATGCTGATGACGCCGCCGTTGATGTTATCGGCAATGTGGGCAAGCCGTTGCTCGCTGGCCATCTGGTTTGACAGCGTTTTGCGGCGAAGGTGCAGGGCATAGGCCACCAGGGCCGAAACAAAGAGCATCAGCTCGGCGATGACCATCAGCAGCGAGCGGTTTTCATATACAATATCCGCCAGGGTGGGAGCCGAGGTCGCCGCCGCGATATTGCTTGAAATGATCTGGGTTCGGCTTTTTTCGTCAATGGTCAGCAGGAGGTTGTTCAGAATGCCCAGCAACATATCGGGCAGGCCCGGCCTGATGGTCAGGCGCGCTTCTTCAACATCGCTGTAGCTTGTGACAGGATTGAACTCGCTGAACCGGGGGGAATTTGTAAGATTGTTGAGCACCATGGAATTGCCCAGTACGACATTGGCTTCGCGCCGGCCAGTGGCGGTGAGGCATGCTTCCTCATCTGGAAAAAGCTTGATTACGGCATTGGGAAACATGCGGGAGGCATACTCTGCCGCATTATAGATGTTTGCCGGTGCTGCCAGCGTGAAAAGCGACTGCTGGTCCAGTTTTATGTCGGGCTTAGCGTAAAGATACAGGCTGCTGCGCGTTAATGGCGCGGTCAGGCGAAAATTCTTGTGCGGTTGCAGGCCTGAAGCGGTAAACGAACCAAAGGCCATATCCAGCTTGTTTTGGGTATAGACATCGGTAAAATTTGCGGGGCGCACGGCATAAGGCTCAAAAGTAAACTGCAAACCGCTGCGCGCCGCTGCGTCCCTCAGGATGTCCGGGAGGATGCCACGCGCGTGCCCGGTCACAGGATCCTGCCACGAATATGGCTTGCGGTCAGGATCATAACCCACCCGCAGGGGCGGCTGCTGGGCAATGCAGGTCAGTTCCGCCCGTGAAAGCGGCGTCTGGAACATGCGCGGAAGATACGTGCGCCCAAGGCGATACTCCAGATCGGGCTGCTCCATCTTGAGCTGCACCATGGCTTGCTCAAGCTCCTGCATGAGCTTGGGATCCTTGTGCGAACCTATGTAAAAGAAAGGCGTAAGCTTGCACTTGGCCAGAATTTTTTCGTCATTCCGCAACGAGAGCACGCTTTCCAGAATGGCGTCCACCTGACCGGAGTGCATGGCTGCCCGCAATTCTTCCCTGCCGTGGTACTCCACAATGGTGGGCATTGTGCCGCCGCGCTGCCTGATAAAGTCGGCAAAATCCTTGAGCCAGATGGAATTGCCCATACTCCCCACGCGTAATTGCGCGAGGCTTTCCAGATCATCGTAAATAACCGGAGAGTCTTTGGAGGCCAGAATGGCCGTATAGGAAGTGCCGCCGGGGTATGCGCAGTAAAGATACTGGCGGGCGCGTTCAGCCGAATACCGGGCGGGTGCGCAGATGTCGACCTCGCCCTTGTCCAGTGCGGCAAGGCAGGCTGCCCAGTCTTTTTCAACGATATAAATGACGTTCCATCCAGTATAGCGGGTGAGCTGGGTCAGATAGTCGGGAATGTACCCCGTAACCTGCCCGCCATCTACACGGTTGAACTGCGAAATGGGTGGGAGAGCCACACGAACGGTACGCGGCTGGTCGGCAAAGACTGGCTGAACAGAGAGCTGCAACGGGTACAAGAAGGCAAAGCAGAACAGGAACGTAAGGAGGAAAAAATGCCTGTTGCCCATATGCGTAAACCCAGTGACGCAAAACGCCTGTTACGATTGATCAGCCATACGCCGCAAGGCAAAAAGTCGTGCAGCCAGCGCTTCAAGAATTCTGGCCGGAGTAACTCCATAGTTCAGGGCATCCTGAGCTTCGGCAAACCATTGGCAGGCCACAACGCGGGCCTTGCCGCGCAACCCAGCCAAGGCCACATCCAGCGGGCGCGCCGGATCTTGCCTGTCTGAAAGTATTCTGCTCATGGCCTTTTGGCAGCACAACAGCAAACGGGTTGCGCCAGCTGCGTCGATGGCTCCCTTGGCCGCAACACGGTCAAAAAAACCTTGCCCCTGAACAAGAAATTGCGCAAGGGCGTCTTCCCAAGGGCGCATGTCTTCATCATCGGCGCGGCTGTCGGGCCACGGCAGCGTGAGGCAGAACGAGCGGGAAACCAGGGTGGGCAAGAGCTGTTCGCGCTGGGGGGCCAGCAGGACGAATACGGTGGTGCTTGAGGGTTCTTCCAGTGCCTTGAGCAGGGCATTGGAAGCTTCATCGCGGGTGAGGCTGAGCCCCATAAGTATAACAACCCTGCGTCCCTGTCCGTGCGGAGCATCCCGCAGGCGAACCTTGAGTTCGCGCACGCGTTCCATGTTGAACGCACGGACAGGGCCAGGGTTTTCTTCATCTTCACGGTTGCTTATGCGACCGTCATACGCTGCCAGATCAAGGTGCTCGCCAGCGGCAATCTGCATGCACACGGGGCAGGTTAGGCATGGAGCGCCCGTGCCTTCTGCCTGCGGGCAGTTGATGCGGGCGGCCCAGTAACGTGCCGCATCGAGGCGCTGGGCCTCGCTGCCGCCCTCGAGCAGCAATACCTGTGGCGGAGTCGCACCCAGATTGTCGAGTACGCTCTTCAGCCGGTCAAAGGCGGCATCAGCTATGGCGGGCAGCAGGGTGTTCATGACCTGTAAGGCCGCTCCGCCTCCTAGCGCACGATGGTCTGGCGGCGGTCAGCGCCCACCGAAACCAGCGAAACCTTGACGCCCGTCAGTTCTTCAATACGGGCAATATAGGCGCGCACAGTGGCGGGCAGCTCTTCATAGCTGGCGCACTGGGTGATGTCTTCTTCAAAGCCGGGCACTTCTTCGTAGACGGGCGTTACGCTGCCAAGGGAGCATTCTTCCTGCGGCAGATAGTTCAGGCGTTTGCCCTTGTATTCGTAGGCAACGCAGATTTTCAGCACCGGCAGGTTCTGCAACACGTCAAGCTTGGTCAGGGCAATGTCCGTAAGCCCGTTCAGGCGGACGCTTTCGCGCAGCACCACGGCATCCAGCCAGCCGCAACGGCGGGGACGGCCCGTGGTGGCGCCGAATTCATGACCCTGGGTGCGCAGGTAGCTGCCCGTGTCGTCCAGCAGTTCGGTGGGGAAGGGGCCGGAACCCACGCGCGTGGTGTAGGCCTTGACGATGCCCACAATGCGGTTCAGGGCCGAGGGCGCAATGCCGCAGCCAGCCGATGCATTGCCCGCCACCGTGTTGGACGAAGTCACAAAGGGGTATGTGCCGTGGTCGATATCAAGGTGGATGCCCTGCGCGCCTTCAAAAAGGATATCGCCGCCCTCGGCCTGCACTTCCTGCATGCGTTCTTCCACTTCGGTGAGGTAGGGAACAAGCCGTGGGGCAAGGGCCAGCAGCTCTTCGCACACGGTATTTTCATCAAGAGGTTCAAATTTGTAGAGGTCACGCAGCAGAACGTTTTTTTCCTGCAGGGCGTGGGCCACCTTGGCGCGCACAAGATCAGGATCGGTCAGGTCGCCTGCGCGCAGACCCACGCGGGCGGCCTTGTCTTCATAGCAGGGGCCGATGCCGCGGCCAGTGGTGCCGATCTTGTGCCCGGCGCGTTTGGCTTCGCGGGCCTGATCCAGGCTTTTGTGGTACGGCATGATCAGGTGGGTCTTCTTGCTGATGCCAAGACGTGCTGGCGAAACGTCGATGCCTCTGGCGGCAAGGTGATCCACTTCTTCAAGGAACACGTGCGGGTCGAGCACAACGCCGTTGCCGATGAGGCAAATCTTGTTTTCGTGCAGTATGCCGGAAGGGATAAGGTGAAGAATGGTTTCCTCGCCCTGCACCTTGATGGTGTGCCCTGCGTTGTTGCCGCCCTGAAAGCGGACGATAACGCGGCTCTGGGCGCTCAGCATATCAACAATCTTGCCCTTGCCCTCGTCGCCCCACTGAGCGCCGATGATGACCGTATTCGCCATGGTGTTACCTGCCTGCAATGCCGCCGCGCAACGGCGGGTGATGTAAGGCGCGTTCATACGCCGGACGCGACAGATCGACCGAAGGGAGTCTACCCTACGGCCCTACTGCCGCTAAAGCGGGACGCAAAGCCTTTGATGGTACGTATCCCGGATGCAACTGCAAGTCAAATGACCATCCAGGGCCATCTAACCTGTATGCGCGTCAACTTTCGTGCTTGGGGTCAGTCTGTTCCCCGTCGCTCGATCTGGACGGCTTAAACTCGAGCACCCTGCACTTGCTGGCCGCGGGGGCGGCCTCCGGCCCTTCAAGCTCAAATTCCGGCATGGGATTGACCCCGCCTTCAGGCTCCCTGCCAAGCGGCTGCGCCTGCCTGGCCCAGTGATAGTTAAAAAGCTGGTTTTTCCAGCGTTTAGCCTGAATCAGCGAAAATACGAGCGTGGCTTCTTCCCACCGCTTGGTGGGTTCAAAGCGACTAGCCGTCGTAGCATACTTGCTCCACAACGACATAAGCGAGGCTTCGTCAATGGCGTCCAGTTGCTGGGCCAGCCTGACAAGCAGCTTTTCCATATTACCTCCCATGTAACGAGGTACTGTAGTGTGCGCATGAAATTTCGTCAACGCGGGCATGGACCGGGCAGGTTTGCCGCCAGGCGGCGTCAGGCTTCGGCTGCGGCGGGTCGAGTACCATAAGAGTACACTCCCCTTGTCAGCCGTGCGCCTTCCTTGCTTGTTGGAATCCCCTTTACCTTGCTGCACGGGCTTTGCCGCGCCGCCGCCTCCAGGCCGCCCCAACCGCCGCCAGCAGCGAAACGGGGCTGGTTGTCCGGCGTGTTTTGTGGTATGCGGATGCCTCACTTGATCGGCGAACATCTGGAGGCAAGCATGTCGGATCTCAAGTCCATGTACAGCACCGTCCACAAGGACGCTTTCCCTGACACCATGACCATCATCCTGGGCGATGAAAAACTCGTCTACCAAAAGCGCACCTGGACGCTGGACAACGAGGAAAAGGGCCTGCGCTACGGCGAAAATCCCGACCAGCCCGCAGCCCTCTACGCTCTTAAGGAAGGCTCCATCACGTGCGGCGGCCTGAGCTGGCGCGGCCCCGGCAATGGCATTGTTTCCGCGCTTACCGAAAGCCAGATGATTCAGGCAGGCAAGCACCCCGGCAAGACCAACCTGACGGATGTGGACAACGGGGCCAATATTTTACAGTACCTCACCGAGCGCCCTGCGGCGGTGATTCTGAAGCACAACAACCCCAGCGGCGCTGCCTGGAGCAATGACGGCGTTGCTGCGGCTCTTGAAAAGGCCTTCTGGTGCGACCGCATCGCCGCCTTTGGCGGAGCAGTGGTGGTCAACCGCCCCTTTACGCGCGAAGCTGCGGAGATTGTTGCTGCCAACTATTTTGAAGTGGTTGCCGCTCCTGCCTTTGAAGAAGGCGTGGTGGAGATACTCAAGGGCCGCAAGAATCTGCGCATCATGGAACTGCCCGGCCTCGGCAGGCTTGAAGAGCTGACCAGTTCCGCGTTTCTTGACATCAAGAGCCTGGCTGACGGCGGCATCATTGTGCAGAAGTCCTTTGTGAACCGTATTCTTGAAGCCAAGGATTTTCTGCCCGCCACTGCCACCACCAAGGAAGGCGTTTCTGTAGCCGCACGCGCTCCCAGCAAGCAGGAACTGGACGACCTGCGTTTTGCCTGGGCCGTGGAAGCCGGGGTTACGTCCAATTCCGTTATTTTTGTGCGCGATGGCGCTACCCTTGCCATCGGCACGGGCGAACAGGATCGCGTGGGCTGCGTGGAACTCGCCATCCACAAGGCGCATACCAAGTATGCAGACACGCTTGCCTTCCGCGAACTTGGCCTGTCGCTCTATGAACTCAAGGAAAAGGCAGCAGCTGATGCGGCTATGGCAGCCAAGCTTGCGGATATTGAAAGCCGCACAGAAGCCTCCCACGGCGGGCTGGCCGGGTCTGCGCTTGTTTCGGACGGGTTCTTCCCCTTCCGTGACGGGGTGGACGTGGCTGTGGCTCAGGGCGTTGCGGCCATTGCCCAGCCCGGCGGCTCCATGCGGGATGCGGAAGTTATCATGGCCTGCAACGAGGCCAAACCGCAGGTTGCCATGGTGTTTACGGGGCAGCGCTCCTTCAAGCACTAGGGGCTGTTTCTCAATAATTCTTTTGGTCGATGACTGCGTCAGCCAGCATTTTTTACTCCAGTCATGGACAGAAAGCGTCCATTCCTGTCGTAAAAAACACTGTTTTCCTTGTCCTCGGCGCAAAATCTTTTATTGAGAAACAGCCTCTAGAGTATATTAACATTGAAAATATTTATCTGCTCTGCGCTGTGCTGTTCGCATGGCTTTTGTCTCTGATTCTGTCAGGCGCGCGGCCCGGCCCGGTTAATGTGACGTTTCGCGTTCCGGTCGGGCTGCGGGCCTTTTGGGGCAAGGTGCGCGCATCACGCGCAAACTGGTGTAACTGTTAACAGGGCCGTCCATGCAGCATCTCTTGCCACATTCTGATTCACCTTCCCCTTTCCGCGACACGGCGGCAGCACCCATGCCCCGGCTGTGCGTGTCCGCCCTGTCTGGCGGCGGCGGCAAAACCCTGCTTTCCCTCGGGCTCACACGCGCACTGGCCGCGCAGGGCCATACGGTCAAGCCCTTCAAAAAAGGGCCGGACTATATTGATGCCGCGTGGCTGACCATGGCCGCCGGAAGGCCCGCCACCAATCTTGATCCCTACATGCTCAAGCCGGAGCGGCTCAAAGCTCTGTTTGCCCATGCCATGCGCAAAACCCAGTCGCAAAGCGGCGCGGCGGAAGTGTTGGGCATGATTGAGGGCAACCGGGGGCTTTTTGACGGCATGGATGTGGCTGGCTCATGCTCCACCGCGGAATTGGCGCGTATGCTTGGCTGCCCCATCATCCTCAGCATCAACTGCACAAAGATGACGCGCACGGCGGCGGCTCTGGTGCACGGCATGACAACCTTTGAACCGGGACTGCAATTTGCGGGCGTGGTGCTCAACCAGGTGGGCACAGCGCGGCACGAAGCCCTGCTGCGCAAGGTTATTGAAGAATATACGGATGTGACCGTGCTTGGCGCTCTGCCGCGTCTGAAGGACAACCCCCTGCCCGAGCGTCACATGGGCATCGCTTCTTGCGGAGATGATCTTTCGCCTGAGGCTCGCGCCGTGCTCGACAAGCTTGGTGGCTTCGTAGCCGAGCATATCAATCTTGAAGCAGTGACGGCTGCTGCCCGCACGGCTGCCATTGCCGATCCCTGGCCGGAACAGGCCGAACCGTTCTGGCCAGCCGATGGGGCGGCGGGAACGGCCACGGAATGTTTCAGTTCCCTGGATGCCGCAGGGAATGCGCGGCATGCCGACGCTCCCGCAACAGCTGGAAACACGGACGGGCCGCTGCCCGACGCGCGGGCTGCCACATCGGCAGCCCAACGCCCGCGCATAGCCTTTGTGCGCGACAGCGCCCTGTGGTTTTATTATGAGGAAAATCTTGAGGCCCTGGAGCGCGCCGGAGCGGAACTGGTGCGGCTTGAAATTGTGGGGCCGCGATCGGACATCTGGCCTGTGCTGCGCGGCGACAAGCCGCGACATGCCGCAGCCGGAGAAATAGACGCCCTCTACCTTGGCGGGGGCTTCCCTGAGGATTGCGCGGCGGACCTCAGTGCTTCGCCGCACCTGCTCACCCTGGCCGCATGGGCAGGGGCGGGCCTGCCCATCTATGCCGAATGCGGCGGCTTTATGCTGCTGGCGCAGGGCATAGAACGCGATGGGGTACTCTGGCCCATGAGCAATATCTTCCCCGTTGTTGCCCAGTTTTGCGGCAAGCCGCAAGGCCTTGGCTACGTGCACGGAACTGTGGTGGAGGAAAATCCATTTTTCCCCAAGGGGCTGGAAATTTTGGGGCACGAGTTTCATTATTCGCGCTGCTGCTGGCAGGGTGCTGCGCCCCGCCACGGCCTGCGCCTGCGCAAAGGGCAGGGCATGGGGCGTGAGGCAGGGCAGGACGGGCAGAAAATGGGCGAAGCTGCCAAGCTGGCTCGCACGCCCGCATTGGACGGGCTGTTGCGACAGAATGTCTGGGCTTCGTACACGCATATTTTTGCCCCGGCAGTTCCCTGCTGGGCCCCCAATTTCGTGGCGGCTGCCGCCCGTTTTGCTCAGGGGCGCTGATGCCCGGAGGGTGCTGAAATGTCAGAAGCAAGCCGTGTTTCTGTGGTCATTCCCGTCTGGAATCTCTGGGACCTGACAGAGACGTGCCTGCGTTCGCTGGCCGAGCATTCCGCAGGCGAAAACATGGAAGTTGTGGTTGTGGACAATCACTCCACAGATGCCACGGCTTCAGAACTAAAACCCATGGGCGAGGCCTTGTTTGGCGCGGCATTCAAGGCCGTGCGCATGGCTGAAAATGTGGGTTTTGCGCGGGGCTGCAATGCCGGGGCCCAGGCGGCGGGCGGAGATCTGCTGTTTTTTCTCAACAACGACACCACGCTCACATCCAACTGGTTGCCGCCTTTGCGCACGGCCATGGCTGATCCCAGGGTTGGCGCGGCGGGGCCATTGCTGCTGTATCCTGATGGCACCGTGCAGCACTGCGGCATCTACGTGAATCCCTTCAACGCGGTGGGGCACCTCTACGAGCACCTGCCCGGCAGTTTTGCCGCAGCCCGCAAGCCCCACCCTTTGCAGGCAATCACCGGAGCGGCAATCATGCTGCGCAAAGCGCAGTTTGAAGCCTGCGGCGGCTTTTATGAAGGGTTTCGCAACGGATTTGAGGACATTGACCTGTGTTTTGCCCTGCGAGCGCAGGGGCTGAAACTGCGTGTGGAGAGCAGCAGCGTCATTTATCATCACACAAGCCGGACGCCGGGGCGCTTTGCCCATGACAGGGAAAACTGCACCCTGCTCATGCAGCGCAAGGGCGGGGCAGTGCGGCCTGATGAGCACCTGCTGGCAAAACTGGATGGATACGACCTGTGCATTGGTGAAAATCTTGATACGTGGATGGTGCTGCCCGAGGAACAGCAGCAGCGCATCAGCGCCGAGTTTTGCGGCAAGCCTTTCAACAACGAAGCCTGCAAGGCCTTGCTGCGTGCCGAACCTCTTTGGCTTGAAGGCTGGCTCTTGCTGGCGCGGCATCAGGAGCAGGCGGGCGACCTTGCTGCCGCAGCGGGCACACTTATGGAATGCCTGCGGCTCATGCCCGACCCAAGGGTGTGCAAAGCGTTGTCGCATCTTGAGCCCCAGGCAGTATTCGAGGGGGGCACGTGCGACCCTGCAACGGCAAAGACCCGTGTACAACAGGCGCGTCGTACGGCTTATGCCAACGGCGATACAGCTCTTGCCCAGTTGCTCGGCCAGTGGCTTGTGGAGCACGCTGGCTGAACAGAAAACGCTCTGAAAATATAAAAAATCGCGGCAGAGGCAAGCTCTCCCGCGATTTTTTATCAATTCAGGCTATAATGACCTAGAATCGTGCAACAATCAGGTCTTCAAGGCTCCGCTTGGGCACATAGTGGACGCCTTCTGCGTCGCGCCAGTAAGCGGTAGCGCCGCTTTCAGGCATGGGAGCCACAACGCGGGTTTCCTTGGCGACGCCAAGACCCAGCACCAGGGCGATCTTCATGTCTTCCGGCACGTTCAGCAGCGCGGGCGCGGCCTGATGGTCAAAAGACTGGATCATGCAGCAGCCCCAGCCACGGCTGGTGGCGGCAAGCTGGATGGTCTGGGCTGCAATGCCCACGTCCATGCAGGTCAGTTCCTTGCCGGTCTTGGGCATGAGAATCGCCACAAAACCAGTGGGACGGTCGCCGGGGTGCGGGCCGCCCCAGTCTTTCAGAGCGCCGGCCCAGCGGGTAAGCGTGAACAGTTTGTGGCAGGTTTCGCCATTACCCACGAGCACGAAGCGCAGTTCCTGTCCGTTTTTGGCGGAAGGCGCGAGGCGGGCGCAGTCCACAAGCCATTCCAGATCGGCCATGCCGAGCGGCTGGTCTTCATGAAAGCGACGGCAGGTGCGGGCCGCTTCAGCAAGATTTTTAAAATCCATAGCTGGCTCCTTGGTTATTCCGGGGCAAACCCGGTCGTTTGCGTCAGGCAGGCCCACTCTACACTGTCAGCAGCAGGAACCACAACTGGCTCCACTGGATGCACGCGCCGAGAAAATCGCCGGAAACGCCGCCGTGTTCCCGCGTTGTGTCAATAAGGCCGTGGATCAGCAAAAATTGACCAAAAGCCAGCAGGGGCAAACGCCAGAAAGGGCAATTGCCCAAAAGCAGAACCAGCACAAGCATCCCCGCTGCCAGCACAACCTGCCAACGCGCCAGTTGCGGGCTTGAGCCTGCGCAGGCCAGGCCGCCGAGCGAACGTTCATCGTGCGGCACTGTATATGCCGCCAGCCAGATGCAGGCTGCGCGGCCCCAGGCAGGCGCGAGCAGGGGGGCAATCCACTGGCTGTTGGACAGGTGCCACGTGAGGGCCAGCCACAATCCGCTGAAAGCGACAAGCAGATGCAGTGCCCCGAACGCGCCAAGGCGGCTGTCACGCAGCACGGCCCAGAAGCGTTCGCCGCTGGCCCCACTGCTTACAGCATCGCCAAGGTCTGATAATCCGTCCCAGTGCAGGCCTCGCGTTGCCCATATTTCGCTGAGCATCCAGGCCCAGGCGGCAAGGGCGGCTACAAGGCAGCGGCCTGCAAAGCCAGCGTCAGGCGCTTCAAAGGCCCAGAGGCAGAGAAAGGCGGCTGCCGTGCAAAGTGCGCCAAGCACCAGGCCCACCAAGGCAAAAAAAGGCATGGCCGGGCTGAGCGAATCTGCGGTGCAGCAGGGGCGGGGCGGAACGAGGCGGGTCAAAAAAGCCAGGGCGTCATGAAAGCGCCCTGGCCAGGATGTCACAGAAGTGAGTGCCACGTCTGATTACCGCGTCTGGGGATGGTTAAACGCCAGAGCATAGAGATGGTGGAAAAAGTCCACGTATTCTACGTTGATTCTGTCCGGTACCTTGATGCGCGATGGGGCAAAATTCAGAATGGAGGTGATGCCTGCGTCCATCAGGTGTTGCGCAGCCCTTTGCGCCCGTTCAGGCGGTGTGGTGATGATGCCGATCTCGATGTTCAGATCTGTCACCATGTCCTTGAGGTCGCGTGTGCAGTGCACTTCAAGACCGTGGACAATTTCACCGATTTTAAAAGGATCGCAGTCGAAAATACCTACAATGTTGAATCCGCGCGAGCGGAATTCGCCATGGTTCAGAATGGCCTTGCCAAGGTTACCGACGCCGATCAGCGCCATGCGCCATTCACGGTCAACACCCAAGGACGAGGTGATTGCGGCAATGAGTGATTTGACATGATAGCCAACGCCACGGATGCCGAATTCGCCGAAGTAAGCAAGGTCTTTGCGCACTTGCGAGCCGTTTACGCCGCAGGCTTCTGCAAGAGGATTGGATGAAATGACTTCGACACTGTCACGTGCGAAATTTTCCAGCACCTGAACATATGTGGCAAGGCGCTGGATAGTCGCGCGGTGGATGTGTTTGCTTTTGGGTGGGTTGACCATGTTGTA
>JASGGT010000038.1:0-20313 GCA_047602655.1 Desulfovibrio sp. | reverse complement strand
GGCGTTCTGGCTTCGGCTGAGGGCGCCTTTTTTTATTTTTTGCTGAGTGAAAATCTATTTAAATACCGCAATGGTATGTTGGGAGGAAGTGGCAGAATATGCCAGACCAGTTGCAAATTTGCGTCAGGGGCCTTTACAGGAATGATAATTTTTTATAGGTTGAGCAAACAGTCAACGGACTGCAAGGTTTTGAACTGCAGGGCCCCACAGCAGGTAATTGCCCACAGGCATATTGCGTGGTATCACTTCTTAAAATGCTGTATTATCGACAGAACGAGTGATCAAACAGGGCATCATTTTTCCCTAATGCTCTTTTGCCGAGATTGAATCTGCACCTTGCCAATTCGCGAGATCTGGATTTTGACCCCGTACGGCTGGCAAAAAAGGGGCCGCGCTGCATGCGCGACCCCTTGAATGGTGAGAACCAGCCAGCGACCGGAAGCTTTACCCCCGGCGCTTGGCGAGACGCTTTCTGAGGTTTTCCGCCACCTCGTCAGGGCTCAAGTGGACTCGGGCAATGCCGCTTTCCATGGCGGCCTTGGCGGTGGCGGCTGCTACAAGGGGAGCCACGTCCGGGTTCAGGGTCGAAGGAATAATCATGCTGGGGCTGAGCTCTTCAGGCTTGACGAGTTCGGCAAGGGCCCTGGCGGCCGCGATCTTCATGGCATCGTTGATGTCAGTGGCGCGCACGTCAATGGCGCCCCGGAAGATGCCGGGGAAGGCCAGCACGTTGTTGATCTGGTTGGGGCAGTCGGAGCGGCCCGTTGCCACCACTTTTGCGCCGCCGTCAAAAGCGCGCTGCAGGGGCCAGATCTCCGGAATGGGGTTTGCCTGGGCAAACACAATGGGATCCTTTGCCATGCTGCGGATCATGTCTTCGTTCAGGGAATTGGGTGCGGAAACGCCAATAAAGACATCAGCGCCCTTGATGGCCTCGGCCAGGCCGCCCTTGATCTTGTTGGGATTGGTGTGCTTGGCGATTTCATCCTTGTAGGGATTCATGCCCTCGGGGCGGCCCTGCCAGATAGCGCCCTTGGAATCGCACATGATGACGTTTTTAAGCCCCACGGCCATGAGCAGCTTGATGATGGCAATACCCGCAGCGCCAGCGCCGCTGGTGACAACGGTCACTTCTTCAAGTTTTTTGCCGACGATTTTCAGAGCGTTGATGAGGCCGGCCAGGGTAACAACAGCGGTGCCGTGCTGGTCGTCATGGAAAATGGGGCCCTTGAAGATGCCGTTCTTTTTCAGGGTATCTTCAATGATAAAACATTCAGGGGCCTTGATGTCTTCAAGGTTCACGCCGCCAAAGGTCGGAGCCATGAGTTCAACCAGCTCCACGATTTTGCCGGTGTCCTTGGTGTCCACGCAGATGGGGAAGGCATCCACATCGCCAAAGGTTTTGAAGAGCAGGGATTTGCCTTCCATAACGGGCATGGCTGCGGCAGCGCCGATGCTTCCAAGGCCCAACACGGCAGTGCCGTTGGAAACAACGCAGACAAAGTTGGAGTGGTTTGTATAAACATCAAGCATTGCGGGATCTTTATGAATTTCCATACAAGGCTCGGCAACGCCGGGCGAGTAAGCCAGGGTGAGGTCGTCGTTATCGCGCACAGGGGCTTTGACCCGAACCTCTATTTTCCCCTGATATTCCTTGTGCATGGCCAGGGCTTCTTCCCGCAGGTTCTTGATACGTGACATCACTTGCTCCTTCATCTGTTTGTCTGCCGTGACAGTGTAAAAAATGCGCCTGGCGGCGCGGGGCAGCCTCAGTTGAACATGCTCGCAAAAAAAGTTTTGGGCCAGCAACAATGTGGCATTGCGGGCAATCGCCGGAAGCAACCGGCCAGCCGCAACATTTTGTGTCGGCCTTCTTGTATAAGTATACAGAAATTCATGGGGTAAGGAAATATCTTATGAAAATTTTGTAAAGGTTTATGTGATTACTGCTTTTTTTGACGCATACAGATTCTTGTTTTTTCAAAAAGATGCGGCATGCCGCAGACCTCAAGGAGAAACGAATTTCGCCATGAATACCGAAAATTCGAAAAATATGGATGCCGAGGCACAAGCCGGAAGAAAGCGCAACATCCAGCGGCCCAGAGTGCACACAGAGGTGCTGAGCTGCCTGCTGGACGACATTCAGAGCGGCGTTTATCAGGTGGGGCAAAAACTGCCCTCCGAGCGTGAGCTGATGGACGAGTTCGGCGTGGGCCGACCTGCTGTGCGCGAGGCTCTTTCTGGCCTGGCGCGCATGGGCCTTATTGAAGTTTCGCCCGGCATGCGCGCCCGCGTCTGCCGCCTGACGCTCAAACCTCTTTTGCGCGAAATGCGAGCAACGCTGGAGATTTACTCCAGCTCACCCGACGGCTGGCGGCAACTGCACGATCTGCGCCTCTTTTTTGAAACCGCCGTGGTGCGGCGCATGGCCCTCGAAATAACCGATGAGCAGCTGGCCCGTCTGGACGAGCAGCTGCAAAACCAGCGCAAATTGCTGGACGCATCGGAAATACGCGCTTTTGCTGAGGCGGATATTGATTTTCACCGGTACCTGGTGGAGTGCATGGGCAATAATTTTCTCGGTTTGCTGGCCGAAGGCTTTGCCGGCTGGCTGATCACGCCCCTGTATGCCTCACTACAGGTGCGCAAGCAGAGCGAGCGCTCATACCGCGCCCACGTTGGCGTGTACGAGGCGCTCAAGAAGCGTGATCCGGATTTGGCGGAAAAGGCCATGCGCGCCCATCTGGACGAAATGCGCGGCATTTATCAGGTGGACGTGATGGTTGCGGATAACGAGCAGACGCCCGAGCTGAAATAAGGCCGGAAATAGAGCAATTTCACTTTGAAATTGCTCTGGTGACTGCGGGAGCAGGCACCCGCCGTGAAGGCATAAGCGCAATTTATTTGCGCTGTTAAGTGCCGAAACTGGCGTGCCTGAACTTTGAAAATGTACATTTTCAAAGTTAATCTGCTCTAGGGCCAGGAATCAAGCCGGTAATACAGCGGCCCCGCGCGGGGCCGAAGCCGGTAATGGTGTTGCCGCCGCAGCCTCGGGTTGCGGCGGCATCCTGCTTTTAAAATGGAGGCGACTGGCGCGAGGACGCAAGGACGCAAAAAACCGCAACGGGTACCGTTGCGGTTTTTTGTGGGCCGGACACCCGGCAACGTCTGTTGCCGCTGCTTCCTTTCGGACCTGACGGGGTTGGCAGTGCTGCCGCCGTCCGGCTTGGCAAGACACTTACCCGCAAAGAGGGTCGGCTGTCAATGGCTGTGCTGGCATTTAGCCTGCGCCGCACTGTCGCACAGCAGGGATGTGGCGTTGCTCATGATGGTTTCCATCTCGGCATCCTTGAGGCTGGCAAGGTGTTGCAGGCGTTGGCGCTCTTCCACCGGGTCGTACAACGGCCAATCTGTGCCAAAGAGAATGCGTTCTCGCGGAAAAGCCCCAAGAAGTTTTTTGGCAAGCAGCGGGGTGGCAAAGGGAGTTGTGCTCGAGGTGTCAAACCAGAGGTTTTCAAACCTGTTGCCCGCAAGCGCATCAAGCGCATGCGCCCACATGCGGTAACCGCCAAAATGCGCCGCAATTACTCTCATGCCGGGGAACTGGCGCAGAATGGCCGCCAATTTATAGGGGCAGGACGGGTTTTTGGCGGGGGTTGTTCTGTCGCCGATGTGGATTTCAAACACAAAGTCTTTTTGCGCCGCTTCAAAAATGGGCAGAAGGCGAGGGTCGTCCAGCCAGAAACTCTGAAAGTCCGGGTGCAGCTTGATGCCACGGATACCAGCAGCCTTGATGCGCTTAAGTTCCGCCTCCCAGTTTTCATAGCCCGGATGCACCGTGCCAAAGGCAATGACCCTGTCCGCATGCTCCTTTTGCAAGGTGATGGCGTAGTTGTTTGCCGGAATAACCTGGGCCGGTGCTGTGGCTGCACACAAAACCACGCATTTTTCCATCCCGGCCTTACGCTCGCGCTCCAGCAGGTGGGCGATGGTGCCATCGCCCGCGCAGTTGACGCTATAAAAATCATTCAGGTGATCCACTGCCTTGTGCGCTATCTTGGGATGAAAGGCGTGGGTGTGTATGTCGATGTACATGATTGACGCTTATTTTACCCCATTCACCACATTGACGGGGGTTCCTGCCTGCCAGCGCCGGATATTCTCCGCCATGAGGTCAATGATGTTTTGCCGCGCCCGCGTGGTGGCCCAGGCAATGTGCGGCGTAATCAGCGTATTGGGCGCTGTAAACAGGGGATTGTCGTCCTGCGGAGGTTCCTGGGCGAGCACGTCAGTGCCAAGGCCCCGCAAATGCCCGGATTTAAGGGCTTCGGCAGTGGCAGCTTCATCTACCAGCGGCCCACGCGAGGTATTCAGCAGAATAGCTCCCTTGCGCATGGACGAAAGAGTTTTGGCATTGATGATATTGCGTGTTTCCTTGGTCAGTGGGCAATGCAGCGAAACCACATCTGATGCGCAAAGCAGGTGCTCAAGCGTGGCAAAGGCAAAAGGGCCATAGGACGGCGGATCCTTGGGAGTGCGGCAGTAGGCAAGCACGCTCATGCCAAAGGCGTGGGCCAGTTCACCCATGCGGCGGCCTATGGAGCCAAAACCGATGAGGCCCATGGTCAGGCCTTCCAGGCACAGAGGCGGAACCTTCCAGTAGCACCAGCTCTTGGATTTGAGCCAGTCGCCGTTTTTGACGCTTTCTGAATGCAGGCTCGTGTGGCGGCACAGTTCAAGCAGCAGCGCCATCGCATGCTGGGCCACATCGCTCACTCCGTAAGCAACAACGTTGCACACAGGAACATTGCGGGCGGCCAGGGCATCAACGTCAACAATATTATAGCCAGTGGCAAGAACGCCAACCATGCGGACATTGCTGTCCAGTTGCTCAAGATTTGCGCCAGTCAACGGGGTTTTGTTGACAAGCACCACGTCTGCCCCCTGGGTGCGCTCTGCAACCGCTTCGGTGGGAGTGGTTTCATAAATGGACACATCGCCAAGGGATGTGATCGGGCCCCAATCCACATCGCCGGGATTGAGCACAGCACCGTCAAGAATGGCTATTTTCATGCAGGTAACCTCTGTTGCCTGCACTGTATCCTGTGATGCATCTGCCCGCAAGTTCCTGGAGCAAAGTCATATATCCGTAACAGTTGGGTGTATTTTTGTTGCGCGGTCAGATCGCTTCGGCGGTAAATTGCACTGGTCGCGTACCAATGGGCGGCAATACCTGCACGCAGTACAGCTGTGCAGTGCCAAAACAAGTGCGTTACGGCCAGCGGGCTGTTGCCCCGCCAGGTGCTGGCGCTGTTGAGTGCAACGTCATGTCTGACCAAAAAAAGTTGCAGGTCGTGCGCAGGGCAAAAAAAAGAGCCACCCCTAGGGGCGGCTCTTTCAGTACTAATCTTAAAAAGACTAGTGGGCGATCACGCGGAAGTCGTCGCGGCGGTTCTTGGACCACGAAGCTTCGTTGTTACCCTGCACGGCGGGGTTTTCCTTGCCGTAGCTGATCATTTCCAGCTGGCTGGGATTCACGCCAAGCGTAACCAGGTATTCGTAGGAAGCGCGGGCGCGGCGTTCGCCGAGGGCGAGGTTGTATTCCTGGGTGCCGCGTTCGTCGCAGTTGCCTTCGATGCGCACGCGGATAGAGGAGTACTTCTTCAGCAGATCGGCCTTGGTCTTCAGCATTTCTTTGTATTCGGGCTTGATGTCGAATTTGTCGAAAGCGAAGTAGACGCGGGCGTCAGTGATCTGCTGGATGGCCGCACGCATTTCGGGGGTCAGGCCATCGTCATAGCCGGGTTCGCTGGTGGTTTTCTTTGCGCAACCGAAGCCGGCGGCAAGGGCCATAACCAGAGCGAGAATAAGAGCATAGCGTTTCATTGTGTGTCCTCCTGAACAGCTCATTCTCCAAAAAAATTGATACCTTTCCTTTCTGCACACGCGAGGCCGTTTCGTCCTCGCATAACAGATGGTATCTGGCCCGCAATTTTTGTCAAGGCGTGGAAGGGGGTTTCGACGCACTTTCGTAAAATATTTTTTACCCATTTTGACCCGCGAGGGCCGTAAAATCGAGTAAAAATGCGGGTAAGAGGCCTATCTGTTAATTTCTAGCTATTTTTGCTGACCGGGCATGCCCCAGCGCGGGAAGTAGACTGAACCACCGCCGGTGGGCACCTGCTTGGCATCACCGCCGTGGCGGGTGGTCAGGTAGATACCGTGACCGTTGCGCGTGGACGAGAACGCAATAAAGTAACTGTCGGCGCAGAAAGCGGGCTGTTCATCGCTGCCGGGGCCGAAAGTAACCTGACGTTCCATGCCGGTAAGCATATCTTGCACAAAAATACGGTGACCGTAATCGGTCATGCGGCTGTATACCACAAGGGTTCCGTCAGGCGACAGGTTGGCCTCGGTGTTATACGTGCCGTTTTTGCTCACGCGCGTGACCGATCCGCTGCTCAGATCCTTGAGGAAAATCTGCGGGCCGCCCAGGCGCGAAGAGGTAAATGCCATCTTGGTGCCGGTGCTGTCAAATGTGGGCGAAACGTTGATGGAGTCGTTTTGCTCAAGTACCCGTTCTTTCTGGAAAACATGGTTCAGCTGGAAGATGACAGGGTACTTGCCGTTGGAAAGCGCCACAGCAACCTTGTTGTCGGGCATAAAGGCAGGGCCGATAACCACGTTGCCGGGAAAGCGGATGCGCTGCACTTTGCCGCTGGAGCGGTCCCACACGCCGAGGGCATGGGATTTCTCGTCAATGTGGGTAAAGACCACAAAACGGCCATCAGGCGACCATGCGGGCGACATGGATTCGCCGGGCATGTTGGTGATCTGCCGCAGGTCGCGCCCGGTGGGCTTGACCAGCCACACATTGGCGCTCATCTTGCCCGTCTTTTTTACAAAGGCGAGCGTGGAGCGGAAGAAGGAGCCATTGCCCGTGAGGGCTTCAAGCAGGTCGGCGCAGAAGCGGTCGGCCACTTCGGGCAGGTCTTTGGAAGTAACCTTGGGGTACTCCTTGCCGAAAAGCCGCCCGCCAGTGTTGGTTTCAAAAGCGCGAATCTGCACGGGGCGGGTGCCGCTGTCGCCCTCGGGCCAGTAGGTTGTTACCACAATGTCCGACCCGGCAAGCTGGAAGCGCTTGAAATCGAGGGACGGCGGCTCATACCCGGGCAGAACAACGCCGCCAAGCACTGCTCTGGGATCGGTAAGGCGCATAAAGGGCAAAAAGCTCAGGTTTTCCTGCACGATTTTTTGCAGGTCGGTGCCCATGCTGTTCGCTTCAGCGGAGGGGCCCTTGATGGGGGCCGCCAGGGCAAGGTTAACAATGTTTTGCCCCGGACCGTAAATGTCCACGCGCATGGCGGCCTGCGCCCCGCTTCCGAGAGCCAGCCAGAACCCCAGGGTCAGGAGAAGAAGCTGTTTTTTCATGGCGTCAGTATTCCTTGTTCAAGCAGCACGCCTCAGCGGCGCACCAGTGTAAGGGTGATGTCCAGCGTTCCCCCAAGTTCGGCGGGCGGAGGGGGCAAGCTGCCTGCTCGGCGTATGCCTCGCTGCACATATTTGTCAAGAAGCTTGTCGCCCGTGGGCGATATTACTTTGAAATCAGTGATTTCTCCCTTGGGGGAAATCGTAAGTCTCAGGCGTGTCTGATATTCCCCCGGCTCTGTTTCGGCAGGGATCAGGATGACGTCGCGTATCTGCCGCGTCGCGTCACGCCGATATTTTACACGATCAACGCCGGATGCGCCAGATGCTGTCGCGCCAGATGCTGTCGCGCCAGATGCCGTTGCGCCAGCCGCAGATGTTCCAGAGGCGGTGACCGTTGTGCGACCCGTGGGCGCGGCTGCTGCATCTGTTTTTGCCGGGGGCTGTGCTTTAGCCTGACTCTGAGTTTGAGCCTGAGCCTGCGCCGAAGCGGTCGCTGATGCCGCTTCCATATCCGGGTCGCCGTAGGTGGGCAGATTGTCTGCCTGCGGGGCTGGCTTTTCTTTTGCCGCCGGGGCGGCCTGTTCTCCGGCTGCGGGGCTGCTCCTGCCAATAAGCTGCGTGGCTGGTGCGTTGTCGGCCTGAACCGTGGTCGGCCCCTTTGCATTTTTCTTTTTGCTTTCAGCGCTCGCCTTGGGGGCTGGCGATGGAGCCACTGGCGCGGGCCTTACTTCCGGCGCGTCCTTGCCGCTGGCCTTGGCAATGGCTTCGGCCCTTTCCCGGGCGCGGTCTTCCGCGGCTTCGGCTCTTGTGTCGCCAAGCGCGGCTTCGGCCTTGTTTCTGGCCTTGACCTCGGCCCGCAGGGCTTCTTCCGAACTCAGGGTTTCCGCCTTGGGTTTGCCCTTGGGGGTGCCGTTCCAGAATGTCAGGTGAACGTCCATGGGCGCGCCATAAGGCGGAGTGCCAAAGCTACCGATTTGTCGCACTGCGCCGCAAACCGAACTGTCAAAAGCTTCCAATCCCGAGGATTTGACAGGCTTGCAGTCTTCAACCTGCCCACGCCCGTTAACCGTGACCTTGAGGCGTACCCTGAAATCGCTTTTGAGCGCGGGGGGCGGGGCCCATATTTCAATAATCTTGTCCAGCATGTTCCCCGCATAGGTGCTTTGATCCGCGCTGGCGGCAGAAGCGGCAAAAGCCCCAACCGCCGTGACGTAAAGGAACGTCACGGCGATGAGGCTTGAGCATATGCAAAGACTGCTGAGGTTCGTGCGCGGTTGGGAAGGCATATATCCTCCTGAATGCGCGCGTTACCAATTGCGCGTTTAGGTGGCCGCCTTAGCGGCCCATGAGTTCGTCAAGCGTAAACACAAGGTCAAGATCGCCGTAGTCCGCTGAAGGGGGGGGCGGGAATTGACCGCTATTGGCAGTGCGCACAATGGCGCTCGCTGCGGATGCGTCAAACTGCGCGTTGCCCGAACTGTGCGTTACCACGGGATTCTGCAACAGCTTGCCCTGGGCGTCTACCTTGACGTTGATGATGCAGCGCAGGTTCAGGCGGCTGGCCGAGGTAAAGCCCCAGTTGGGCCGTACAGCCAGCATGACCTGCCCCATGTACACATCGCCAAGACCGCCGCCGCCAGGGCCGGCACCTTCGCCGCCGCCACCGCCCCTGTTGCCGCCTGCGCGGCGTTGGGCCTGGGCGAGGGCCTGTTCCACGGCATTGCCCCTGTCGCCGGAATCTGCCCTTGAGGTGGCTTTACGCGCCTGTTGCAGGGCCGCCGCCACAGGGTCAACATTGGACTTGGCGTCCTTGGATTCCTTGGCGTCCTTTTTGGCGTCTGCCTTGGGAGGCTCCGGCTTTTTCTGATCCTTTGGAGCTTCTTTCTGCGGTTCTTCCTTGGGCTTGGGCTTGTCTTCTTTTTTCTGCGCGATGGGTTTCGCTTCTTCCTTGGGTTCCGGCTTGGGCTGCGGTTTCGGCTCGGGCTTGGGCTCGGGCTTTTTTACAGCCGCTGCATCCTGCTTGGGCTGCGGCGGAACAGGTTTGGGCTCTTTGACTTCAACGCGCTCGGGCGCGGCCACTTCCGCCTTGGGGGCGGGCGGCGTAGGCGCAAGGGGGCCATCGCCGGGCTGCCCCATATGCCCGAGAATGGGCGAGGGGGTACGGTTGCCGCCTGTGGCGCCTTCAACCAGACTGATCATGACCGGAGGCGTGTCCAGCTTGATGGGCGGGCTGCTGGGCCAGAACCATATCAGCAAAAATATGGCTGCGTGCAGGCAGAATGAAAGAACGTATGAGGCCAGGCGCATAGAGCAATCCTATTTTCGGGCGCGTGCGGGCTTGCCGCCCTTGGGCGAGGCATCGTCGGGCTGTTCGGCGATAACGCCGAGCTTTTCGATGCCCACGGCCTTGATGTGACCCATGACTTCCACAACGGTGCCGTAAGGCACTGCCTTGTCGGCCTGCAGAAAGAGCGTCTTGTTCTTTTCCTTGACCAGACGCTGCAAATACCCCTCAAGGTCTTCCATGGTGTCCACGGGGTACTCGTCAAGGTACATCTTGCCGTCATTGCGCACGGTCAACACCATGTGGTCGGCTTCTGTGGGCAGCACTTCCACCTGTTTGGTCTGCGGCAGATCCACGTCCAGCCCCTGACTCATCATGGGGGTCGCCACCATGAAGATGATCAGCAGCACCAACATGACGTCCACAAAGGGCGTGACGTTGATGTCCGAAACAAACTTGTTGCCGCCGCCAACACTAGCGCCCATGCTACATCTCCGTTGCGCCCGTGCGCTGCACGGGGCGGTGGGCGTTGATTTCGCGCTGGACGCGGTTGAGGAACACGCCGGCAAAGTTCACCAGCAGCGTATCAACCTGCGAAAGCTTGCCCATGAAGATATTGAAGCCGATGGTGGCCGGAACCGCCACAGCCAGGCCGATGGCCGTGGCGATCAGAGCTTCCGAAATACCGGGGGCAACGGTTGCCAGCGAGGCCGATTTGAGCATGCCGATGGAGTGGAAGGAGCTCATGATGCCCCAGACCGTACCAAACAGGCCGATAAAGGGCGCCGTGTTGGCGCAGGTGGCCAGAACGGACAGGGAGCTCTGCAGCCGCGCCAGTTCCGTGCCCACACCCTGGCGCAGCGCGCGGCGAACGTTGTCGACCACCACTTCACTGCTGTTGCCAAGCTCTTTGGAACGGTTGAATTCAAGAACGCCCTGATGGGCGATGTAATACAGCGGGGATGTCGGGTCAGAACCCAGGGACTGCACGGCTTCGCGCAGATTGGCCGCCTTCTCGAACCTTTCCGTGCCGCTGAGAGCCTTTTTATTGGCAGCGCTCAGGCCGATGAATTTCTGGATCATCAGCCCCCAGCTCCCAATGGACATCATGACCAGAAACGCCAGCACCGCCTTGGCCACCAGGCTTGCCTGGGCGATCATCGAAAAAAAACTGAATTCCATGAGGTTCTCCATATCTGCGCAACAACTGTGGTCTGTTTCAGTGCGCCGCAAAAAATGCCAGCACGGCAGACGCAAAGATGCGCCAACCGTCACGGCGGAGCTGCGGAATCCCGCAAGGACTCTGCTGCGCAGCATGCTACGACTGGGGTAAACTTTCAAGAAATTTTTTAGAATCCCCCCGCGGCGGCTTTGGATGAGCGGGAAGTTCAGGGTTTCGCTGCTGGTTTGTCCAGCGCGTTTTAAACAGTTGTGGGAATTTATGTAAGATTCAATTTCATCCGCCAGGCTGTTAGTTGTTGCATTTTCCCTTTTTTGCCGCATGGTGGAGCGCCATAGTTGCGCATTACGGCTGCTCATGTTGCAAAAAATGCATGTGAAAATAGTTATTATTCTGTGTTTACAGCATAAAAATATTTTTTAAGAATGTCATAATAAGCGTTTTGCGTAAAATTATCTTTTTCCATGAAGTATTGCCAATGCCGTCTTCTGCGGTGTATGTAATCCGGGTCGAAGTAATTTTTAAAAGGTAGCGGAGCATTCCGCCTGAAAATATATGAAACGCATTCCTGAACTGGGCCTCGTGTTTCTTGTTGTTGGTGCGCTTGTCGGGCCTTTGGGCGGCAATGCAGCCATTGCCGATTCTTCCATTGAGGCGCGCCCTTCGGGCAACGCCGCCGTGCCTGTATTTAGCGGTAGAACATTGCCTTCGGGCAAGGACAACGCTTTGCCTTCCGGGGCAGTCTCCATGCCCGATGCTGTGGATCGCGCTTTGCGGCATAATCCGAGCCTGGGTTCGCAAGAGGCGCAGGGGCAGTCTTCTGAAGAGGCGCGCAAATCCGCGCGCGGGGCTTTTGGTCCCAAGCTTGGTACAACGTATTCCGCCGCCAAGCAGGAAAGAAAAACATCGCCCGCCTTACCCAGCAGTAGCAGGCCGCCGGAAAATGGCACCTATACCTGGGCCGTGGAAATTTCTCAGCCCGTGTTTCAGGGTTTTCAGCTGCTGGCCAATTATCAGAAGGCGGCCCTTCAGGCAGACAGCGACAAAGCTTCTGTGCGCAATGCCGAACTGTCCATGACAGAAAATGTTCAGACCCAGTTTCTGAACTATCTGCGTTACGAAGAAAGCGTGCGCAGCCAGCGTGATGCTCTGGCCCGTTTACAGGATCAGTTGCGCATCACCACTGCCTTTTTTGGCGTGGGCCTCCGCCCCCGGCTGGATGTGCTCCAGGCCGAGGTGGACGTGCGCCAGGCCGAGAATACCCTGATTCAGGTCGAAAACAGCCGCGACACCAGCCTTGCCAAGCTGAATACCTTGCTGGGGCTGCCCGCCACGGCCAAGATCAAGTTTACCGGTACGCTTGCCCATGTGCCCTTTACCCGCTCGCTGGAGCAGTGCCTTGAAGCGGCCTACCGCCAGCGGCCCGACCTGTACATGGCGGCGCGCTCGGTGGAAATCGCGGGCAAATCGCAGCAGGCCGTACAGAGCGCCTACTATCCGCAGGTTGAAGCCTATTACAATGTTTCGCAGAACGGCAATTCGCTTGATCTGCAAGAAAAGGGCGACCGCGGGTCACGCAGCTCCGTCTGGGAAGTGGGCGCCCGGGCCACCTGGGACGTTTTTCAGTGGGGAACCACGTACTATGCCGACAAAGAGGCAGGCTGGCTGGTCACAAAGATGCGCTATGCCGAAGAAGACCTGAAACTCAGCGTTGGCTACGACATCAAGTCGAAACTGCTTGCCGTGCAGGAAGCCTCCAAACGGATAACCGTGGCGGAAAAGGGCGTGGAGCAGTCTACTGAGGCATACAATGTGGCATTGGCCCGTTATCAGGAGCAGGTGGGCACCAACTTTGACGTGCTGGACGCTTCGTCCAAGCTCACCACCGCTCAGGCGACGTTAACAGGAGCAAAAGCCGATTATCTGACCGCTCTGGCGCAACTATATGTGGCCATGGGCGAATTTCACCCTGATCTTACGCGGCGTTGAGCGACGGCACGACCTTAGCCGCGCCGCCCAAAAGCGATTACGAATGAATGAACCTTATTTGAACATTACCCCCCTCGGGGGGCTGGGAGAGATCGGCCTCAACTGCCAGCTGTGGGAAACCGCCGGCGGCGTGGTGATGGTTGATTGCGGCCTCATGTTTCCTGACGACGCCCACCTTGGCGTGGACGTTGTTATCCCGCACTTTGGCGCTGTCAGCGGCATCAAGGACAAGCTGCTGGGCATTGTGCTGACGCACGGACATGAGGACCACATTGGCGCGCTGCCCTGGATTGTGCCTGAAATCAAGGGCACCCGCATC
This sequence comes from Desulfovibrio sp., assembly GCA_047602655.1. Classification (GTDB taxonomy): domain Bacteria; phylum Desulfobacterota; class Desulfovibrionia; order Desulfovibrionales; family Desulfovibrionaceae; genus Desulfovibrio. The sequence goes on along the minus strand of JASGGT010000038.1, from coordinate 7,110 downwards.
TATGGCTCACGCTTTACCCTGGCGCTTGTGGAACACAAACTCAGGGAGCGGGAGATTCTGGATTGGGTGGAATTGTGCCCTGTCGATATCAACACCGTACTGCCTCTGGGCGACCTGACCTTCCATTTCTTCCCTGTCTGTCACTCCATTCCCGAAGGTTTTGGCCTGGGCGTTGAAACGCCCGTGGGCCGCGTGGTTCACAGCGGCGATTTCAAGATTGACCCGCATCCCCTTGACACCACAGGTACCGACCTGAATCTTTTCCGCAATTTTGCCGGACCGGACGGCGCACGGCTGCTGCTTTCGGATTCCACCAACATCGTGCGCGAGGGGCGCTCCCTCACGGAGCGCGAGGTCAAGGATTCGCTGGATAAAATATTCGCCAAGGCCGAAGGGCGCATCGTCATCACGCTCTTTTCCAGCCATATTCAGCGTATTCAGGAAGTTTTCGACCTTGCGCGCGAACATGGACGGACGGTGGTCATCAGCGGAAAGTCGCTGGCGAACAATATCGAAATGGCGCGCGATCTTGGCATTGCCAAGCTGCCTCCTTCGTTTTTCAACGCGCATAACGGTGTCCCTGACCTGCCGGACGACCAGATCGTGCTGGTGGTGACAGGCGCGCAGGGCGAACCGCTCTCCGCGCTGTCGCGCATGGTGCTTAGCGGCCACCGACAGCTGGAGATCCGCAAGGGCGATACCGTGGTCATGAGTTCGCGCATGATCCCCGGCAACGCCAAGGCCATATCCCGGCTGATCAACGAAATGTACCGCATCGGCGCGGAAGTCCTGTACGAAAGTGTACACGCCATCCATGCCTCGGGCCATGGTCAGCGCGAAGAACTGCGCGATATGCTTGAAGCCGTGCGACCCACGCTGTTTGTGCCAGTGCATGGCGAATACCAGCATCTGGTCAAGCATGGTCGCCTCGCTGTTGAATGCGGCGTGGAGCAGGATAACGTCATTCTTCTGGAAGACGGTCTGCCCCTGACCCTGCTCAAGACACGTTCCGCCTGGAACCGCGCGTGCCCGTGGAGTGCACCCTGGTGGACGGCAAGGGCGTGGGCGACGTGGGCTATGCCGTTCTCAAGGAGCGGCGCATCCTTGGCGACGAAGGCATGGTCATTGTTGTCCTGGTGGTGGATTCCGAAACCGGCAGCGTGCTGCACGGGCCGGAAATGATCTCCAAGGGCTTTGTGTTCGCGCAGCACTACAGCCACTTGCTGGAAGACGCCAAGTGTCTGGTGCTGGACGAGATCGAAGCGGCCGGCCCCGGCCAGCTTGGCCGCATGCAGGAAGGCATACGCTCGTCTCTGCGGCGCTTCTTCCGCCGCGTGCTGGAACGCGACCCCGTGGTTGTGCCCATCATCAGCGAAGTTTAGGCCTGGAGCAGATATCATTCCGTTCTTTGCAGGGACTGAGATTGGGGATGTCCTGGATAATTTAAACTAATTATCCAGGACATCCCCATTTTTTATTTAGAGGCAGCCCCTGGGATTTACATTTTTCTCAATTTTTTATTCTTTTTTCCATCTGACGTAGGCTTGATGGATGCCGCGCTGCCGTTTAAGCCCGGTTTTCCGCAAGATGTTGGTAATATGGTATTCCACGCCCTTGCTGGAAATGCCTATACGCTCACCCATTTTTTTGATGCTCAAATTTTGGAGGATATGGAACAGCACAGTTTTTTCTTTGTTTGTCAAGACGTAGCGGACGGCAAAGGCGCGAAGCTTGTCATCAGCATCTTCGACGGATTGCGTGTCTTTTTTATCCATGCTTCTGCGGCGCATGGCGGCTTCCGCTCTGGCGATCAATTCTTCCTGATGGAACGGTTTGGTAATGTAATCATCGCCGCCGCCCGCCAGGCCGCGTACCCGATTCGCATGGTCTGTTTTGGCGGTCAGGAACAAGATGTGCGCCGCCGAGTACAGGGGAGCGCCGCGTATCTCGGCGCAAAAGTCAATGCCGTCGCCGTCCGGCAGCATCACGTCCAGCAAAATCACGTCCGGAGCGTTGTTTTCAAGCCAGAACCGCGCCGCGGCCAGGGTCTCCACCGGGTGTACCATATAGTCAAGCATCTGGAGCGCACGGAGGTTGTTGGCGTTAAGTTCCTCGTTGTCTTCCACCAGAAGGATCAAGCCTTTCCGCTCCATATGGCACTCCTTGAATAGTGTGGAGCGTTGCCGCCCACGCGCAGGGGGATCCCCTGAACCCGCATTCGCGCCGCCCGGTTTCGCAAAACAGAAACAGGCGGCGCAAAGGGGCTAAACGGAATTCAATATCTTTACAAAATCTCTACGGGCAAGCCCTCCAACCACCATGCGCTATTCTTCGCGGTGTTCGGGCAAGGTCAACGTCACCACCGCGCCCGTGCCATTATTGTTGGCTATGCGTATGCAGCCGCCGTGGGCGTCCATAATTTCTTTACAGATGGCAAGGCCGATGCCCGCGCCGCCATTCGCGCCCTTTACGCCGCGCTCAAAAATACGCGGCAGCAGCTCCGGCGCGATGCCGCTTCCCGTATCCGCCACAGTGATGATAATACTGCCGTTTTTCCGTGCCGCACGTATGAAGACGCTTCCTTGTTCCGTGTGATCCTTGGCGTTCTGCATGATATTGAACACCACCTGCGTGAGTTCTTTCAGTTGCCGTCACGGGGAATTCGCCCTCAATGCCCAGACGCAAGGCCACGCCGCCCCGTTCCAGAAGAGGCCGGTGCGGATTCCGCCACCTGCCGGATAAGCTCGCCGCAATCAAGCCGTGCCCGTTCCGCCGGTTCCGCCGCCCCCCGCCGGAGAGCATCAGCTCTTTCATGCTGTCAATCAGATCCGCCACGCGCTGGGCTTCGGAGACTATCCTATCCAGATCGGCGGCGGTTTCCCTGTCCGTACCCTTGCGTTTCAGGCCCAGCGAAACCAGGCTTGCGTAGCTTGCCAGCACTGCCAGCGGGGTGCGCGCTTCGTGCGATATGGTGGTCATCAAGTCGGTTTTCAGGCGGTTGATGCGCTCCAGCGCGGCGTTCTCCAGGGCCAGCTTTTGCTCGGCCTCATGCGCGGCGTAGCGCTGCCTGTGACAATCAGGTTCACCTTACCGGAAAACCAGTAGGTCGCCAACGCGAACACCACCAGCCCGGCCAGAATGCACACCACGGTCTGGATGACGAATATCCGCATGACGCTGTTGTATTGCTCGCTGATGATATCGGCCCCCGCCATGCCCAAAAATTCGCCCGTGCGTTTGTGGAATATGGGATGGTAGGCGCTTAATCGCCACCCGTAGGTTGTGTTTTCAAAGTCCTCGCCGATCACGGCTTTTTGCGCCTCATAGGCTGTGCGCTCGGCCTTTGTTATGGCGTCCCTTACGCCCGGCGCGGTGTAAGACCGGGCTTGACGGCGCTTCGCCGCCAATGACGTACATGATGGTGTTTTCGTCCACGCGCTGTGTGGTATAGATGTATTCCACATGGTGCAGGTTGACGCTTTTATCTGCATCATCAGCGCCTTGGTGCGGCGGTAATAGGCGTTTTCCATATCCATGTTCCGCACAAAGGCGGCGTAGTCGTCGGAATCTTCGTCAATGACAGCGGCAACGGTGGCGGCCAGGGCCTGGCGCTTCAGACCAAGCTGGTTTTTCGAGCTGCGCCGCCGCGAAAAAATACGCGGTACCCCCCGATGTCAGAATAACCACGGCAAAGACGGCCAGCAAAAGCTGGAAATGCCGCAGGATGTTTTTGTTATTGGTCAGCACAAAGAGCGTCTCCGGGTGACGGACATAAAAAATTTGGACAGTATATTTTATAGCATAAAAGAGACAAGATTGGCAAATTGGATACTATATATTATGCGTCTGTGTTTTTATGCAGCCGGTGCGTATGGAACGTTAGGGGAATAGCCGAATTGGAGGGGATATTTCAGGCAATGCACAGAAAAAGCGGCGCGTTTGTTGACCAAACGCGCCGCCTGCTCTCAGAGCGGGTTTACGAATGAAATGAGTTAACTGCGGCCTACATGCCCAGATAGGCAGTGCGCACTTCTTCGCTTGTGAGCAGATTGGCTGCGGTATCGTGCATGACTATGCGGCCATTTTCCATAACGTAGCCGTGGTTGGCAATGCGCAGGGCCTGATTGGCGTTCTGCTCCACCAGAAAGACCGTGGTGCCATTGGAATTGACCTTCTGGATGATGGAAAAGATCTGCTGAATGATGATAGGGGCGAGGCCCAGCGACGGCTCGTCCAGAAGCAGCAGCTTGGGGCGGCCCATGAGGGCGCGGCTGATGGCCAGCATCTGCTGTTCACCACCGGAAAGCGTGCCGCCAGCCTGCTTGCGGCGCTCGGACAATATGGGAAAGAGGCTGAACACATAGTCCAGATCGTCCTTCACGCCTGCCGGATCGCGCCGCAGAAATGCGCCGAGGTCGAGATTTTCGCTGACGCTGAGATCGGGGAAGATCAGACGTCCTTCCGGCACCTGCGAAATGCCCAAAGTTACGATTTCGTGCGGGGGCAACTGGTGTATGGGCTTGCCGTACCACAGAATCTCGCCATTTCTGGGGCGGTTGATGCCGCAGATGGTCATGAGCGTGGTGGACTTGCCCGCGCCGTTGGCCCCGATCAGGGTCACGATTTCGCCTTCTTCAATATGCAGCGAAATATGGCGCAGAGCCTGAATGTTGCCGTAATAGGTGTCTACATTACGCAGCTCAAGCATCGCTTTCTCCCAGATAGGCCTTGATGACGCGGGGGTTGGTGCGGATTTCGGCAGGGGTGCCGGTGGCGATGCAGGAGCCGTATTCCATGACGTAGATACGGTCGGAAAGCGACATGACCATGCCCATATCGTGCTCGATGAGCAGGATGGAAAGCTGCTGGTTGTCGCGGATGGAGCAGACCAGCTCCTTGAGCTCGTTGGTTTCCTGGGGGTTCATGCCCGCTGCGGGTTCGTCCAGCAGCAGCATGCGCGGCTCGGTCGCCATGGCGCGGGCGATCTCAAGTCGCCGCTGCGCGCCGTAGGGCAGGTTGTTGGCCGTTTCGTTCCAGAAATCCTGAAGCTTCACCAGTTCCAGAAGTTCATAGCTACGGTCAATGCAGTCCTGCTCTTCACGGCGTGTGCGGCCATCGCGCACGATGGCGCCAAAAATACCAGCCTTTGTGCGGCAATGGCGGCCAATCATCACGTTTTCAAGCACGGTCATTTCGCTGAAAAGGCGAATGTTCTGGAACGTGCGGGCCATGCCCATCGCTGTGATAAGGTGGGGCTTCTTGCCGTTAAGCAGCTGCTGGCCGCCCGTAGAGTCGTGCAGGTACATCTGCCCCTCTGTGGGGGTGTAGATACCGGTCACGCAGTTGAAAAACGTGGTCTTGCCTGCGCCGTTGGGGCCGATAAGGGCAACGATCTCGCCGCTGTTCACGGTGAGCGAAAGCTCGTTAAGCGCGCGGAGACCGCCAAAATCCTGAGAAAGATCCTTTACTTCCAGCACCGGTTTCATCAGCGGTCTCCTTCAGCACCGTGCAGGTTGCTGATGCGGTAGCGGCGTCGTTCGCCGCTGATGAGGCCCTGCGGACGGAAGAGCATCATAATCACCATGATCGCTCCGAAAAGCAGCATGCGGTAGTCAGAGAAAGCCCGCAGATATTCCGGGGCAAGAATAAGAATCAGCGCCGCAATAACCACGCCCGCAATGGAGCCCATGCCGCCCAGCACCACCATTGAGAGAATCATGGCCGATTCCATGAAGGTAAAGCTGGAGGGATTGATATAGGTGGTCTTGGCGGCAAAGATAACACCGGCAAAGCCAGCCCAGCAGGAGCCGAGCGCAAATGCCGAAAGCTTTACCTTTGTGATGTCCACGCCCATGGCTTCACAGGCGATTTCATCCTCGCGCAGCGCTTGCAGGGCCAGCCCCACGCGCGAATTTTTGAGTCGGGTAATAACCACAATGGTAACCACCACTGCGGCCAGCACCAGATAGTAGATGTAGGTGGTGGACTGCGTGATGTCCATGCTCATGCCAAAAAAGGCAGGGCGGGGAATATCGCTGACGCCACGGGGGCCGCCGGTGACGGTGTTCCAGTTTTGCAGCGTGAGGCGCACGATTTCGCCAAAGCCCAGGGTCACGATGGCGAGGTAGTCGCCACGCAGCCGCAGCACGGGAAAGCCCAGCCCAAGGCCGAAAAGGACGGTAAGGAAGCCGCCGATGGGCAGGCAGGTCCAGAAACCCAGACCGAAATACTGGTGCAGCAGGCCGTAGGTGTATGCGCCAATGGCGTAGAAGGCTACATAGCCTAGCACGAGCTGGCCCGCCAGACCAACGACGATGTTCAGGCCCAGCGCCAGCATGACGTAGAGCAGGGCTGAGATCATGATGTTGGTCTGATAAAAGGAGCTGACCAGCGGCATGCCGACAAGCACAACGGCCAGCACGGCAAGCCCGCCAAGGCGGAGGCCAGCGCGGTTCCTGAATGATTCAATGAGCTCTGCCAGATTAAAGCATTTGGGCAGGGTTATGATCTTGGCGCCTGCAGCTTTGCGGCTGAAGCACCAGTCCCAGATAAGGGCAAGCACAAATATGCCCGCACCCAGGGCGAATATGCGGTCAAAACGCCAAACTACGGTTTTTGCCGCTGTGTTCAGCTTGATGCCCAGCACCGGCAGGGTGAGCAACATGAACCACAGGGCGGCGATGGCGGCTTTAAGTATGCGCTGCATGGCTACACCTTCTGCACTGTGGCTTTGCCCAAGATACCATCGGGCCTGAAAATGAGAATGAGGATAAGAATGCCGAAGGCCAGCATGTCTTCGTAGTTGCCGGAAAAATAGCCCGTGGTGAAACTTTCGGCCAGGCCAAGAACAAGCCCGCCCACCATTGCGCCGGGGATGGAGCCGATGCCGCCGAGCACTGCGGCGGTAAAGGCCTTAAGCCCGGCCAGAAAACCGATGCCAAAGTTGACCTGGCCCATGTGCGAGGCAATAAGCACGCCGCCAAGGGCCGCCAGGGCGGAACCGATGATGAACGTGAGGGAGATGATGCGGTCGGCATTGATGCCGAGCAAAAGGGCCATCTTGCGGTTTTGGGCCGTAGCGCGCATGGCTTTGCCCATACGGGGATCGGA
>JASGGT010000037.1:0-20498 GCA_047602655.1 Desulfovibrio sp. | reverse complement strand
TCGGAATCTCAAAGACTTTCTTCCCACTCGCTATTCACTTGTCAATGAACCACTTGGCCTCTTCGGCCCGCCAGCCCGGCTCGTTGCCGCTTGGCGCGAGGAGCGTTTATGCCCTCTTTCGTTACCCGAGTCAACAACTTTTTTTTCGTTTCGCGAAAGTTTTTCGCGGCGACCGTCAGTCGTTTTTCTCAAGGCGCGAGGAGCGTTTATGCTCCCCTTTGCTTTCGAAGTCAACAACTTTTTTCCGTTTCGTGAAACTTTTTGTTTCACCGTGGAGCCAGTCGTTTTTCTTCAATCGAGAGGAGCGTTTATGCTCCTCTTTGCTTTCGAAGTCAACAACTTTTTTTCATTTTGTGAAACTTTCGTTTCACCGTGAAGCCAAGTCATTTTCTTCAATCGCGAGGAGCGTTTATGCTCCCCTTCGCTCTTGGAGTCAACAACTTTTTTCCATTTAGTGAAACTTTCGTCTCACCGTGGGTCCAAGCTGTTTTCTTCAAGCGCGAGGAGCGTTTATGCTCCCCTTCTAGCCACAAGTCAATCACTTTTTTGCATCTTGGCGAATTTCGCCGTGACTCAATGTGTCGACTCCGTGACGCGAGAAATGCACTGTAAGCAAACACCCCTGCTGTGTCAACACAAAAAGCATTTTTACATAGATATTCGCGCAAGGGCCCATCCTGAGCCAATTTCAAAGGACTTCTCCCATCCTTTTCACCGATGCCGCCATCCGCCAACCCCATTGTTCCTCAGCATCGTCTCCGCACTGTGCCCCATATTGGCCGAGCAAGCGCGGAATCTGCCCTGCCAACCCAATACTCGCAATCTGGCGCTCTCTTCTTTATAGATGCACGCTTCAACACTTCGTTAGTTGGCGAAATATGCTTGACTTCAGCTCCCTTGCTTCTTATATTTCGCCACACAACGAAATGAAAAGGACATCCACCTCCATCTCCTACGGAGTACACATGCTCAGCTACATTTCCGCTATACGAGCGCTTGGCGACGAGAACCGCCTGCGTATACTCATGGCCTTGCGCCTGCGCCCCCTGTGCGTTTGCGAGATAACAACGCTCCTTGGGCTCGCGGCATCCACCACATCCAAACATCTGTTCATCCTGCGCCAGGCACGTTTGATCGAGAGCATCAAAAATGGCCGATGGGTTTACTACCGTCTGCCGCAAAACCCCACAGACTGCGTGCGTGACGCTCTGGAGCTGACTATTCGCGAGCTGGCCGACTGCCCGCAGATCGCTCAGGATGCCGCAGCCTTGCCGGGCATTTCGCACAACACCAGCATTCACGAATTCTTCAAACAGAAGCATATTCCCGTACCTGCCGACCAAGCAGACGACACAGAAGACGATACCGCGCAAACCGCTGGCAGCCCTTCGTAACGTCAGGAGATCTGAATGGAATCCACCAAGCTTAGCCCTTTGCCCATGAAGGCATGTTGCGCTGCCTGCGCCCCCGTCGCCCCCACGCCGGAGGCGGACAACCACGAGCACGGCTGCGCCTGCTGCCATGATCATGACCACGATCATGAGAACGGGCATGACCATGAAAAGCGCGAAATCGTCATCATGGCCGTATCCGCTTTGCTGTTCGCCATCGGCATGGTCGCGGACGAACGGCTTGCCGAGATCATGCCCAACTGGCTGGTCATATGCATCTTCTACGCCCTGCCATATATATTGTGCGGCTATGACGTCCTGCGCATAGGGGCGCAAAGCATCCTGAAGAAGGACTTCTTCAACGAATTTACTCTCATGGGCGGCGCAACCATTGCTGCCATTGCCCTTGGGCAGTTGCCCGAGGCCGTGGGAGTCATGCTGTTTTACTGCGTGGGTGAATTTGTGCAGGAGCGGGCCGCCGGGCGCTCCCGCCGTTCGGTCAAGGCCCTGCTGGCCGCCCGGCCCAGCATTGCCCACGAAATGCTTGATAACGGTGCTACCCGCGATGTCGAGCCCGAAGCCCTTGGCCCCGGCAGCCACATTCTTGTGCGCCCCGGCGAAAAGATCCCGCTGGACGGCACCGTGCTGGAGGGCGATTCGCAGGTGGACACCTCCCCGCTCACGGGCGAATCCGTGCCCCAACGCATAGCACCCGGCAGCCGGGTGCTCGCGGGCACCATCAATCTGAACGCGGCCTTGCGCGTTGAAGTGACAACGGCTTTTGCCGATTCGTCCATAGCCCGTATTCTTGAAATGGTGGAAAACGCCGTGGCCCGCAAGGCCCCTACGGAACGCTTCATTACCCGCATGGCCCGCTGGTACACCCCCGCAGTGACTGGCATTGCTTTTCTGGTGGCGGTGCTGCCCCCGCTGTTCGGGCTTGGTCCCTTCTCTCAATGGATTTACCGCGCTCTTGTGCTGCTGGTCATTTCTTGCCCATGCGCCCTGCTTATTTCCATCCCGCTGGGCTACTTTGGCGGCATCGGCGCTGCTTCGCGCCGTGGCATCCTCATCAAGGGCGGTGCAGTGCTCGATAACCTGCGCGACATCCGCGTAGCTGCGCTGGACAAGACCGGCACCCTCACCGAAGGAGTGTTTGAAGTAAACGCCGTGCTGCCCGCCGAAGGCATTGCCCCCAATGATCTGCTGGCCGCCGCCGCGCTGGCGGAGAGCCGCTCCAACCATCCCATTGCCCGCTCTGTCATGCGCGCCGCGCAGCAGGAAGGCCTTGCTGTTGATGATGCCTCGCTCACTGGCATGAAAGAAATCCCCGGTATGGGCGTGGATGCCGCTGCTGACGGCCATGAACTTCTGGCAGGCAATGCCGCCCTGCTCACAAGCCGTGGCATTGCGCCTATGGATGTTGGCATGCCCGGCAGCGTGGTGCAGGTCGCCAGGGGCGGCAAGCTGCTGGGCGCGCTGGTGGTGGCAGACCGCATCAAGCCGCAGTCGACAGAAGCCATTCAGGAACTGCGCCGTCTTGGCATTCAGAACATCGCCATGCTCACGGGCGACAGGGAAGAACAGGCTCGCCCCGTGGCCCAGCGCCTGAAGCTGGACACCCTGCGCGCAGATCTGCTGCCCGAAGACAAGGCCGGAGCACTAGAGGCCCTTGGCCCGGTAAAGAACACCATCTTTGTGGGCGACGGCATCAACGATGCCCCGGTGCTGGCAACGGCAGGAGTGGGCGTAGCCATGGGCGGTCTTGGCGCGGAAGCCGCCATTGAAACCGCAGACGTGGTCATTCTGGACGACAACCCCGCCCGCCTGCCCGAGCTGCTACGCATTGCGCGCCGCACGCGCACCATTGTATGGCAGAATATAGTGATGGCGCTTGGCATCAAGGGGCTGTTCATGGCTCTGGGCATCGTGGGCCTTTCCGGCTTGTGGGAAGCCGTGTTTGCCGATGTTGGCGTGGCCCTCATGGCTGTGCTCAATGCGGCCCGCGCTGGCAAAATAGACGTATAGCAAACAACTCGGGGGAAGAGGCCACCAAGCCCCTTCCCCCGATCGTTATATTCTTTTCTGTCCTGCCCCGCGCTGCACCTCTGCGCCATTGGCGGGCAAGTTTTCTCAAAAAATGGAACTTGCCCCCTGCCTGCGCCGACCGATCTTTTACACGGCAGCGCGCTCCACGGTGTAACCGCCCGCCTCCAGCGCTTCCATGGCCGGGGCAAGCTTATCCGCCTTCATCAATATATAGTCCGTATCAAAGGTGGACACGGCAAAAATGCTGATGCCCGCCTGCGCCAGCGTGGTCGACAAGCCCGCCATCACCCCGGTAAGGCCAAAATCCATCTGCCCCGCTACGCGCAGTGCGCGCCAGCCGTCCTCCCGCGCCAGTGTGGCGTGGGGAACATCCGCAGTCAGGCAGACCACCGAAATTTCCGCATCAGTTTTGCCCACAAACAGCCACGGCACATGAAAATTGACGGCGCGCAGGTTTTCCACCTTGCAGACGCTGAATTTTCCTTCAATTACTTGCAAGAGCATGCTTTCTCCGCCTTTTCATTCAGTTCGGTGTAAAAAACTGGCCGGGCAGATCATACACCTAAGAAAGCAGCATTTTCAAGTGCCTGTAGGCCAAGGCTGTTGCCATGCGCCCACGTGGGGTGCGCTTTAAAAAGCCGCACTGGATAAGGTACGGCTCGTAAATATCCTCAATGGTTCGCACTTCTTCCGAGCAGGCAACGGCCAGGGTTTTGATGCCCACCGGGCCGCCGTCATAATGCTTAATGAGCACTTCCAGGAGCTTGCGGTCCATCTGATCCAGCCCCAGCTCGTCCACGTCCATGCGCTTGAGCGCTGCCGAAGCCTGCTCGCCCGTCACCAGCCCGTCACCATGCACCAGGGCAAAATCGCGTACCCGGCGCAACAGGCGGTTGGCAATGCGGGGCGTGCCGCGCGAACGGCGGCCGATTTCCGTAGCGCCGTCAGTGGTGACCTCCACGCCCAAGATGCGCGCCGTGCGCCGCACCACGCGGGCAAGGTCGTCCGGGCTGTAGTATTCCAGCCGCGCCACAATGCCAAAACGATCGCGCAAGGGCGAAGAGATCAGCCCCATGCGCGTGGTCGCCCCCACAAGGGTGAAGGGCTCAAGGTCAATCTTGACCGTGCGCGCCGCAGGCCCCTGCCCGATGACCAGATCGAGCTTGAAATCTTCCATGGCGGGATACAGCACTTCTTCCACGGCAATGGGCATGCGGTGGATTTCATCCACAAAAAGGATGTCGTGCCTGTTCAGATTGGTAAGGATGGCAGCAAGGTCGCCGCTGCGCTCAAGCACCGGCCCGGAGGTGCAGACAAGATTGACCCCCAGCTCGGAGGCCATGATCTGCGCCAGCGTGGTTTTACCAAGCCCCGGATTGCCGTAAAAAAGCGTATGGTCCAGCGCCTTGCCACGCTCGCGCGCAGCGCCCAGATACACGCGCAGATTGGCGCGCAGTTCATCCTGCCCGATAAAGTCGTCAAGGCTGTGCGGGCGTACGCTTTCGTCAATGCCTGTGGTGCACTCCGCAACGCACGGATTCGCAAGATCGGTCATCAGACCTTCCCCTTGGCGAGGGCCTTGAGGGTGGCGCGCAGCGCGCCGGTCACATCCAGATCAGGCTCTTCGTGCAGCAGTTTTTTGACCAGAGGCGCGCATTCGTCCGGCTCGTAGCCAAGATTGCCCAGACCGTCCAGCACGTCGCGGAACACGGAACCGGGCCGCGTCCCCGTGGTCAGCGCCGCCGCCTGCGGGGCGTCCTCGACCTTGAGCTTGTACTTCAGCTCAAGAAACACATGTTCGGCGGTTTTTTTGCCGATGCCCGAAACGCGCGTGAGGGCCAGCACGTCATCCTCAAACACAACCCGGCGCAGGTCGTCGGGCCGGAAAATGGAAAGGATGCCAAGGGCCGTGCGCGCGCCCACCTTGGAGATGGAAACCAGCACCTCAAAGGTCTGGCGTTCTTCAAAGGTGGCAAAACCAAAGAGTTCCAGCGCGTCTTCACGCACGGCGAGGCTGGTGTACAGCGCCAGGGGTTCCCCCCTGCCGGGCAGGTTGGCAAGGGTGTGGGCGGGCAGGGCCACTTCGTATCCCACGCCCCCTTCGGTGACGATCAGGCAGGCATTGCCCCATATTTCGGCCAGGCGGCCTTCAAGATAGGCGATCATGGATTCCTTGCGAGAAGTAAAGGTTGCTACCGCCAAATCATAGACTGAAAGGCAAAGGGTTTCAAATGGCGCTTGCTGAGTGTGGCTACCGGCCCTGGGCAATGGCGCTGAAATAGGCGCAAAGCATGTCTGCCACGGCTGTGGCGCAGTCCTCGTTTTCTTGCGGGCTGCGCCCTTGCGAAGAAAAGTGTTTGCCCGCCGCAGACAGAGTTACAGAGGTCAGCTCCGCAACCAATGCCCTTTGGCTTTCTGTGGCGAGGGGTAGGGCCTCGGCCACAAAGTCTGAAAAAATCTGACGGCTTTCGGCCCTGATTTCTGCTGTTTCCGGCGCATGCCGGTACAGGGGCGCAGCGTCGTGCAAGGCCGCGCGCATGGCTGCTTCTTCACATTCCGACGTCACAAAGGCGTGCACAAGTCTACGCAGCCGATCCAGCGGCAGCATGCCCGCTTCTTGCAGAATGGTTTGCAAAAGGCTGGTGGTTTGCCGCCATTCCTCACACTGAAGCCGAAAAAGTATGGCCGCCTTGTTGGGAAAATACTGGTACAGCGAACCAATGCTGACCCCGGCCCGTTCGGCCACGCGTGCAGTGGTAAAACGCTGCGCGCCTTCAGTGGCCAAAACGCGAGCGGCAGCCTCAAGAATCGCGGCCACCACATCGGCAGAGCGTGCCTGACGCGGCTGTTTTCGTTGAATAATCTGTGTTTCTGGATGGTTGTTCATGGATCCGGCGCAATGCGAATGGTAAAATGTGAATATTTCGTCATATTCTACCCATACACGCAGAAGCGTGCAACCATAACAAGGAGCAACACATGAACAGCCTCAGCACGCAACCACTGGCCAATCTGCTTGATACCCTGCTTACCCAGGCGGAAACAACCACAGCCGAAGATATTTGTGCAGCAACAGGCCTGAGCGCCCAAGCGCTAGAACAGCAAAAGGGTTGTAAAACTGCATATGCAGATTTTTATGCCCGCCTGAAAAACTTTGCCATTCCCGTTTCCCGCAGAACCGGCGAACTTCTGTACATGCTGGCGCGCTGTAGCAATGCGCGGGTAGTGGTGGAATTTGGCACCTCATTCGGCATTTCTACCCTCTTTCTTGCCGCAGCCCTGCGCGACAATGGTGGCGGCCAGCTGATCACAAGCGAGTTTGAACCTTCAAAAGTGGCCCGGGCGCAGCAGAATCTGCAAACATCCGGACTGGCCGATCTGGTGGAAATTCGCTCTGGCGATGCCCTGCAAACCCTGGGCAGCAACCTGCCACAGCATATAGACATGCTGCTGCTCGACGGGGCAAAGGCCCTGTATTGCGATATTCTGAAACTGGCAGAAACCCGCCTGCGCACCGGCGCTCTGGTGATTGCCGATGACGCGGCCGATAGCCCGGAATACCTGGCCTACGTGCGTGATCCTGCCAACGGATACATGGCGCTGGATTTTGATGACGATGTGAATCTTGCCGTGCGGCTGGGCTGAGGGGGTGCCTGCCTGTAGCAGAAGCACCCGTTCAGTGAAGGCTGACAGACAGCCGCAGCAGTGAGGTTACGCCCAGATCGCCGACATCAACCACCAATGCCCACCATCTGTTTGTCGGCCACGGCAGCGCCTTTTTTGCGGGCCTTGAGCAGATCGGCACCGATGGGCTTGCCGGCACAGGCCAGACGCACCACGCGGGCCAGGTGCCCGTCATCAAAACGCGGATGACGCAGAAGCCCCCGCAGGTGATACTCCCTGTCGTCAAACAGGCATGTGCGCAGGTTGCCGTCGCTGGTGAGACGCAACCTGTTGCACGTGCCGCAAAAGTGGCACGAAACAGCGGTGATAAAGCCCATGCGCCCCTTGCCCCCCTGCACGGCAAACATCTTGGCGGGGCCAGCCTCCGCGCTGCTGTCCTGCACGGGATCAAGGCGCACGCGGCGTTCGGCCTCGGCCCGGATATCCGCGGCGGACCAGAACGTCTCCGGCCCCCAGAGGGTGCCGCTGCCCATGGGCATAAATTCGATAAAGCGCAGGTCAACGGGCATGGTGCGCACGGCATGAACAAAATCGTCCATCTGCCCGTCATTGACGCCGCGCATGGCCACAGCGTTGATTTTTACGCGAATGCCCGCTTGCAGCAGCCCGTCCAGCGAGGCGAGAACCGCGGGCAGCAGGTCGCGCCCGGTCACTCTGGCAAAGGTTTCGCGGTCAAAGCTGTCCAGGGAAAGATTCACGGCGCTCACGCCCACAGAGCGCAGCAGCGGAATGTGCGGCTCAAGCAGGGTGCCGTTGGTGGTCAGGCGCAGATCAAGGGAAGGGTAACGCGTATGCAGCAGATGCAGCAGTTCGTCGCAGCCCTTGCGGGCAAAGGGTTCGCCCCCTGTGAGCCGCACCTTGGAAACGCCCAGCGCAGCCATCATACCCACAAGACGCGCCATTTCTTCATAGCGCAGCACCTTGGGGTGCGGAATGAACTTCTGGTTTATTTCGCTGCGGCAATAGGCGCAGCGCAGGTTGCAGCGGTCAGTGACGGAAAGGCGCAGATAACGCACCACGCGGCCGTGACCGTCGCACAGGGGGGCGGGGTGCGCCAGCGGCGCGAGACCTTCACCGGGGGCGGTACAGTTGCCAAGAGGGGCAAATGGATTTACACATGCTTGCATGAAACACCTGCTATTCGGAGCCGCCCTGCTGGGCTGCCTTTGCATGACCATACCCGCGCTGGCCTGGGACGGCTTTGACGCCGATTCCGCCGACCTTGTCGAGGTCATCCCCGACCGTGTTCCTTCCAAGGGCGACACGGTGGATGTGCGCAACTACGATAAGGACGCCACGGAAACCTGCCTTGTGGAGTCGGTTGCCCGCAATGCCCGCACTGTGGAACTTGTGGTGCGCACGCCTGCCGGAGTAACCCGTACCCTCGTGATGGAAGGCCGTTAGCGGCTGTTGCCGAAAAGTGCCTGCCCCCGAACGGCTGTTGCCCGCGCTTTGCGGCGCGCAGCCGGGAGCAGAAACGGCATTTTCAGAAACAGCCGCCCGTTCCAGCACTTAGTTATCGCCCGCTTCCGCCTCATGCCCCGGCAAAAGAATGCTCGGGCTTTCAGCCTGACCCTGCCCCTTGGGACACTGGGCCTGAAGATGACAAATCTCGCAGCCGCCCTTGAAGGGGTAGTGCGTCACCACGGCATAACGGCGCGTAAGAGTACCGAACGCCTCACGGTATTCAATGCCCAACGAGGCTAGTGCCTCGCGCAGCGTTTCTGTGGGGCGCGGCGAAGGCGCGCAACCGGCGTCTTCCACCTGGGGCAGGGCTTCCTGCACGGCTGCCATGCACATAAACTGGGCAAGATTGTTGATCATAAAGCCGTCAGAGGCAGATTTGCCCCAGGCTTCGTCCACAAAATTTTCCACTTCTTCCGGCAGCCAGACAGCCAGATACGAAATTTTGCCAGCCGCAATCTCACAGACGTTCAGTTGCGGCAGCCATTCGCCCCACAGGCCCACAAGGCGTTCAAGAATCGCACCGCCAAGGCGCGTTTCCTTGCTCATGGACATGAAGGCTTCCAGATCAAAGTAGGGCTGCATTTCATGCCGCCGGATTTCATACGGTTTGCTGCTTGCCTCGCTCACTTGTTCTCCTTGGATGCTCATTGCCTGATTAGCCCGCGCGCTGCCGCGCCTGACCGTGCTTATGAGCCGCAGCAGATATTCTATCCATGCAAGGCGCATCGTCAAGAGCATGTTTGCCGCAGCAAGGCTGTTGCATGGGCCGCAGAGCGGGGCTGGCGCTGCTTTTTGCGGTCATTTGATTCTTTCGCTCCAAATTTTTTGCAACGGGCGGGGGGGCCATGAAGCAGCTGCAGCAATGCCGCCCCAGCGCGGACAGCATGTTGCCTTTACTTGGCAGGGCCTCTTTTTTATCATATGCAATTGCCGCACAGCTGATGTCGTTGCAAACGGAGCCTCAGCCTGCGGCCAGGCCCCTGATACCACACACCACAAGGATGCCGCATGAACAAGCCCAATGACCACCCCGCAAAGATCCGCTATAAATATCAGATGGATGAAAACGCAAGACTGCAAACAGCCCATGGCGTTTGGGGCGGCATAAACCCGCAGGGCGAAATCGAAATGAATTTTTATCACGAAAGTGATGCCCTGCCCGCTTTCTCTGAGCAGCTGGTGGCCCCCGATGGCTCCATCGGTCACGAAATGACCCCCGGCGAAATGGACGCGCGCGAAGTGAACCGCTGTATCCACAGCCGCGTGCTGCTCAATTACCACACGGCCCGCGCCGTGCTTGAATGGCTTGAAGACCGCGTGGCCGCTCTGGAAGAAGAAGGCGCGCATGGCATGTACGATGCAGACCTGGACATTGAGCAGTAATACACGATCATGATTGAAAAGACGTACCATATCATCACGTTCGGCTGTCAGATGAACGTGCACGACTCCCACTGGCTGGGGCGTGCGCTCGGCGCTCGTGGATTTTTTGAAGCGCCGCTTGAAGACGCGCAGGTGGTGGTGGTCAATACCTGTTCCGTGCGTGAAAAGCCGGAACAAAAGGTTATGAGTACGCTTGGCCGCATCCGTCAGGTTTCGGGCGGCAACCCCGCCGTACTGGTGTGCGTGGCCGGATGCGTGGCCCAGCAGCTTGGCGAAAGCATCTTTGAAAAAGAAAGCCAGGTGCGCCTTGTGGCGGGCAGCGACGGCATAGGCAATGCCCCGCAGGCCATTGAGCGTCTGCTGGAAAATCCCGCCCAGCGCCTCTCCCTGCTTGATTTTACAAGCCAGTACGTGGAGCGCGAGGCCACAACCGAACCCGGCGTGGTCAACGGTTCTGTGGCCTATGCCAATATCATGCAGGGTTGCGACAATTTCTGCGCCTATTGCATTGTGCCCTTTACCCGGGGGCGCCAGAAATCACGCAGCAGCACGGCCATTCTTGACGAATGCAAGGCGCTGATCGACAGCGGCGCACGCGAAATCACCCTGCTGGGGCAGAACGTCAACGCCTTCGGGCAGGATAAAAGCGGCGACGGCACAAGCTTTGCCGCCCTGCTGCGCAAGGTTGCCGCCCTGCCGGGCCTTGAGCGCCTGCGCTATGTTACCCCGCACCCCAAGGATATGGGGCCGGAAGACATAGCCGCCTTTGCGGAACTGCCCCAGCTCTGCCCCCGCCTGCACCTGCCCATGCAGGCAGGCTCGGACGCGGTGCTGGCCCGCATGAAACGCCGCTATGACAGCGCGGCCTTTCTTGATCTGGTGGAGCGCCTGCGCGCCGCCCGGCCCGATCTGGCCCTCTCCACTGATCTTATTGTGGGCTTTCCCGGCGAAAGCGAGCAGGATTTTCAGGACACGTTGCAGATGATGCGCGCCAGCAACTTTATGTCCAGCTTCTCCTTTTGCTATTCCGACAGGCCGGGAACGCGGGCCTCGCTCTTCCCCGACAAAATCCCCGCAGATGTAGCCCAGGACAGGCTGTTACGCCTCCAGGCCCTTCAGGACGAACTGGGCGCGCGCTGGTTGCAGCAGCGGGTTGGCGGCGAAACCACCCTGCTGATCGAAAACCGCAGCCCCAAGGAAGGCCAGGGGCCGGAGCCAAGCTGGCAAGGCCGCGATCCCTACGGCGCGCCAGTGCATGTGGAACTGCCGCCGCAAGTGGACCACACTGGCCGTATGGTGCGGGTGCGCATTGCAGAGGCCAAGAAACACAGCCTCATGGCCCAACGACTGGGGGAACCATGGTAGAAATGCGCGTTTTCGGCCTCACCATTGACCCGCAGAGCAAAACGCCCATCGTGGTACTGCGCGAAGCCAGCGGCGATGCAGTGCTGCCCGTCTGGGTGGGAGCCATGGAGGCCATGGCCATTTCTCTGGTGCTCAACAACGAAAGCCTGCCCCGCCCGCTCACGCACGACCTGTTCCTCATGACGCTCAAAGCCTTTAAGGCAGAACTGCGGCGCGTGGAAATCAACGACCTGCGCGAAGGCACCTTCTACGCGGTGCTGGTGCTTTCCGGCCCGGAAGGCAGAACCCGCGTAGACTGCCGCCCCTCGGACGCCATTGCCCTGGCCATGCGCGCAGGAGCGCCCATTCTGGTGGAAGAGGAAGTGCTGCGTCTTTCTGCCGAGGAGCAACAAAGGGCAGAACAAAGCACCGCCGTGGAAGTTACCACGCCGATTCCCGATGCCGCCACCGACATGGTGCGCCGCGTCGGCGCCCAAAAAGAGGCGGATATGCTTGGCGGCGCCCTGCTGCGCCACGGGGAGCTGCCACCCTCCCTCTCTGCGGATGAAGAAACCCGATACCGCGAGATGCTGCGCTCTCTTGACCCAATTTCACGCCGCAAGATGTAACCAGCCGCAACAATTCTCTTTATCTTTACCACACCCGCGATGCATGGATATGCGCATGGGTTGGGGCACCTCCTGTTTTTCCCCATTTTTCGCACAGGCAGCGCTTTTCAGAAGCAATACGGCAGTCCTTGCGGCATGCCTGTGGCTGGTGCGGCCAAGCCTGTACCTGGAAAATTCAGGGGATTCCCAGAACTCTAAAAATATTCTAAATAAAAAGTTTTCCTACAACTTGCTAAAATAATGGATGATTTTTTTCAGTCCGCGCCAACAGCCGATTTCCGCTCCCTAAAGATATAGCGTCTTGCTCCGATTATTAGCAGCAATGGGGAAGCGAACCATGCTGCACTATCGACTATTCAAAGAAATCAACGACCTTTTTGCCTCCGGGCATGTCGAGCAGGCCCGCCGCCTACTCATGGAAGTGCAATCGCGCAGCATAGCCCTGCACGATGAACTCAATCTGTTGGAGACCCGCCTGAAGACCCTTGAAGAAGTCGTTGAGCTTGCCAGCAACCTGTTCCGCCGCAACGGCCTTTACTGGCTCAAGGCCAAGGATATAAATCTTGGGCCGTTCTGCCCGCGCTGCTACGAAAACGAGGGGGGGCTTATCCGCCTTGAACGGGCAGACGGCACGCTGCACTGCCCATACTGCCACTCGGTTGTCTCCCGCCCGTCGCAATTCAGTGGGGAAGAAACACAGCAGCGCGCGCGCATAATACCTTTTGCCAATTAATTTTTTCAGGCAAACCGGTGCATAACCACCTTGCCGCCACCAGGCGCTGCAAGGTGGTTTTTTATTTGAACAAGCGTATGTTGCGCTGCTTTCGTAACACTGATTGATCAAATTTCACGGCCCTGTTTTCTTGCGCAAGCCCGCTCCAGCGGGTATAGTGCATTTACGGAAGCCACTGCCTGCCCTTCCTGCCGGCAGCTTTTCAACTGGTTATTCCGACAAGGACAAGCATGACCCGCCCACGGCAGATCCATGTTCTTCTTCTCAGCGAAAGCGAATCAATGGCCGCTCTGGACAGACGCGCATTGCGCGAAGTCGGGGTTGACCGCATTGAGGGTCTGACCTCCGGCGTGGCGGCAGCCCGCATGCTGGCTGGCCTTGATGAATTTCCCCCTTCTTTCAAGCCCGATGTGGTCATCTGCTCGCAGCGCCTTTCTGATATGGACGGCGAACAGTTTTGCGCCATCTTGCGCCTGCATCCCCTGCTGCTCGACATGCCCATTCTGCTGATTCTGCCCCACGACAGCGAGGTGGAGCAGCTCCGCACCCTCGGCTGCGGCGCAAGCGCCCTCATATCGAGGCCCTACTCCTTCAGCCAGCTCAAGGCCCATCTTGATTTTTTGGCCAACTCGCGTTCTTCGCTTGATGATCTGGAAAAAGCCGACCACCTGGCCGACACCAGAGCCTTTGACGAAGCAGTGGCCACATATGGCATCCTGCTCAAGCCCATCCGCCAGCCTGAAGACTATTTTCGCGTAGGCATGCAGTGCCTTGAGCAACGCAAATGGAACAGCGCCATCAATGCCTTCCAGCGGGCCATGCGTGGCGCGCTTATTCAGGGCAAGGCGGAGCTGGGCATGGCCGCGGCGTGGAAGGGCAAGGGCGACATGGCGCGCTACCGCCACTATCTTTCGCTGGCGGCAGCCACATTCGTGCGTGCACGGCAGTGGAACCGCGCCCGCGCGGTTTATGGACGTATGCTTCAGGAAGATCCCGCAGCGCGCAGCCCCTTTTTATCCGAAGCCTTGCAGCAGATACGCCAGGGCAATTTTGATTTTGCAGCAGGGATTTTGGCTCAGGGGTACGAAATCACCCCCAGAGAGCAGATCAGTGAGCGCATGGCGCAGATTTGCCTTGCAACTGATACCCCGGACGACATGCTGAAAAGCATGGAAGCCTGCCTCGAACAGGCCTTGGGTGCAGATGCCGAAGCCTTGAGCGCAGAAATCCGCACCACACTTGAAACCCTGACTCGCGAGGCAGAAGCCAAAAAACTTGAAGACGCGGCAGAACGCCAGTGGCGGGCAGGCCGTCAGGCCGCCAGGGAGCGTGGGGATGCTGAAGGCGCACCCGCAGAATGGACAAATGACCCTCTGATGCAGGTGGGGCAGGCGCAAATGGGCAATGTGCAGGCAAGCTCTGCTCAACCCGCAGGCACAGCCCCTCTGGCTGGCGCGCGGCAACGCGGGCAGGTTGGCATTGCCCTTGCCGACGAGGACGAACCAGGCACGTCATCCCAGCAGGGTTCTGCCGCCAGATCAGGCTATCTGCGCGCCGGACAGGGCGCATCCTCGCCAGTCATCCCCTTGTGGGGCGAGCACGAGGCCGCAGCCCAGCCCCCGCAGAACACACGCACCGCGCAAGACTCACAGCCTGCCATTTCAGGCAATACCCCCATCCCGCCGCTGCTCGACCCGCTCGCGCGCGGCAAGAGTTCCGGTAGCCTGCTTGGCGGCAAGAGCAGCCTCACGGACATGATGTCCATTGTAAAATTTACCTGGAAGCAGGCCTTCCGCAAATAGCGCAACGGCCTGACGGTATTTCTCCACCAGTGTAGCCAGTATTGAAGAGGCGCAGGCAGGCAAAGCCCGCCTGCGCCTCTTTCTACGCTCGTACCAGTCACGTCACCAGAAAAAAACGTTCTGACGCCTTGGGATAATGCGATGCTACCGCTCTAACGTTTCACGCGTTGGAGCATGTCTTCGGTTGTGAGCGAATGCAGATGCCGCACCCGCCAGAGGTAGCATGCCGCCCCGAATCCCAGGGCCACAATGTAGGCAATCCAAAAGCCCGCCGCCCCCATTGAGGGCACCAGAAGGTTTGTACGCGCCAGGGCAAAACCCAGGGGCAGCCCGATAATCCAGTAGGCGGTAAAACAGATGGCAGAAATAATCCGTGTATCGTTATGTCCGCGCAGAATGCCTATGCCCGTCACCTGCAAGCCGTCCACAATCTGGTAGGCGGCCTGATAAAGCAGGAGTTGCATTGCCAGGGCGGCCACAGCCGCATCCTCAGTATAAATGGCCACAATGCTATGACGGAACAGCACTGTGAGCGTAGCAATGAGCAGCGCAAAAACAACGCTCAGGGTCAGGGCCGTGCGGGCCACAATTTTAGCGCGCTCAGCCTGCTGCGCCCCAAGGTAGCGCCCAACGCGTATGGTGGCCGTCATACTTATGGAAAGCGGCACCATGAACACCAGCGCCCCAAAGTTAAGGGCAATCTGGTGCCCAGCCACCATGACCGTACCTAAAGGAGCGAGCAAAATTGCGCTGAGGGCAAAGAGCGAAACTTCAAAAAACAGAGCCAGCGCGCCGGGAAAGCCAATGCGGAACACGCGCAAGATCAGCGCCCTGTCAAAACGCGGCTCTTCTGCGCTGCCGCCGCGGAACAGGGGCGCAAACAGCGGCCCCAGGCATTTGTACTGCGGGTCGCGGCGCAGATAATACAGCATGCACAGTCCCATAAACCAGAAGCTGATGGCGGAGGCTACGCCGCAGCCCACGCCGCCAAGCTCCGGCAAACCGAACTTGCCGTAAATAAACACATAATTGCAGGGAACATTGAGCGCCAGCCCAAGCAGGCCTATAACCATAGCCGGGCGCGTGCGGGAAAAACCCTCAAGAAAACTGCGCAGGTTCACAAAAAGCAAAAAACCCGGCAATCCCCACATAATGGCGCGCAAGTAGCCTCCCGCCACATCTGCAAGCTCCGGCTCAAGCCCAAAAAGCTCCAGATGAACGAGATTGCGTAATAAAAACTCACCAGCACAATGCTCATGCCCAGGGTAAGCCACAAGCCCTGCCGCAGCAGGTGTGCGGCGCGGTCTGCCCGCCCGGAACCAACAAGCTGCGCGCTCAGGGGAGAAAGCGCCAGCAGACAGCCGATACCAAGCAGAGCCACAGGGGCCCAAATGGAGCCAGCAACGGCCACAGCAGCCAAAGCCTGAGCGCTGTAAAGCCCGCTCATGGCTGTATCAGCAAAGGTCATGCCCGTTTGTGAAAGCTGGGCAATGAAGATGGGCAGCCCCACCGCATAAAAACGGCGGGCCTCGGAAATGGAGAATATTTTTTCAAACATAAGTCTCTCGCAGGTGATCCATGACGCGGGCAGAGCCAACGCCAGAGCAAGCCGGAAAGTCCGGGTAATACGTGTTCCGTCCGCGCCGCAACGCGCGAAACATGGGGGGACAAAAGGGCTGCGGGCCGGGTTTGCCCTGTCTGGCTAGGGGCTGTTTCTAACTAAAAGATTTTGCGCCGAGGACAAGGAAAACAGTGTTTTTTGCGACAGGAGTGGACTCGCTTTTGCCGTTGCGACGAAGGAAGCTACGGATAAAGACAGCAGCGCTTACGGTACATGACTGGAGTAAAAAATAGCCTTTTGACGCAGCCAGTTGGCCAAAAGAATTATTTAGAAACAGCCCCTAGCGCAAAAAGAGCCCATCCGGCGGCAGGGTCTTGCCCATGATATCCGCGGCACGGCCCACAAGAGCTTCAATGGCCGCACGCCCCGCCGGGCCGAGATCAAGGCTGAAATCCGTCACAAAGGTCTTGATGTGGGCGCTGGTGACGCTTTCTTCCATTTCCTGCGCGTGCGAGCGGATAAATTCACGCGAATCATCGGGGTGCGCGTTGGCGTATGCCAGACTGGCAGTGATGGTATTCTGCACGCGCCGGGCAAGGGGTATGGACAGGTCGCGCCGCACGGCAATGGCCCCCAGCGGCAAAGGCAGAGCAAAATTCCGCCTCCCACCACTGCCCCAGATCGAGCAGTTTTACAAGCCCCTGACGGGCATAGGTAAAACGCCCCTCATGAATAATCAACCCAAGATCGGCCTCGCCGCTGCTTACGGCAGACATAACATCGCTGAACAGCATCTCCTTGCGCGGCCCCTGAAAACCCCCGTGCAGGGTCAGCAGCAGGTTGGCCGTGGTCAGCAGGCCGGGCACCGCCACTGTGGCATTGCGCCAGTCTTCAGGCTTGAGATTTTTGCGCGCCACCACAAGGGGGCCGCAGCCCCAGCCAAGGGCTGCGCCCGAAGACATCAGGGCATAATCCTGCATGATTTCGGTGGTTGCGCCAAGCGACATCTTGGTTATGTCCAGCGCCTTCCGCCGTGCAAGGTTGTTCAGTTCTTCCACATCGGCCATGTGCGGCGTGATGGGCGCGGGAACAGGCACCAGCCCGTGCAGCATGGCATGAAAAATATAGGTATCGTTGGGGCAGGGCGAAAGACCGAATGACAGATTTGGCGGCGGCAAGGCAGACATTTTTTCCTCACGTTGACAGTGTGCGGCGGCGGGGCTTAATCTGCGAGCGGCATTTTGCCCCCAATCCATGCACAGGATTCAGATATGCTAGACGCAACATACTACGCCGCACTGGGCCTTTCGTCTATCCGCGAAAAGGTGCTCTCCGGGGAGCGGCTTTCGCCCGAAGACGGGCTGACACTGTTCAACTGCCCCGATATTACCGCCGTGGGCGCTCTTGCGCTGCACGTGCGCTGCCGCCTGCACGGGCACAAGGCCTTTTATGTGGTAAACCGGCAGATCAACTATACCAATGTGTGTGTCAACGGCTGCACCTTTTGCGCCTTCCGCCGCGACAGGGAGGACGAGCCGGGCGCGTTTGCCCTGAGCCTTGATGACGTGCTGGCCCGTCTGCGCGCCGCAGACGCGACACCCCTGCATCTTGACGAGCTGCATATCGTGGGCGGCTGCCACCCCACGCGGCCCCTCGCATGGTTTGAAGACATGATCCGCGCGGTGCGGGCCTTCAACCCCAATCTGCCGGTCAAGGCCTTTACCGCCGTTGAGATTGAACACTTTGCGCGCCTTGAAGGCATCAGCACTCTTGAGGTGCTCAAGCGCTTGCAGAACGCGGGCCTTGTGATGATGCCCGGCGGCGGCGCGGAAATTTTTGATGAAGAGCTGCGCCCGCAGATCTGCCCGCACAAGGCTGATGCCAGGGCATGGCTGCGCATTCAGGGCGAGGCCCACAGCCTCGGCATTGCCACCAACTGCACCATGCTGTTCGGCCATATCGAAACATACGAGCACCGCATCGACCACCTCTGCCGCCTGCGCGAGCAGCAGGACAAAAGCGGCGGCTTTACCTGTTTTATCCCCCTGCCCTTCCTTACGGATCACAGCCGCCTCAAGCTGCCCGAAGACAAGGTCGGCCCCCAGCGCGGGCTGGATCAGCTGCGCACGGTGGCTGTTTCGCGCCTCATGCTCGACAACATCCCCCATCTCAAGGCCTACTGGATCATGATGGCCCCCAAGCTGGCCCCAGTGGCCCTGTGGTACGGCGCGGACGATCTGGACGGCACCATCATTGAAGAGCGCATCGGCCACATGGCGGGCGCGCAGTCCGCCCAGGGCATGACCATTGAGGAACTTGAACACCTTATCCGTGAATCGGGCTTTACCCCAGTTCGGCGCAACGCCACCTTCAATACCCTGAACGATGAATCCACGGAGGCGCGCCAGTGAGTACGTTTTTCCCCGCGCACAGCCCCTTTGACGAACAGGGCGCTGAATTTGAAGACGTGCGCCAGGCCGCAGCCCTCGCCGCCAGCGGTCAGCGCCTTGACCGCGCCGCCGCCGAGGCCCTGTACTACAAAGCCAGCCTGCACACGCTTGCCCAACTGGCCCATGCCATGCGTCTGCGCCTGCACCCTGAACCCATTGTCACCTACGTGGGCGACCGCAACATCAACTATTCCAACGTGTGCGTGTGCGCCTGCCGCTTCTGCGCCTTTTTCCGCGCGCCCGATCAGGACGGCGGCTACGTCATCAGCCGGGAAGAAATGGCGCAGAAAATCGAGGAGACTCTTGCCCTCGGCGGCACCCAGGTGCTGCTCCAGGGCGGGCATCACCCCGACCTGCCGCTGGAATGGTACGAAGACCTGCTGCGCTGGATGCGGGCAACATGGCCGCAACTGCACATCCACGCCTTTTCGCCGCCGGAGATTTTCTTCTGGGCTGAAAAATTCGGCCTTTCCGTAACGGAAGTACTGCGCCGCCTGAAAGAAGCTGGCCTGCACTCCCTGCCCGGCGGCGGCGCGGAAATTCTGCACACGGGCGTGCGCGCCCAGGTTTCGCCCAACAAATGCACTGCCGAGCAGTGGCTCGGCGTTATGGAAGAAGCCCACAAGCTGGGCCTGCGCACCACCGCCACCATGATGTTCGGCCATGAGGAAGAACCCGCTCACAGGCTGGATCACCTCTTTGCCGTGCGCGAGGTGCAGGACCGCACCCACGGCTTTACGGCCTTTATCCCCTGGACATTCCAGCCAGCGCACACGCGCATCGACGTTGACCCGCTGCCCGCGCCCGCCTACCTGCGTCTGCTGGCAGTCTCGCGTCTGGTGCTGGACAATATCGCCAACATCCAGGCCTCGTGGGTGACCATGGGACCGCAGGTGGCCCAACTGGCCCTGTTCTATGGCGCCAACGACTTCGGCTCCCTGATGATTGAGGAAAACGTCGTGGCCGCAGCCGGGGTTTCCTTCCATATGAACCGCAGCGACATCCACAAGGTCATCAGCACGGCGGGCTTTACCCCTGTGCAGCGCACCATGGAGTATACGCCCGTGGTTCCCCAGCCCGAAGTGTAACGCTTCTGACGCACTGTTAATTTCCACATTTCCGGGGTTCGCCCCCGGAAACGCGTTTTGGCCGCACATTCAAATTCCGCCCATCGGCTTTGCCCCTGGCAAAAGGTACTCCGCCCCATGACCGAGCAAAAAAAAACTCCCCCCGTACTGCGCATGGGCCGCATTGGCTATCTTAACGTACTGCCCATATACCACCCGCTCGAAGCAGGCATTCTACCCCACGATTACGAGCTTGTTTCCGGCCCGCCAGCCCTGCTCAACACCATGATGGCGCGCGGTGAACTGCACGTTTCGTCCTGCTCGTGTTTTGAATACGCCAGCCGCCCGGAGCGCTACCAGCTTGTGGAAGACCTCTCCATCGGCTCCCACGGCCCGGTCATGAGCGTACTGCTGCTCTCGCGCGTGCCCTTTGACCAGCTTGAAGGGCAGGAAATCCTCATCAGCGGCGAAACACATACCTCGGTGGCCCTGCTGCGCCTCATCATGCGCGACAGGTTCAAGCTCAACGTCACATTCACCACCGGGCAGGTGACTCCGGCCCTGCGCGGCAAAAACCCGCCCGTGGCCTTTCTGGCCATTGGCGATGAAGCCCTGCGCCTGCGCAACCATCCCGAATACCCGCACCGCCTCGATCTGGCTGAGGCGTGGCGCGACTGGACGGGCCTGCCCTTTATTTTCGGCCTGTGGGTTGTCAGCCGCGCCGCCGCAGAGGCAAAGCTCTTTACCAGCGACCCCGGCGCGCTGCTGCGGCAGGGCCGCGACTGGGGCCTTGAGCACATGGACGTTATCCTTGACCTCACGGCCCACGGCTGCCCCCTCTCACGCGAGGAGCTGGCCTTCTACTACAGCAAGGGCCTTGTTTACACCCTGGGCAAGGAAGAACAGCGAGGCTTGAGCCTTTTTTATCAAATGCTGGC
>JASGGT010000036.1:0-21021 GCA_047602655.1 Desulfovibrio sp. | reverse complement strand
CACACTGGACAGGCAGGTACGCCTTGTGGCCGGGGCGCTCACGGCACTATTCGTGTTGCTGGGGCTTTTTGTGCACAAGGCCTTTCTGCTCGGCGCGCTCTTTATCGGCTGCGGGCAGGTATTTTCCGGCCTTACCAACTGGTGCGGCCTCGCACTGCTGCTCACGCGCGCACCCTGGAATAAAAAGGGTTGCTCTGGCGGCGCTTGCCCCATCGGAGCTGGCAAAAGCCCCGGCGCAAGCTGCCAGTAACGCGGTCTTCCCTGATGCCGGAACGTTCACCCCAGTTTTTTGCAAAGGAGTTCGCCATGTCTGCACCTAACGTGCGCGGATTTTTTGATCCCGTTACCGCTACCTGGACGTATGTGGTCTGGTCCGCAACCGATGCCCAGAAGCGTTGCGCCATTATAGACAGCGTGCTGGATTTTGACCTTCATGCCTGCCGCACATCCACTGTTTCTGCCGATGCCGTCATTAATTTTGTCCGCCAGCAGGGCTTTGTGGTGGAGTGGATTCTTGAAACCCACATCCATGCCGACCACGTCACCGCAGCCAGCTATATCAAGGAAAAAATGGGCGGGAAAATAGCCATCAGCAAACACATGCTGGATATCATATCCACCTGGACGCCCATTTTCCAAACGCAGGAAGACACGCCCGCAGACGGCTCGGCCTTTGATCATCTATTTGAAAACGATGAAGAATTCACCATTGCCGACATGCCCGCAAAAATCATCCACACGCCAGGGCATACCCCTGCGGACACCACCTATATTGTGGGCAATGCGGCCTTTGTGGGCGACACCATCTTTTTGCCCGATGTAGGTTCAGGCCGATGCGACTTTCCTGGCGGCAGCGCCGAGGATTCGTACGATTCCTCCCGCAAGCTCTTTGCCCTGCCGGACGACCTGCGCATCTATGTGGGGCATGACTACCCGCCGGAGGGCGTGCGCGGGCCGCAGTGCATGGCTACCGTTGGCGAGCAGAAAACCGCCAACGTGCGGCTGAACCTGCAAGTGGGCAAGGCCGAATTTGTGGCAAAGCGCAAGGCGGACGACAATGGCAAGGCCGTGCCGCCGCTCATATTGCCCTCCCTTCAGGCCAACATGCGCACAGGAAGATTCGGCAAGGCCGTCAATGGCCTGCAATTTGTAAAACTGCCCCTGAACCGCATGTAAGGCCCAAGGGCAAATACCCGGCGAGCAACAAAGCCCCCTCGTCCGTACCGGTTCACCACCGGGGGACGAAGGGGCTTTTAGAGCAATTTCACTTTGAAATTTCTCTGGCGGATGCGGGAGCAGACGTCCGCTGCGGAGGCGCAAGCGCAGCTTCAGCCGTTGCCCGAAGGGCGTACGGATGAAGACAGCAACGCATTTATTTGCGCGGTTACGCGCCGAAGCGGGCGTCTTGAAAGCATTGAGGATGGATATTCTCAATGCGAAAATGCTCTAAAAATACGCCGCATTTCCGGATGCAATTTCTGGATGCGGCTTTCCGGGGGCAGCCCCCGGAAGGAGCGTCGCTTAGAGGCCGTAGCCCCTGCGCCCGCTTACCTGTTGCCGTACACAGCCCTGGCCAGGTCTGCCGCAAAACGGCCCAGCCATACCCGTGGGCGTAGTATTGGTCAGCGCCACAAAGGATATGCCGTTGGCGCGATCCATGAAAAAATGGCTCCCGTATGCGCCGCTCCAGCTCCAGGTGTACTGGCCCGCCGGGTATTCCGCCTTTTCAGGGCGCAGCAGCACTGCAGCGCCAAAACCAAATCCCCAGCCCGGCGTCACAACCTCATTGGTTTTACCTGCGGTTACACTCAGCCTTTGCGACAATATGGGGCAGACCTGATCGGCAGTCATGGCCTTGGCGGTTTCCGGCTTGAGGATGGAACCGCCGTTTTCGCGCACGGCCTCGAGAAACTTCAGGTAGTCTGCCGCTGTTCCAACCATCCCTGCGCCAGCGGAAGGAAAGGCCTGCTTGTCCAGTGCCCTCCCCGGCTGAAAGCGCGTTGCGGAAACAGCGTTGGGCACAATCTCAGTCTCGGCCATGCGGTGGATCTTGCCATTGGCCCACACGTAAGGCGCGGCAAGCAGGTCAGGATCATCTGCCATAAAACCCGTGTGCGCCATGCCCAGCGGCCCGGTTACAAACTGCTGCACCACATTGGGCAGACTGTCCCCGCCTGCCCGGGATACGATTTCGCCAAGCACATCAATTGCGAGGGAATATTTCCAGTCCGTACCCGGCTCATAATAAAGGGGCACCGTGGCAAGCCGCCAGATGTTTTCTTCCAGCGTGATCGGCGGGTCATCCAGGCCATCGGAAACTTCAGCCAGCGCCATGGGGCCATCGGGCGGCTCCGAAAATCCATAAGAAAGCCCGGCAGTGTGCGTGAGCAGGTGCCGTACGGTAATGACCGGATCCGCCTTGTCCGCAAGTGCAGGGGTAAAGGAGGGAATCCAGCGGGTTACGGGATCGTCCAGAGCGATCATGCCCTTATCTGCCAGGGCAAGGGCCGCAGCGCTCGCAATGGGCTTGCTCATGGAGGCCAGCCGAAAGCGCGTATCCGGGCTCATGGGGACGCCTTTTTCCACATCGGCCATGCCCACGGCCCGCGTATAGACCACGCGCCCCTGCCGGGCGACCATGACCACAGCCCCAACGGTGCGGCCCTCGGCCACAGCTTTGTTCAGTACGGCATCAAGCCTCTGCTCCAAAACCGCATCGGCTGGTTGCTCGTCGCTGGCGGCACTGATGCTGCCAGCCGGGGCCAGGATGCACAGGGCAAGAACCAGCAGGCTCACGCTCAGGGCTACAAAACGGCACGCCAGCTTGCCCGCAAACAAATTCATTATTACTTTCTTTTTTTGCACGCATCCTCCCAGCAGGCAAACCTGCCCTGCCCTATTTCTGCTGATAGAGCCACTTTTGGGCGCAGATGTAAATACCGGGCGCACTTTTCACTTGCATCGGCCGCTTAACAAAGAAAAAGCATTCCGCTAGGATTGAAACCAAGCAGGAGGACACCATGAATCCACTCTTTTCTCCCATCAAACTCAAAGGGCTGACGCTGCCCAACAGAATTGTCGTCCCCCCCATGGATCAATACTCGGCAGATGAAGGCCGCCCCGTGAACTGGCATGCCATGCACTATGGCACCCTTGCCGTCTCCGGAGCCGGGCTGCTCATTGTGGAAGCAACAGCCGTGGAAGCGCCGGGGCGCATATCCCCGCAGGATCTCGGCCTCTGGAATGAGGAGCAGGAAGTTGCCCACAAGGCAATGCTTGATTCCATCCGCTCCTATTCTTCCACCCCCATCGGCATCCAGCTGGGGCATGCCGGGCGCAAGGGCGCTACCGGGCGTCCGTGGGAAGGCGGCAAGCCGCTCATGCCCGATAACGGCGGGTGGGAAATATGCGCTCCCTCCGCCCTGCCCTATGCACCGGGCCATCAAAAACCGGCAGAACTCACGGCGGCAGACATTGCCCGCCTTACAGATTCCTTTGCCACCGCGGCAAAGCGCGCTGTACGCGCCGGATATGACGCCATTGAGCTGCACGCAGCCCACGGCTACCTGATGCACGAATTCCTGTCGCCGCTCAGCAATGCCCGCACCGATGCCTATGGCGGCAGCCTTGAAAACAGGATGCGCTTCCCGCTGGAAGTGCTGGCGGCAGTGCGTGCTGTTGTTCCCGGCAGCTATCCGGTGGGTGTGCGCGTTTCAGGCACCGACTTTGCTGAAGGAGGCTGGAATGTTGACGAATGCGCTGCCTTTGCCAAGGCCGTTGAAAAGGCAGGCGGCGCATACATACACGTTTCTGGCGGCGGGCTTTCACCCGACCAGAAGATCACCCTTGCGCCCGGCTATCAGGTGAGGCTGGCTGCTGCGGTCAAGGCCGCAGTGAGCGAGCTTCCTGTCATTGCCGTGGGCCTTATCACGGAGCCGGAACTGGCCTCAAGCATTGTGGTCACTGGGCAGGCCGACATGGTGGCAATTGGCCGCGCCATGCTGTACGACCCGCGCTGGCCCTGGCATGCCGCTGCCGCTCTTGGGCAGACCATTGCCGGACCATCGCCCTACCTGCGCTGCAAGCCACATAACGTGAAGGATCTGTTTGCCTGAGTTCCCGGCATTGAGCCAAAACGTCTATGCAGAAGGCCCCGCATCTTCACGTGATGCGGGGCCTTCTGCACGGGCCGACCGGCTTAACGCCAGGGGCTCAATGCCGAGGCAGCGTTAGGGGTTATCCACCTTATGGGTCTGGGGCCGGGATTCCGCTTCCGCCTTGGCCTGAGGCGGGGCCACAGCCTCAGGCGAGGCCGCCCCGTTGCGCAACTGCCAGCGCGTGATGGCTTTGTTGCTGTACATTCGCAGCGGAATATAAAAAAGAATGAACCAGAATACCATGCTTGGCTGATTGCCAAACAGAGGTAAAGAAAAAGGCAGCTCGGGGCTGATTGTGCCAAAGCGCAACTGCATCCAGGCCAGCATGATGGGAGCAGGCCACAGCGAAGCCACAAACAGGGCATTGCTGAGCGAAAAATAATAGCCAAAAGCCTCATGCCCCTGACGGTTCACAGCCTTGAAGGCTTCCTTGCCGGAATTCTGCAGGGCGGATTCGCTCAGTTCATGGTAGTGCCGCATATCGTCCTGCAATTTCTTCAGGCGCTTGCGGTGCATGCGCTGGGCCATGCGCAGTGTGGCAATGCCTATAAGGCCCGCCACCAGGGCAAGAATTGCTGTCCCCAGAAAGTAGGCTGCCTCGGGCTGCGGCACCATGCGGTACGGCAGCACAAAAAAAGGATCAAGCCAGACCAGAAGTTGTTCCATATTTCAGCAGCTCCGTATTTCGCGCCGGCGATTCTACGCCCTTGCGCACGGGCAGATTACCATTCTGTTGTAAAAAGGAAACACTGCATCCCCGTGGGCAGACCAGGGGGATGCAGTGTTTTTTCATGTTTTCAGCATGTTCCGGGCATAGCCGGAATACTAGCCGAACATCTTGATGTTGAAGAAGCCGCGCAGGATGTAGTCGGTACCAACATACAGGGCCAGCACGATGAACAGGCGCTTCAGCCAGATATCGGAGAAGAAGCGCGAGGTGTAGGGGCCAACAATGGAGCCCACGGCAATACCGGCCAGTTCAAGACCAACCAGGTTCCAGTCCACCAGCGCGCCGTGCAGCATGAGGGTGGTGATACCGGTGATCATGCTGAGCAGCACGGCCAGAGCGGAGGTACCGGCAGCAAGGTACATGGGAAGCTGGGTCACGCTGGTGATGAAAGGTACCAGCAGGAAGCCGCCGCCCACGCCCAAAAAGGCCGCGATGCTGGCGATAACCACGCCGCCGCAGAAGGGCAGCAGGGGATTGAAAGAAAATTCCACGCCGCAGAAAGTGAACTGGCAGGTGGTCATGGTAAACTTGATCAGCTTCACGCCCGTGGGGGCAGCCGCGCCTTCGCCCTTGGCCTTGGCGGCAGCTTCAAAAGCCTTGGCGGCTTCCTTGGCTTTGGCCTTGGAACGCTGACCGGCGGGGGAGGTTTCCCACATCAGGTACAGGCCCAGCATCAGCACGAAAAGACCAAAATAGCCCTGGTAGGACGAAAAGTTCAGCTTGCCGGCGGTCAGCGAAACCGCACTGAAAGCGCCCACGATGGAGCCGAGGCCCAGAGCGAAGCCCAGGGGCAGCACAAGGCGCTTCATACGGTAGTAGCTGAACGTGCTGATAACAGCGGAAAGACCGGCGAGCATC
Organism: Desulfovibrio sp.; assembly: GCA_047602655.1. Lineage (GTDB taxonomy): Bacteria > Desulfobacterota > Desulfovibrionia > Desulfovibrionales > Desulfovibrionaceae > Desulfovibrio. The sequence continues at coordinate 15,276 of JASGGT010000036.1, read as the reverse complement.
TGGTTGGAGGCGCGCACGGAGTCGGTGACGGACTTGTTAAGGGGCGTCTTGCCAAAAGATTTGGCATACGCGCCAAGGCCGTGCACGGTCATGTGGCCCACGCCAGCCATAACGCCGCCAAAAGCGCCCACGGTGGAGAAAATCCAGCCCACCCACAGGGCCCAGCCAAAGGCCAGAATCATGTTGACCTTGGGGCCGCCGGGGATGCCAAGATAGCCGGGTTCAGCCTGCATGTTGATGGTATTGGGGGCCGTTTCCACCTGTTTGGCGATGGCATTGGCAAGCACGCTGCCGTCAGCGGCAAGGGCGACACTGGCGGTCAGCACCAGAAGTGAAGCCACCACGCCGAAAAGTACCCACTTGTTTCTCATTCCAACTCCTCCCGATCAACGTCGCTCAAGCGAACGGATAATAATGCCGGAAAACGCGTTTTTGAGGCGGATTCCTAAAAAAACACATGCACCCACGAAAGCAGCGTCTGCGGGAACACGCCCCACAACACCACCCCTGTCAGACAGCACAGAAGTACAGCCCTCACGCCCGCACCGCCCAAAGCTGCCTGTATGGGTGCGGAGTGATTTGCCGGGGCCTCCTGCATGTACATGCGTCGTGCCACTCCCAGATAATACCAGGCGGAAATGGTGCTGCTGATCACAGCCACAAGCACCGTTACCGTATATCCTGCCGAAAAGGCTTCTTTAAAGAGCATGAATTTGCCCATAAAGCCCGCAGTCGGCGGAATGCCTGTCAGGGAAAAAAGAAAAACCAGCATGGCCGCGGCAAGTGCGGGATGTCGTGCGGCAAGGCCCGAGTAATCATCCAGGTCTTCGCCCGCGTCAGCCAGAGGATTACTTCCCTGTTTTTTCCCGTACACTGCAAGGTAGCCCATGATGGCAAAGACGCCCATGTTCATGCACAGGTAAATGGTCAAATACGCCGCCGTGGCGCGCAGGCCATCGGCTGTGCACGCGGCAAGCCCCAAGAGGGCATAACCCGCGTGAGCTATGGCCGAGTACGCCAGCATGCGTTTAAGGCTTGTCTGCATTACGGCAGCGATATTGCCCAGAAGCATTGTCAATGCGGCCATCAAGGCCAACGCCCCGCTCCACTGAACGCCCAGCTGCGGCAAGGCCATGACCAGCACGCGCGCAAGCACGGCAAAACTGGCCGTTTTGGCCGCCACAGACATAAAGGCGGTCACGGTTGTGGGCGCGCCTTCATACACATCAGGCACCCACACGTGGAAGGGCGCGGCAGCTACCTTGAACCCCATGCCTGCCAGCATGAGCGCCAAAGCAACTACCAGGGCGGGCATGGTCTGCCCGGTTGCGGCAACAGGCAGTGCCGCAGCGATCTGCGCAAGCTCGGTATGCCCGGTAAGCCCGTACAGCAGGGACATGCCAAAAAGCAAAAGAGCCGAAGCAAAACTGCCCATCAAAAAATATTTGATGGCCGATTCGCTGCTGCGCGGATCGCCAGTGCGCAGGGCCGCCATCGCGTAAATGGGCAGGGCCATGAGCTCAAGGCCCAGATAGAGCACGATGAGATCGCCAGCCGAGGCCATTACGCACATGCCCAGTGTTGAACATACTGCAAGGCAGTAATATTCGCCCTGACGCATTTGGGCATGTGAAAAAAAACTTTCGCTCATTAACGCCGTAAAAGCAAGTGCTACTACGCAAATAGCTTTAAAGAGCGCTCCAAAGCCGTCAGCGCGGAACATTCCGTCAAAAGAAACACTCCCGCCGCCCGCAGAAACAGCTACAATTGCTGCAAAAGCTGTTATTGCACCAACGACAGTCAGCCATTGCAGAAAAGCCCGCGCCCTTGGAAAAAACATATCGGCGCACAGCAGGCCAATGGCTGTGACCAAGAGCGTCAGTTCCGGCAGCAGGGCCGGAAGTTCTTTCAGCAATGGCAGGGCCGAAAGCGGCGCTACGGATATGGCTGTCATGATAGCTCCTATGGTGTTGCCCTTGTGCCGCAAGGCACGTTGTCCGCCAACTGTCGGGGCCATGCTCTGGCCTTGGGCGGGGGCGCAAACATTTATTGCCTGTGCGCGAGCCGGAGCAGCATCATGCCGCCCCGCCCGCAATGCCGTCTAGACCAGATTCCCTTTGAAATGCTTCACATTTCAAAGGTGCATCTGCCGAAAAATGCGATTTTCGGCAGAATCCACGCCACGTTGTGGCGCGCTGCACTCTCGTGCAGCGGTAGAGCATGTAACCTTTTCAAAGTTGAAATGCTCTAGTTTGCGGCAAAAACCGCAAAGGCCCGCTGGGTATCCGCCACCAGATGCTCCACCGTAACGTGCATGTATTCCAGCAGCACATTGGGAAAAATACCAATGCCCAGAATGAGCGCCGTCATGGTCAGCAGTATGGCACTTCGCGCGCGTCAAGTTTTTCCCCAACCAGACCGCGCACGGTTTCAGACACCTGACGGAAAAACACGCGCTGATACAGCCACAGCATGTACCATGCGCCCAGAATCAGGCCCGACGAAGCCACCACTGCGGCCCAGGGGGCGCGTTCAAAACCGCCGAGCAGGATCAGGAATTCGCCCACAAAGCCGTTGGTGCCGGGCAGGCCCACCGCCGCAAGGGTAAAGACCATAAAAAAGGCCGCCAGCACGGGCATGACCGAGGCCAGACCGCCGTATACCTTGATCTCGCGCGTATGGGTGCGGTCATAGAGCATGCCCACGCCCAGAAAGAGCGCGCCCGTCACTATACCGTGGTTGATCATCTGCAAAATGGAACCTTCAACGCCCTTTTGGGTCAGCGCAAAAAGGCCCAGAGTCACAAAGCCCATGTGGCTGACAGAGCTGTAGGCGATCAGCCGCTTTACGTCCGTCTGCGCAAGGCAGACTAGCGCGCCGTATACGATAGCGATGACGGAAAGCACCAGCATGGGCTTGAGCAGCACCCACGCGGCATAGGGAAACAAAGGCAGAGAGAAGCGCAAAAAGCCATACGCGCCCATCTTGATCAGCACGCCAGCCAGAATGACCGAGGCCGCCGTGGGCGCTTCGGTATGCGCGTCTGGCAGCCAGGTGTGCACGGGCCACATGGGCACCTTGACCGCAAAGGCCGCAAAAAAGGCCCAGAACAGCAGCAGTTGCAGCCGGGGATCAAAGTCGTTGCGCGCCAGTGCCATGATGTCGAAGGTATGCCCGCCCTTGAGGTAGAGCAGGATGATGCCCAGCAGCATCAGCAAACTGCCCAGCAGGGTGTACAGAAAGAACTTGATCGTGGCGTAAATGCGGCGCGGCCCGCCCCACACGCCGATGAGCAGGAACATGGGAATGAGCATGGCTTCCCAGAAAATGTAAAACAGCATGAGGTCGGTAGCGCAAAATACGCCCACCATGGCGCTCTCAAGCAGCAGGAGGCTGATGAAAAACTCCTTGGCCTTGACCTTGATGCTCTTGTACGACACCGCCACGCCCATCAGGGTTATGAGGGCCGTCAGCGGCAGAAACAGCACGCTTATGCCGTCCACGCCCAGGGCGTAATTGATGTTCAGGCTCTCAATCCACGCGCAGTTTTCCACCAGTTGCATCTGCCACAGGCTTTTATCAAAGCGGCCCAGGGCCACAAAGCTCAGGCACAGCTCAATCAGGCATACCGCAAGCGCGCCCAGCTTGATGGTTTCTTCGTTGCGGCGCGCAACAGCCAGCAGGGAAAGCCCACCCGCCAGCGGCACAAAGATGAGCAAGGAAAGAACAGGTACAGACATGTGATCTCCCCGCCGTTATTAGGAAAAAAAGCCCAGTTGCAATACCAGCAGGAGCGCCGCCACGCCGCTGGCCAGCCATGCCAGATAGTGCGCCACCTGCCCGTCCTGAAGCCTGCGGAGGCTTGTGGACAGCCTGCCGATGGCGCGCGGCACGCCGTTGACCACGCCTTCAATGCCGCGCGTGTCCACCACGCCCAGCAACAGGTTATCCGCCAGCCACAGCGTGGGCCGCACAAGACAGGCCACGTAGATTTCGTCCACCCAGTACTTGCGCGAAAACAGCCGGTACAGACCGCTGAAAGCCCCAGCCACCTTGCCCGGCAGTTCCGGACTGCGGCAGTACATGAGCCAGGCCAGTCCGATGCCCGCAAAGCCAGCAACTACGGAAACTGCCATCAGCCCAAGCTCCATTGCGGCGGATACATGCACGTGCGGGTGCCCCGTCACCGGAGCGAGAAAATCCGCCCAGTGGTTGGAGCCGCCAAGCACATGCGGAATGCCCAGCCAGCCCGAGGCCACAGCCCCCACGGCCAGCACCAGCAATGGCACAGTGACCACGCGCGGCGATTCATGCAGATGCTCGCGCTGGTGTTCCGTCCCCCGGAACTGGCCCGTAAACACGCTGAAATACAGACGGAAAGAGTAAAAAGCCGTCATAAAGGCCACCAGCACGCCCACGCCCCAAGCCAGATAGCCCGTGAACGTGCCCGCGTTGAAGGCCATGAGCAGGATTTCATCCTTGCTGAAAAAGCCTGCCAGCCCCGGTACGCCTGCAATGGAGAGCGAGGCCAGCAAAAAGGTTGCGCTGGTAATGGGCATGTACCTGCCAAGCCCGCCCATACTGCGCATGTCCTGCTCGTGGTGCATGCCCAGAATCACCGAACCACAACCGAGGAAGAGCAAGGCTTTGAAAAAGGCATGCGTAAACAGGTGGAACACGCCAGCGCCGTAAGCTCCCACGCCACAGGCAATGAACATGTAGGCCAGCTGGCTGATAGTCGAATAGGCCACCACCCTCTTGATGTCGGTCTGCGTGAGCGCGATGGTGGCGGCAAAGAGCGTTGTGACCGCGCCCACAACGGTGATGACGGCCAGTGCCGTGGGGGACAGCGCAAACAGGGCATTGCAGCGCGCCAGCATGAACACCCCAGCCGTCACCATGGTGGCCGCGTGGATAAGCGCGCTCACAGGCGTGGGGCCTTCCATGGCGTCGGGCAGCCACACATGCAAAGGAAGCTGGGCCGACTTGCCCACCGCGCCGCAGAACAGCAGCAGACAAACGAGCGTGGGCGCGCTGACCGTATAGCCGCACAGGGAAAAGGTCATGCCCTCAAGCACGGCGGCCTGGGGCAACACATCCGCATAGTGCAGGCTGCCAAAAATGGTGAATATGCAGAACAGCCCCAGCAAAAAGCCAAAGTCGCCAAACCTGTTGACGATAAAGGCCTTTTTGCCAGCATCCGAGGCGGAATCCTTTTCATAATAAAAGCCGATGAGCAGGTAGGACGAAAGCCCCACAGCCTCCCAGCCAAAAAAGAGCTGCAAGAAATTGTTGCCCATGACCAGCATGAGCATGGAAAAGGAAAACAGGCCAAGATAGGCAAAAAAGCGGTAATAACCTTTTTCGCCACGCATGTAGCCTACGGAATAGATGTGCACAAGGGTGCTGACGCTGGTAACCACCACCAGCATGACCGCCGTGAGCTGATCCACCAGAAAGCCAAAAGTCACGCGCAGATTGCCGGAGGCTATCCAGGTGTGCACATCGGCATTGACGATATTGCCCGCCAGCACATCCCGCAGGGCAAGCAAGGCGCAGACGAGGGAGACGCCAATGGCCGCAATGGGCAGCCAGTGGGCGCGCCCGCCCCATTGGCGGCCGCAGATCAGGGTGAGCGCAAAGGCCAGCAACGGACACAGAGGAATAAGCAGCAAGTATATTGGCATGTTTACCCCCGCATCGTTGTTATATCTTCGTTGCGCACGCTTCTGTGGCTGCGGAACAGACAGATGACAATGCCAAGCCCCACTGCGGCCTCGCAGGCGGCAACGGTGATGATGAAAATGGTAAAAGCCTGCCCGCGCAGCGCGTCCATGAAATAGCTCATGGCCACCAGATTGAGGTTGACGCCGTTGAGCATCAGCTCAAGCGAGAGCAGCATCACAATGATGTTGCGGCGCGTCAGAAATCCGGCCACGCCTATGCAAAACAGCACTGCTGCCAGCGCCATGTACCAGGAAAGGGGAATCACGCCGCGCCTCCTTGGTCTTTGTTGCCGTTTGCGCAAGGGCAGGTATTGTCCTGAGCCTGCGCCGGGGCGGGTGTGCACACGGGCTGCCTGCGCGCCAGCGTCAGGGCAGCCACCAGAGCCACCAGCAGCAGCACGCCCGCAATTTCCAGCGAAAGAAAATGGTTGGTGAACAGCTCGCGGCTCAAAGCCTTGGTATGCGTGACATCGCGCAGGGCTTCAAGGGGCCATTGGCCCTTGCCTCCCGGTGCAAAACCTGCCACGCCCCAGAGCATGCCGCCGCAGAGGACAGCCGCCAGCGCATAACCCACGATGGGTTTTGGGGTCAGGGCGGGCAGCCGCAACTCGCGTTGCAGGTTCACCAGAAAGAGCACAAAAAGGTACATGACCAGAATGGCCCCGGCATAGACGATGATCTGTATGGCTGCCAGAAATTCGGCCTGCAAGGTCAGGTAGACCGCCGCCATGTGGAAGAACAGCAGCAGCACCAGCAGCACGCAGTGAATGGGATTGCGCAGGCTGATGGCCAGAACGCCGCACACGGTTATGACAAAGGCGCAGTATAGAAAGAATATTTCACCAAACACCGTTCCACCTCCGCAGTGGACTTGCGCTCTGTTCCAGGATGCCTCCGCAAAGAGGCCCATCATCCACGCTCCCCGCCTGCCCTGCCGGTCGTGGCCTCCCCTTTGCGGGTGGGGCTTGCGGGGCTGTCCGCAACAGACGGGCATTGCAGCGGGCCCGCACCGTTTTATGGCGGGTCATTGCGCGGCGCCGTCCTGATTCTCCTGGCCGTGGCCGGGCACGCTCTGGAGCTGCTCCGCGTCTTGCGAACAGCTGTGCGCGGCGCGGTGATTCTTGCCCACCCACTGCTCCGCTCCGCTCCATTCCGCATCCACCGCCACCCGTTTGGCATGCGCAAGCGCGGCTTCAGGCATATTCCGGGGGCGGCACAGGGGGTTCACATAGCCTTTCAAGTTGCCCTTCTGCGCCGCAAAGTCGTCCCAGTTGTCCAGCAGGGCCTGCTTGTCAAACATGAAGGCCGAACGCCCGTTGGCGGCGTAAGCATAGACTTCCGTCAGCACAATGGCGTTCACCGGGCAGACCTCCGCGCAGTAGCCGCAAAAGATGCAGCGCAGGGCGTCAATATTGTAGGCATCCACCACGCGGCTGTTATCCGCGGCGCGGCTCCAGCGAATGCGTATGCAGTGCGAGGGGCATACCCGCGCGCAGCGCATACAGGCAACGCAACGGCTCTCGCCGGTTGCGGCATCGCGCACCAGGGCGTGCCGCCCGCGAAAACCAGCGGCAACCACTGGTTTTTCTTCCGGATACTGCCGCGTGATGGGGCGGTTGAACATGCGCCGCAAGGTCAGGGCCATGCCCTGGGCTATTTCTGTCTGCAACAGGGTTTGCAGCCAGTTGCGGGGCGCTTTGTACTGAATCTGCATAGTTGCTCTCCTCGTCAGAGGCCTAGGGCCTGTTAACACTATGAGAAATTTTGTTCTCTACCAAGGAAGGAAGCCTTTTTATGAAGGGAGCGTACGTTTTTGGTACTCGACCGGAATAAAAAGGATTCCTGACGCAGGCAGAGGGGAAAAGAGCCATAGTATTAACAGGCCCTAACCCAGCAGGGCCTTGCCCAAAGCGGTAATCACAATATTAAAGAGCGCCAGAGGGATAAGCACCTTCCAGCCAAGGGCCATGAGCTGGTCGTAACGGTAACGCGGCAGCGTGGCCCGCACCCAGAAAAAGAAAAACATGACGCCGTACACCTTGAGCACCAGCCAGAACGGCGGGAAAAAGCCCACCTCTACAGGGCCGCGCCAGCCGCCCAGAAAACAGACAACGCCCACCGTGGCCATCACGAACATGGACGTGTATTCGGCCATGAAAAACAGGGCGTAGCGCATGCCGCTGTATTCAGTGCAATAGCCGGAAACAAGCTCGCTTTCCGCCTCGGGCAGGTCAAAGGGCACGCGGTTGGTTTCCGCCAGCATGGCAACGCAAAAGATGAAAAAGCCAATGCACTGGCGGAAGGCGAACATGCCAAAAAACGAATCGCCCTGCGCGGCTACAATGTCGCCCAGATTGAGCGAACCAGAGAGCAGCATCACGCCCACGAGGCTGAGGCCCATGGCGATTTCATAACTGATCACCTGCGCCGAGGCCCGCAACACGCCAAGAAAGCTGAACTTGGAGTTTGAGGCCCAGCCCGCCAGCACAACCCCGTAGCCGCCAAGGGAACTCATGGCGAACACAAAGAGCAGGCCGATATTGATGTTGGACAATGCCCAGCCCTCGGCCCACGGCAATATTGCCAGCGAGGCAAAGGCAGGCACCAGACATATGATGGGGGCCAGCATGAATATGGGCTTGTCTGCCGCCGAGGGAATGATGTCTTCCTTGAAAAAGCTCTTGATGCCGTCCGCAATGGGTTGCAGCAGCCCGAGCCAGCCCACGCGGGTAGGCCCCATGCGCATCTGCATATGGCCGATGACCTTGCGCTCAAAGTATGTGGCATAGGCCACATGCAGCAGCACGATCACCAGAAGCGCGAGAAGTTGCAGCACAATTACCAGAACATTCATGGTTTCCCTGCCAGATTGGTTGTAGCCGTAAACCCGGTTTACCCAGCGCAGCCATAGGCCTTGCAGTCTGCCTCCAGGTTTACCGGTCAGATTCTCCCAGCACCACGTCCATGCTGCCGATATTGGCGATAAGGTCGGCAATAAGCCCGCCAGGGGCCATGCTTGCCAGGGCGCCGATATGGATGAACGACGGGCCGCGCACGTGCATGCGGTAAGGCCTGCTGCTGCCGTCGCTCACAAAGTAGAAGCCAAGCTCGCCCTTGGGGGCCTCGGTGGCCACGTACACATCGCCGGGCATATAAATGTTGTTGTCGTGCATGACCTGCCGCAGGCTGCCGCCAAAAAGCGCTGTTTCAGCCTCGCTGCGCCACGCCCTGAAGGGCATGAGCAGGTCTGGGGCGTCTGCCGCCAGTGTTGCGCCCGGGGGGAGCTGATCCACGCACTGTTGCAGGATGCGCACAGACTGGCGCATTTCTTCCATACGGCAGCGGTAGCGGGCGTAAATATCGCCATCGCTGCCCAGCGGCACTTCAAAATCCACCAGATCATAGGCATCGTAGGGTTCGTGCTTGCGCACGTCGTAATCCACGCCAGAGCCGCGCAGGCAGGCCCCGGTGAGGCCAAGGGCAAGAGCTTCCTTGCCGCTCAGCACGCCAACGCCCACAGTGCGCTGCAACCAGATACGGTTGGTATCGAGCAGGGTTTCGTACTCAAGTATGCGCTTTGGGAAGATATTGAGAAAATCCTGCAAGCCGTCCATGAAGCGGCCTGTCACGTCCTGCCGCACGCCGCCGATGCGCGGATACGTCAGGGTGAGGCGCGCGCCGCAGAGGTCTTCAAACAGATCCAGCAGCATTTCACGCTCGCGAAAGCAGTACAGAAAGACGGTCATAGCCCCGATATCCAGCGCGTGGGTGGCAAGCCAGAGCAGATGCGAACACAGGCGCGACATTTCGCAGGCAATGGTGCGGATGTAGCGCGCCCGCAACGGAGCCTGCACGCCCAGCAGCTTTTCCACAGCAAGGCAGTAGCCCGTGTTGTTGGACATGGCGGCGATGTAGTCCAGCCGGTCGGTGAGGGTGAGGGCCTGCGCATAGGTGAAGGTTTCGGCCATTTTTTCAAAGCCGCGGTGCAGATACCCCACCTGAGGGTCGCAGCTCAAAATGGTTTCACCCTCAAGCTCAAGGTCGAGGCGCAACACGCCGTGCGTGGCGGGGTGCTGCGGCCCGAGGCGCAGGCTGGTGCGGTCTTCGTCGCCTTCGTCAAAGCAGTCAAAGTCATCAGCGTTTTCTGGCTGTTCCCTGCCCAGCAGTTCCTGCACGTTCTGACGCCCCACAGGCTGGCCGTGACGCACAGGGCATTCAATGCTCTGCTTGCGGATATCACTCATGCTTTTCTCCCCCCTGCCAGCTCAGGGCGTCCGCCGCCCTGGCGTGTTCTCGCAGTTCGGTCAGACCGGGCCATTCAGGCACGCCGCGCGAGGGGATGCGCACAGGATAGGCCTTGCGCAGGGGGTGGCCCTGCCAGTCATCCGGCAGCAGAATACGGCGCAGGTCAGGGTGCCCCCTGAAATGTATGCCCATGAGGTCAAAAACTTCGCGCTCAAGCCAGTTGGCCACAGGCCACAAGGGCACGGCGGAATCAATGCCCGCATCAGAATCGTCCAGCTGGGCGCGCAGACGCAGGGCACTGCGCTGATTCACGGAATACAGGTTGTAGACGACCTCAAACGCGCCAAGGCCCTCCTGCTTGCGGCGGCTGTTGTCCACCCCGCAAAGGGAGCGCAGGTGCATCAGGTCAAAATGCTCCCTGGCGTAGACCAGAACATCAAGGATGCGCCCGTGGCGCAACAGCACTGCCGTCTGGTCACGAAACTCCTGTATGTCGAGCACTTCCTGCGGAAAAGCCTCACGCAGCAGACGCGCTATCTCCAGGGACTCCATCGAAATTGCTCCTTGTTAATTTTCTCCTGCAACTTGATAAAGCCGTCAAAAAGCGCTTCCGGCCTCGGGGGGCAGCCCGGCACATAGACATCTACCGGAATAATCTGATCCACGCCCTGCGTTACGGCATACGACTGAAAAAGCCCGCCGCTGCACGCGCAGCTGCCCATGGCGAGCACATAGCGCGGCTCGGGCATCTGGTCATAAACCCTGCGCAGCACCGGGGCCATTTTTTTGCTCAGGGTTCCGGCCACCACCATGCAGTCTGCCTGCCGGGGGCTGGCGCGAAAGATGATGCCAAAGCGGTCAAGGTCGTGCGTTGACGCGCCTGTGGCCATCATTTCGATGGCGCAGCAGGCAAGGCCAAAGGTCACCGGCCAGATGGAGCCGCAACGGCCCCAGTTGACCAGGGCGTTGAGCGGCCCGAGCACGGCGTTGGCGCCGGGGAAAAACCGCAGGCCGTCCTTGTGTACCACAAGCGGCTGGTCGCCTTGCGCGGCGGCGCGAGTTTCTACTTCACCCATTCAAAGGCCCCCTTTTTCCAGGCATAGGCGTAGGCCAGCACCAGCAGGGTCATGAAGGTCAGCATTTCCGCCAGCCCAAGGCTGCCCAGACGCACAAACTCCACTGCCCAGGTGTAGAGGAAGATGGCTTCCACATCGATGATGACAAAAAGAATGGCAACGTAATAAAATTTGATGGAAAAACGCGTGCGCGGCTCGGCTGTTGGCTCATTGCCGGATTCATAGGGCATGAGCTTTTCGCGGTAGGGCCGACGCATGCGGAAAAACCGCCCGAAAAACAACGTAAGCACGCCAAAAAGCAGCGCAATAATGAGCAGCAGCAGAATGGCAAGATACTCTTCTCCGGCAACCGTAGGCACCATAAAAAGCCACCTTGTTGAATGTCTTCGTCATAATTCCGGGCGGGCAGGGCCGAACAATCGCGCGGCCCTGCTCCGCAATCGGCGTCTCCTGCCAGAGTCGCCGCCAATCAACCTGAACATTCTGCCGCAAGCCCTGTAAGGCCCGGCAGAAAACAAAACACGTTCTAGCGCACAACAGGCCTGTTGCGCTGCATCTGCTCGGCAAATTCCTGCCGCTTCTCCTGACTGGCCGCATCCGGCGTGGAGAATTGCAGACAGCTCATGGCGCAGGTGGTTACGCAGGCGGGCTTGAGGCCCTGATCGATGCGGTCGCGACACAGGTCGCACTTATCCACCTTGCCAGTCTGGGCGTTCCACTGGGGCGCAGCCCAGGGGCAGGCGGTAATGCAGGCCTTGCAGCCCACGCAGGCCGAGGTTTCCACATAGACAATGCCATCGTCCCTGCGGCGCATGGCCCCTGTGGGACAGGCCTTGACGCACCAGGGATTTTCGCAGTGAAAGCACGAGGTGTACACAAACCCAGCGCGGGCTTGGGTTCGGTCTGCTCCACGGAAAGAACGCGGCAGAAAAAAGCCCCCGGCCCGCCGTTGTGCAGGCTGCGGCACTGAACCTCGCAGGCCTTGCAGCCTATGCAATCCGCCGAATTGTGCATGACGATATATTTGCTCATAACCATCCTCCCACGCGGCTCGGTGGGTTGTTCCCGTAAATTTCCTTGCAGTATCTGGTCAGGCCTTTGCCAATATCCGTGGCACAGTGCGCCTAGGCAGCGCCGGAACCGGTCACCTTCTCCAGCGTGACAAAATGCTCCTGCATGGCAAGGCCGCCGCCGCCCATATCCTGCATATCCAGCCCACCGTTCAGGCACTTGCTGTCAGAGATACCCTTGTGGAAGGCGCGGCTTTCGCAAGGCAGGTCGTGGCCAAAGCCGTGCACCACAAAGATGGCCTCGGGATGAATGGCAGAGGTGATCTTGACCCCGGCCTCGCCCATGGCATTGCCTGCGGCATCACGCACGCGCACCCTGTCGCCGGGGTTGATGCCAGCGGCCTTGGCCTTTTTGTTGTTGATCCACACGGTATTTTCAGGAACCTGCTCAAGCAGCAGCGGGTTGTTGATGGTATGGCCCTGGGTGTGCACGGCCACGCGCCCGAAGGTAATGCGGTAGGCCCCCTCGGGCGGCGCAACGGGCGGCGTGTAGGGCGGCAGCATGTTTTCGCCGCAGCCCTTGCCGTAGCCCTCGCTGGTCAGCTCCACCTTGCCCGAGGCAGTGGGGAAGGAATAGCTTGCCAGATCCACATACAGAGGGTCGCTGGTGAGCGAGACAAAACCCTTTTCGGTAAAGTCCGCGCTGGTGAGGCCTGTTCCCTCAAGCTGAAAGCGCCACATATCCTCCGCGCTTTCAAAGACAAGAGGATCAAGCCCGAGGCGCTTTGCCAGGCCGCCGATGATTTCCCAGTCGGCCTTGGTGTCGTAGCGCGGCGGAATAACGCGGTTGCGCACAAAGAACTGCGGTTTGAGACCGTTCTTGGTGGCAATGATGCTTTCGCGTGAAAGGTAGGTGGAAAGCGGCAGCACCACGTCTGAATACCAGGCGGTGTCTGACCAGGAGAACGTGACGCTCACGAGCAGATCAAGGCCGTCAAAGCGTTTGCGCAGCGCATCGGGATCGGGAAAGCCCTGCAAGGGATCGTGCCGCCAGCACATGTACGCCTTGACCGGAGCGGCCCCCTGCGGCGGATTGCTGATGGCTTCAAAAGCCTTGTGCAGCAGCCCCTTGCCGGGATCGAAAGCCTTGTTGTCCACGCCGAGGCCATCGGCGCGTAATCCCTTTGGCGCGGGGAAGAGATCCGTAAACTTTTTGAGCCCGGCCTTGCCGCATTCCTTGGGGGTACGGCCCGGCACTATGCCGCCCTTGACGCCCACGCCGCCCAGCAGAGCCGTAATGACCAGAGCAGTGCGCGCAACCTGAAACGAATCCGCGTAGCGCGAGGTCATCCAGCCGGGATGCCAGATCACATGGGGGGCCGCAGCGGCAAGCGATTGCGCAAGGCGCACAATGGCCTGCGCATCGACCTCACACTGTTCAGCCGCCCATTCCGCCGTGTAGGGAGCCACAAATTCGGCCAGTTCGGCAAAACCCGTGGTGTGGGCATCCACATAATCCTTGTTGTACAGCTTGCGGGTAATGAGCGTGTTGATGATGCCCAGATTGAAGGCATAGTCCGTACCGGGGCGAACGAGCAGAAAATCATTGGCCTTGGAGGCCGAAACGTTGTGGCGGATATCAATGACCGTCAGCTTGCAGCCTTTGCGCAGGGCCTGCATGACGGTTCTGGCCTCGCCAAGATTGATAGCTTCAAAGATGTTGCGCGTTTGCAGCACAATATGCTTGCAGTTGGCAAAATCGTTCACGGCCATGCCGCGCCCGAGGCCCATGACGGCCTTGCAGGCGTGGTGGGTATTGAGATCGCACGAGGTGCTGTGCGTACATACGTTGGACGAACCGATACCGCGCATAAACGCCCGGTAAAGGTCAGTAAAGGGGCCGTCGCGATCAGACCACAGCACGGCTTCCTTGCCGTATTGCTGCTGCACAGCGGCAATCTTTTGCGCAACATAGTCGAAGGCTTCTTCCCACGAAACCTTTTTCCACTTGCCCTCGCCCCGCTCACCCACGCGGATAAGCGGACTCTGCGGGCACTCCGACTCGCGCTCAAGGGCCTTGCCAGCCACCCCGCGCGCGCACAAGGCCCCCTTGAGGGGGCTGTGCGGGTTGCCGTAAATCATACCAACGGCACCGTCTTTTATTTCTACAGAAATTGGACACCTTGCGGTGCACATTCCGCATACACTCTGAACCAACTGCGTACTGCCCATAGTGCTTCTCTCGTGCGAGTAAGGGATATTGTCATCTGTCTGCGGCACATCGGACCAATCCAGAAATCAGCCTGAAGTGAAAAAAAATCTCTTCAAATATGCCGTTGCAAACGTTTCCAAGCCACCGCAACTGTACTAATCTGGTCTGGTAATTTAATTAGGAAGCATTGTCGCTAACATAATTTTTTTTTAATTTCCAGCCAGGTTCCTGTTTTCACACACTTTCTTTAAACCCTAATTTAATTGTAGTTTTTATAACTTGAGTGCATACTCAATTTTTTTTATTTATGATTTCAATATATTGGAAATCACTTTTTTTATACAAGAGTGATAAAATATTAATTTCACATTGGTGCGGTGCTTCCAATAAAAATGAGAGTTGGCGCGAAAAGAAATTTTGAACAATCCAATCAGCCAGTTGCAAAAAAGGCTCTTTTTATATCTTTACTCCTAAAATTTTGAAGTGTTATACTATTGTAGTGAAAATCAACGCAAATACCTGCAAAAGGATCCACCAGCATGCCAGTGGAACGGATACCTATAGCAAACCTGAAGCCGGGAATGTACGTGCTCAATCCGGGTATTTCCTGGATCAATGCCCCGCTGCTCTACATGCGCGAGGGCCTTGTGGCCGATCAGGCAGAAGTTGACGGGATCATTCAGCAGGGTTTTACCGAAGTAATTCACGATCCGGAGCGTGCCATTCCCACATATGAACCGGGCTGCGCGCTGTCGCGCGTATTTTCACGCCACATTGCGCAGGCACAAAGAGCGCACGCTGCGGCCTACGCCCATGTCAAAGCCGCCATGACTTCCGGCGAGTGCGGCAGTGCAGAAGTTGCAGGGGCTGAACCCTGCGTCAGGTCCATCATCCTTGCCCTCAAGCGTAATGCCAACGCCATGCTGACCCTCGCCAACCTCAAAGGGCGGGACGAATACACCTACAGGCACAGCGTCAACGTGGCCATTTTTGCCGTAGCCTTTGCC
>JASGGT010000035.1:0-21243 GCA_047602655.1 Desulfovibrio sp. | reverse complement strand
AGCCCCTGCCGCCCCTGTGGCGGAAGCGGCGGCTCCCGCAGCGCCCAAGGCTGAGGAACCCAAGGCCGAGGCGCCTGTGGAGGCCCCCATTGAAGCCAAGGCCGAGCCTGTGGCGGAAGCCCCTGTCGAAGCCAAGGCCGCTCCGGTAGTGGAAGAAGCGCCCGCGCCTGAAGTCAAGGCAGAGCCTGCTGCGGAAGCCCCGGCAACGGAACCCGCAGCTGCGGCAACACCGGTTGAAACCCAGCCCGAGGCTGCTCCGGCAGCGCCCAAGGCTGCGGCCTCCAAGCCCGCCAAGAGCAACAAAAAGGCCACCAAAAAGGGCGGCAAGAAGTAAGCGCTTCTGCCAATCCGCACATTCAGGCCTCGGCGCAGCAGTCGGATTATTCCGGCTTTTGCGCCGAGGCTTTGCGCTTTTTGAACATGCCGTGCTCTCATGAGATAGCAGATCATAAAGCCCTTGCTACTTGAAATGCCCGCCATCGGCGGGCAAAATCCTGCCTGCTTACTTGTTGCGGCAAGAAAATTTTCAGAGGAATCCATGCAAGACAACAGGCTTGTTTCATTGGAAAACTTCTCTGGAATTGCCTTTACTTCCAGTCCATTGCCTTGATTTAGCCTGAACTGCGGATTTGATTAGCAAGTTTTTGTGATCTCGGTCACAGAACATCCCGGTCATTTCTGATGTATTGCCAGAGTCGCTGGCAACAGACCTTGCTGTCAGCCGTTGTCACAGAGGCGTTCCGTACAGACGTAAACGAAACTGCAATACCAGACCGCCCGCGCACAGGCTGCGGCCTGAGGGGAGACAAGATGGAAAACAGCGACCTGCAAACCATCCATGCTGCCTTGCAAACCGGCCCTTTTGCGGCCATGTCGGATACTGAACGCCAAAAGCTGGCACTGCACGCCCGTGTGCAGCCATTCAGCCAGGGCGCGACACTTTTTCGCGAGGGCGAAGCCTCTGCCGATGCCATGCTGCTGCTCTCGGGCATGGTCAAACTCTGTCGCCACTCGGCTCAGGGCAAGGAATGCGTACTGCACCTTGTGCGTTGCGGCAGAATGCTGGACGCCGGGGTGCTTTTTTATGAAGAAGGCCTGCCTGTAACGGCTATCGGCGTCCAGAACGGCGTTGTTTTGCGGCTGGAGCGCAAAGCCCTGCTCGAAGCCCTGCGCAGCGATGCGGCTTTGGGAGTCGCCATGCTGGCGGCCATGAGCCTGCGCCAACGTCTGTTCATCAACAAGATTGCGGGATCGCAGGGGCGCATTTCCGTTTCGGGCCGGGTAGCGGCATGGCTGCTGCATCGGGCAAAAATGGAAAAAAGCGCCACCCTGAGCATGGGCGTTACCCAGGAAACACTGGCCCGCCAGATGGGCATCAGCCGGGAGAGCCTGAGCCGGGAACTCAGCGCCCTGGCGTCAGCCGGACTTATCGACCGTGACCGCCGCCGCATCATTCTGCTTGATGCCAATGCCCTGCGCGAAAGGGCCGAAGCATAGCTTGAATTATTTGATGCCGCCCTGTCGGCTGCTGCCGCAACTTTGAAATTATGCAGCGAAAATGCCGCCGATCAGGCAGCTACGGCTTTATGAGTGCGCGCTCGCCAGAGAACGCATCAACCCCCTTGAGAAGGAACATTCTCAAAACATTTTCCAGGATCAGCATGAAAGCTTGCATCATTTATTCTTCCTGCACGGGCAACACCCGTAAAGTGGCCGAGGCGCTGGCCGACACATCGGGGTTTCCCTGTTTTCCCGTGCGCAACGCCCCAGATCCGGATGACTTTGACATGCTGGCTCTGGGGTTCTGGGTGCGCAAGGGTCTGCCTGATGCTCGCGCCCTGCGCTACATGGAACGCGTGCGCGGCAAGCAAGTGTTTTTTTTCGGCACGTTGGGTGCATGGCCCCATTCAGACCACGCCCGCCGCTGCATGGCTGCAACGCACGAAATTTTACAGGCTGGCGGCAATACGGTAGTTGATGGATTCTTGTGCCAGGGCAGGGTCAATCCGCAGGTGGTTGCCGCTTCGCAGCGCAAGGGCGGTCATCCACTGAGTCCCGAGCGTCTGGCCCGCCTGCGCGAGGCAGAACGACACCCGGACGCGGCAGACCTCACTGCGGCGCGTCTGCACTGGCAACGCAGTCTGCAAAAAAACACTGCCAATGCCCCTGTGACGCAAGCCCCTTGCCTTGCCGCAGGCATTTTATCCACGCCGGAACCCATTGGCAGCAATCCGTCACTGTAACCAGCCAGCAGATCAGCATCAGGAGCCGCAAATGCGCAAACAGAACCGCGAATGCCTTGACCCGGAATTTTTTGACGAAGTTTTTTCCACTGCCGACGACCTCTGCCTTGCCATGCACGATGGGGATTTTCCCTATGTGATTCCGCTCAACTTTGTGCGCCAGGGCAGCTGCATTTATATCCACTGCGCCCGTGAGGGGCACAAGCTGGACTGTATCAGCCGCAACCCCAATGTGGCCTTTACCCTGTACGCCGATGTGTCCATCCACCGGGAAAAGTCCACCACCTATTTTAAATCGCTGTGCGGCACTGGCCGCGCCGTGATTGTGGAAGACCCGGCGGAAAAGGGCCTCGCCCTTGATGCCCTGGCAGTGCGCTACGCCGCCCTTTGCCCCACCCCCACGCCGGATGCGGCCCTTGCCCGCACGGGCGTGGTGCGCATTGACATTGTGGACCTGGTGGGCAAACGCAAACTGCCCAAGTAAACGCCATACAACATGCACGGCGGCGCGTAGCAGCGCCATAACATGCCGAATATAAAGGAAGTCTGACATGCGCGGAGCTTCCCGCCTTATCCCCTTGCCTTCTTTCCTGGCCCTGCTGCCCGCCGGAGCGCACTTCTGGCGTAGCGGTCAGCCCGGTCTTGCCGCCGCCTGCCTTGCTCTGGCCCTGCTCGCATGGAGCCGCGCCGCATGGGTGCGCCTGCTCCTGCTGCTGGTGTTGCCACTGCTGGCAGGACGCTGGATATGGGCTGCGGCCCAGTTTGTGCAAATGCGCATGTTCATGGGCGAACCGTGGCACAGGCTGGCTGTTATCCTGCTGAGCGTGGCCCTGCTGACGGCGCTTGCCGCCCTGCCCCTGCTGCGGGAATCCGCGCGACAACGCTACCACAAGGGCGACACGAGCGCCCGCACCCAACTGGCTGCGCTGCTCCTTTGCCTTGGTCTGTTGCTGCCGGTCTGGCTAATGAAGCCCCAACTTCTCGTTCTTGAACGGTTTTGCCCTCAATGGGGATCACTGCAACTTGCGTTGGCAGGTATCTGGGCGGCCTGCGCAGCAGGATGGCTGAGCGGGAAAAAGGTCCCGCAGGTCAGAATGCGCCTGTGGAGGCTCTTTTCCCTGGTGTTTTTCGCCCAGCTTGTCCTTGGGCTGGCTCTGGAAAGCCGTTTTCTGCTCAGCGGGCAACTGCACCTGCCGGTACCGGGGCTGATCGCCGCAGCACCCATTTATCGTGGCGGCGGCTGGTTCATGTTGGGCCTGTTCGGCTTTTCCACCCTGATTGCGGGCGCGGCCTGGTGCAGCCATCTTTGCTACTTTGGCGTGTGGGATGCCAGCGCCGCAAAGTCCTGCGCCGGGGGCCCGCACGGATTATCTGCGATAAAAAATTCCGGCTCCGCAAACACCGATTCCGGCAATGTTGCTCCGCCCATTCCCAGACGTGCGCCCAGGTGGTTGCCATATCTGCGGCTCGCCATGCTGGGCCTGACCCTTGCCGTTCCCCTGCTCTTGCGTTTTTCGGGCGCGCCGCTGGAGGCGGCCCTTGCCTGCGGCCTCTTGCTGGGCCTGCTGGCTGTACCGGCTTCCCTGCTGGTCAGCCGCAAGGCCGGATACGCCACCTACTGCCGGGGCCTCTGCCCGCTAGGGCTTCTGGCAAAGTGGTTTGGCCGCCTTGCCCCCTGGCGTGTGCGCCGCACAGGCCCCTGCCGCCGCTGCATGGCCTGCGTGCGGGTATGCCGTCAGGACGCCATGGGCGACCCCATGACGACTTCAGGCCCCAATGCGGATTGCAATCTGTGCCGTGACTGCGTAGCCGTGTGCCCCCAAAAGGCGCTCTCCATAACCTGCTACGGCATGCACGGTACGCAAAGCTGGGCAGGCCCAACTCTCATTGCCCTGCTTGCGGCCCTGCACGCGGCCTTTCTTGCCATGGCCCGTATCTAGGCATTGCCATAAACAGTCCATACAACCAGGGAAGCACGGCTTCACAACCGCGACTCTCGCAACATCTAGTAACGAGGATGCCAATGATGCGTGTTTTGCGCCGCCTGCGGGCTGGCACAATGGCCCCGCCCAGGGCCGACTGGAATGAAATATTCTGGGCGTGGGCGGGCAGTTGCCTGTCCATAATCAGCCTTGCGCTGCTTGAAAAGCTCTGCTCGCAAGAGTGGAATCTGCCCCTGCTCATCGGCTCGTTCGGCGCGTCCGCCGTGCTGGCCTTTGGCGCGCCCCACAGCCCGCTGGCCCAGCCCCGCAATCTTGTGGGCGGGCACGTGCTTTCCGCTCTTGTGGGCGTGAGCTGCCAGCTCCTGTTCAGCGATAATCCAGTGCTGGCCTCTGGCCTTGCTGTTTCCACGGCCATTGCGCTCATGCACGCAACGCAGACCCTGCATCCTCCGGGCGGCGCAACGGCCCTTATCGCGGTCATCGGCGGCCCCGGCATCCACAGCCTCGGCTACTGGTACGTACTCCTGCCCTGCGCAGCTGGGGCCATCTGCATGCTGGCCCTGGCCTATGCGGCCAACAACCTCGCCGCCTGCAAGAAGTACCCCTGTTTTGGTGGTAGGGCGCCCCTGGGCCAGGAGAATCCTCAGCACGGCCATTCTCGCACCGGCCTGATCGCACGGATTCATGGCATATACTTCTGCGGAGGGGTGTGGAGATCAGGCCCCACGTACCTCCGCAGAAGCCGGCAAAAAACCGCAGGCACGGCGAGCGCCTGCTCACGCAACCACCAGCACAACTCCCGCGCAACAGATGCGCGGCCCCAGCTTGCCAGCCAGGGGCAAAGGGCGTAGCCTCATTGTCTTACTTTTATCGAGGTTATGACATGTCCGGCATTTCTTCCGCTTCCCCCCTGGCGGAGGGCCTGCGGCGCGCACTGCCCATTGTGCTGGGCTACCTGCCCGTAGGCTTCGCTTTTGGGGTTCTTGCAGTCAAAAACAACATCCCGCCCTCTCTGGCTGTCGCCATGTCCGTGCTCATGTTTTCAGGCTCCGGCCAGTTCGTGTTCGCGGGCATGTGGGGCGCTGGCGCAAGCGCACTCTCCATCATGGCGGCTGTTCATCGTCAATTTGCGCTACCTGCTGCAATCCGCCGCAGAGTCCCCCTGGCTGGCCGGACTGCCGCGCGGGCAACGCTTTCTGCTGGGTCTCGGCCTCACGGACGAGACCTTTGCCGTCCATGTCACGGCTTTTCAGAACGGCTGGCAGCGCAGCCTCACCACGCTCTTTGTCTGCAACCAGACCGCGCAGCTGGGGTGGGTTTCCGGCGCGGCCATTGGCGCGTTCTGCGGCGAGCTGGTGAGCGATGTCAAACCCCTTGGTCTTGATTATGCCCTCACAGCCATGTTTCTGGCCCTGCTGGTGCCGCAATGCGTCAGCCGCCTGCACGTGCTGGTGGCGCTCTTTACAACCACGCTTTCCATCAGCCTCAAGGCTGCGGGCATGACCCAGTGGAACATTGCCGTCGCCACGGTGCTGGGCGCAAGCCTTGGCACATGGCTCTTGCTTCGCAAGGCGCAACATGAGGGCGCGCCCATTGATCTCGCCTGCGCAGCACAAGCCCCCGCAAGGGACTGCGAACCTGCAAGCCTGAACGCACCACGCACAGAGGAGGCCGAATCATGAACGAAAGCGGATGGTTCAGCACCCATGCGGCCCTGATGCTCTGCCTGATGGGCAGCGTTGTAGTTACGGTTCTGCCCAAGATCCTGCCTGTCACCTTTTTGAAGGGCGACAGCCTGCCCCCGCTGCTGCGGCACTGGCTTTCCTTTGTGCCCGTCGCCGTCATGGCGGCTCTGGTGGGGCCGGATGTGTTCTTTTACGAAGGGCACTTCAACGCCGGGCCTTCCAACCTGTTCCTGATGGTGGCCCTGCCCTCGCTGCTGGTTGCGTGGTGGTCAAAGAACTATTTTCTCACCATTGCCTTTGGCATCGGGCTTGTGATTCTGGCTCGATGGACCGGATGGTACTGATGCCGCGCGCACGAGAGTCCGCTTCCGGGCTGCCTTCATTGCGAGAACGGCGCAAACCGGCTCCCGCACTGCCGCCGCCAACGCGCAGCGCCAGCCTTTTGGTGCGCATTGCGCCGGAGCATACGGGCCTGTTTCGCTTTCTGCTTGAAGCCTATGAGCACATTGCCTATTTTACCGTGCTTGAAAACAGGACGGCCCTGCTGCGGGTCATTTATTCCCCTCACAGGGAGCGAGAAGCACGCGAGGCTCTGACCCAGATGGCCCAAAGCCTGCCATTCATAGTGGAGGAGTGGCCCAAGCAGGGGTAAATGCCGCGTACAGACGGCCCTGTAGTGGCTGTGCGGCGCGGCCCAGGCCCTTGCCGGGACTGCTGCCGCAAAAACACTTTGAGCTGTGCGCAAATTCTGTTACTATTTTTTCGTTTTGGGGCAGGGCCAAAAGCCCAGCCCTTTTCCTGCGTCCGGCGAAAGCCCGCAACACCTCAGCCTTTACCAAGGCGGACTCATGCCCACACTGAAATACAAGCGCGTGCTGCTCAAGCTGAGCGGCGAGGCCCTGGCCGGAGAAAACAAGACCGGCATTGACCCCGAAACCGTAGCCACCATCTGCCGTGAAATCGGCACCGTGCTCGAAATGGGCGTGGAAATGGCCCTTGTGATTGGCGGGGGCAATATTTTTCGCGGGCTTTCCGGCTCGGCCAAGGGCATGGAACGTTCGTCCGCCGACTACATGGGCATGCTGGCCACAGTGCTTAACGCGCTGGCCGTGCAGGACATGCTGGAAAAGCTGGGCTACCCCACGCGTGTGCTTTCGGCCATTACCATGTAGGAAGTATGCGAACCCTTCATCCGCCGCCGCGCCCTGCGCCACATGGAAAAGGGCCGCGTGGTCATCTGCGCCGCAGGCACCGGCAACCCCTACTTCACGACCGACACCACCGCCGCCCTGCGCGGCATGGAACTGAAGTGCGACGCCATCATCAAGGCCACCAAGGTTGACGGCATCTACGACAAAGACCCCAACAAATATTCCGATGCCGTCAAGTACGACAGCATCACCTATGACGAAACACTGGCGCGCCATCTGGGCGTCATGGACGCCACGGCCTTTGCCCTTGTGCGCGACAACAACGTGCCCATCATCGTGTGCCGCATGTTTGGCGGCGACATCTGCCGCGCCGTCACTGGCGAATCCGTAGGCACCATAGTTCAGAACTGAGCCCCCAAGGAGAATACTGATGGATATAGACAGCATCCTTCTGGACGCCGAAGACCGTATGGAAAAGGCCATTGCCGCGCAGGAACGCGATTTTTCCAAGCTGCGCACGGGCCGCGCCTCCACCGCCCTGGTGGACGGCATCAAGGGCGACTACTACGGCACCCCCACGCCCATCAGCCAGATGGCCTCCGTTGCCGTGCCCGACAGCCGCACCGTGACCATCCAGCCATGGGACAAGGGCGGCATTTCGGTGATTGAAAAGGCCATTCTGAAATCTGATCTTGGCCTTACGCCCATCAACGATGGCAAGGTCATCCGCATCATGATACCGCCGTTGACCGAAGACCGCCGCAAGGATCTGGTCAAGGTGGCCCGCAAATACACCGAAGACGCCAAGGTGGCGGTGCGCAACGTGCGCCGTGACGCCAACGACAGCCTGAAAAAGCTGGAAAAGGACAAGGCCATCAGCGAAGACGAACAGAAGAAGGCTTCTGAAGACGTGCAAAAGCTGACGGACAAGTTTGTGGCTGATGCCGACAAAAAGTGCGCGGCCAAAGAAAAGGAAATCATGGAAATCTAGCCCGTGGCGGATTTTTCGCCCGGGTTGCGCGCGCCCCGCAAGCACATTGCGGGGCGCGGCTTTGCCGCCGCAGGCAGGGCCGCAGACCATTCCGCAGACCCGCAAGACTTTTCACCACAGGCTGTTGCATGACGGACCATCCAGACAAACTGCCCACACACCTCGCCATTATCATGGACGGCAATGGCCGCTGGGCTCAGGCTCGCGGATTGCCCCGCGAAGCAGGCCACCGCGCTGGCGCGGAAACCGTGCGCAACATAGTGACCGAATGCAGGTCGCTGGGCATACGCCACCTCACGCTCTACACCTTTTCCAGCGAAAACTGGAACCGCCCCAAGACGGAAATCAGCGCCCTTTTCAGCCTGCTGATGGAATTTCTGAGCCGCGAGGTGCCGCGCATGGTCGAACAGGGTATTTCCATGCGCGTTCTGGGCGACCTTGAATCCATGCCCCTTGCCCAGCGCACGGCCCTGCGCCACGCCATCAAACGCACCGGAGACGGCAGGGACATGATCCTGAACCTCGCCCTCAACTATGGCGGCAGGGGCGAAATCGTGCGCGCAATGCAGAACATGCTGCGCGAAGGCCTGCGCCCTGAAGACGTGACCGAACAGGCCGTGGCCGACCATCTTTACACTGTCGGACAACCAGACCCTGACCTGCTTGTCCGCACCAGCGGCGAGCAAAGACTGAGCAATTATCTGCTCTACCAATGCGCCTACAGCGAGCTGTATTTCACGCCCGTGCCATGGCCGGACTTCGACGCCGCGCAGCTCCGCATGGCACTGGATGCCTATGCCGCCCGTTCGCGCCGCTTCGGCAAAACACAGGAGCAAATTGATGCCCATTGATCCTTCAACACAATCCATCGACATTCGCCGCATTTTCACGGGGCTGGCCCTGGCCGCGGTCTTGCTGCTGGCGCTCTGGTTCAGGGGCCTGCCCCTGCTGTTCGTGATCCTGCTGGTGTGCGCCCTTGGCCTGTGGGAATTCTATTCCCTGTTCTGGGGGCCGACGGGCCGCATCCCCAGCCGCATTTGCGCCATCGTGCTCGGCTGGTGCATGATCTGCCTCACCTGGATGCACAGACCGCAAGACGCGCTGGTCTGCCTTGGCGCAGGCTTTGTGCTGGCCTCCATGAGTTTTCTTTTCCGGTGGGATGTTGTTGAAGACGACAATGCCTTTGCCTCCAGCGGCATCTTTATGGCCGGGCTGGCCTATGTGCCCCTGCTGCTGCTCCCGGCGACCTACCTTTCCACCACCAAGCTTATCTTTGTTATTGCAGCGGTGGCAATTTCAGACACCACCGCCTACTTTGTGGGCACTCGCTTTGGGCACCACAAGCTGTGGCCCCGCGTCAGCCCCAAGAAAAGTTCGGAAGGCGCGGTGGGCAGCCTTGTTGGCTGCGTGATCTTTTGCGCCATTTACGGCGAAATTTACGGCAAGACAGGCTGGTTTTCCTTTGCGCTGCTGGGCATTGCAATCAATGCCTTTGCGCAGTTGGGCGACCTCTTTGAATCCGCCCTCAAACGCTCTGTAAACATCAAGGATTCCGGCAATCTGCTGCCAGGGCACGGCGGTATCCTCGACAGGGCCGACAGCCTGTTGTTTGCCATGCCCATGGTGGCCGTTGTTGACCAGTGGTTTTTCTTCTTTTAGGGCCTGTTAGCACCATGACTCTTTTGCCCCCTGCTTCGGCGGGGGGCGAAGCTTCTCATCGTGTTAATAGCCCTAAGAGCCTCTTTATTTTGAAATCCTCGGTTATCCCCACCGGGGAGCCTGAATTTTTGCCGCAGAACCAATCTTATGCGCACACGCGCCGCGAGCACCTGCGCGCGCCCATTAAAGGACAACGTCACCATGGCGCAACTCTGGCCCGGTTTGGGCGGCCCTTCCATCAATTACATTTCTGACGCCCCCGGTGAAAGCTGGCAGCAAACATGGCCGCGCAGTCTGGTGCTGCTGGGTTCCACAGGCTCCATAGGCCGCAGCACGCTGGAGGTTGCCGCAGCGCACCCGCAGGCCTTCCGTATGGTTGGGTTTGCCTGCGCCCGCAACGTGCAGCGCCTCGCGGAGCAGGCCCTCGCATGGAGGCCGCCGCATCTGGCCGTGCTGGACGAAGAATCCGCAGCCAAACTGCGCGCGCTTCTGCCTGCGGACTACCGCCCCCGCATCCTTGTGGGGAGCAACGGTTACGCGGAGCTGGCCTCCCTGCCCGAAGCTTCCACCGTGCTTTCCGCCCAGGTGGGCGCTGCGGGTCTTGCCGGAACGCTGGCCGCGGCTCTGGCAGGCAAGGTTATCTGCCTTGCCAACAAGGAATCACTGGTGCTGGCTGGCGACCTTGTGCGCCGCGTGTGCGCCCGCACAGGGGCAGTGGTGCTGCCTGTTGATTCCGAGCACAATGCCATTTTTCAATGCCTTGCCGGGCGCGGGCAGGAAGTGGAACGACTCATCCTCACAGCCTCCGGCGGGCCATTTCGCGGCTGGACGCGCGAGGCCCTGAACGCCGTCACGCCAGAGCAGGCGCTCAAGCATCCCAACTGGAGCATGGGGGCCAAGATTACCATTGATTCAGCCACGCTCATGAACAAGGGGCTGGAGGTCATTGAGGCTTTTCACCTCTACGGCGTACCTGTCGAGCGCATCAAGGTGCTGGTGCATCCGCAGTCCGTGGTCCATTCGCTTGTGGAATTTCACGATGGCAGCCAGCTTGCACAGCTCGGTACGCCAGACATGCGCATGGCCATTGCGGCCTGCCTGCTCTGGCCTCGCTGCGTGCCGGTCAACGTACCGCCGCTTGACCTTACGGCAAAGCCGCTTACATTTCATGAACCGGACGAAAGCGCTTTTCCCTGTCTTGGACTGGCCAGGCAGGTGCTGGAAAACCGCGGCGGACGTTGCGTAGTACTCAACGCCGCCAACGAGGCCGCAGTGGATCTTTTCCTTACTGGCCGCTGCGCGTTTATGGACATTCCCCGGCTGATAGCCGCCGCACTGGAGGCGCACGGCGCGTCCAACCCCGGTCATCAGCCTTTATGCGCGCCTCTTGAAGATGCCGCTTCCGCAACCGACAGCGAAGCCGCACTGACAATCGAGGCGCATACACTGGCGGAGCGCATGCAGCGCCTTGACTGCCAGAGCCGCGAGCTGGTCTACGGGCTGGCCCGTGACGGAGGTTCCTTGTGCTGACAACAGTTATTGCAGTCGTGGTTGTTCTTGGCGGCCTGATCTTTTTCCACGAGCTGGGCCATTTTGCCGTGGCGCGTGGGCTTGGCATGGGCGTTTCTACGTTTTCTCTGGGCTTTGGCCCCAAGATTCTCAAATACCGCAAGGGCAAGACGGAATACGCCCTTTCGCTGGTTCCGCTTGGCGGCTATGTGGCCCTGGTGGGCGAAAGCGACCCCAAGGATATTCCCGAAGGCTTTACTGAAAAAGAAAGTTTTGCCCTGCGCCCCGCATGGCAGCGTCTGCTTGTGGTTGCCGCCGGGCCAGCCGCCAATATCCTTCTGGCGTGGCTGCTCTGCTGGACCCTGGCGCTTGGCTGGGGCACCCCCGTGCTGCTGCCGCAGGTTGGCGGCGTTGTGCAGAACGGCCCTGCGGACAAGGCGGGCATTCAGCCCGGCGATACCATTGTGAGCATCAACGGCGCTGCCGTTGCCAACTGGCAGGCCATGGCAGACGCCATTACGCAGAGCAACGGTAAAACGCTTGCCGTCACGCTTTCACGCCCGGACATGGCCCCCCAGGCCGACGAGCAAACCCGCGCCGATGAAACCGCCCAGCCTGAGCAGGGCATGATCATCAGCGTGGAACTCACGCCAGAGCGTTCTGTTCGCAAAACAATCTTTGGCGAAGAGGAAAGCGCCTGGCTTATTGGCATCCGTAATTCCGGCGCGGTGCGGCTTGTGCAGCACGGTTTTGCCGATGCGGCAGCTGCCGGGGCGGCCCAGACCGCCGACATGGTTTCCCTCACGTGGCAAAGCTTTGTAAAGTTGGCGGAACGCGTGGTGCCGCTGGATCAGGTGGGCGGCCCCATCATGATCATGCAGATGGTGGGCAAACAGGCCCACGATGGCCTCGCCGGGCTGCTGGCGCTGGCGGCGCTCATCAGCATCAACCTCGGCATTCTGAACCTGTTGCCCATTCCTGTACTGGATGGCGGGCAGATTGTTTTTTGCCTGTGGGAAATAATTTTCCGCCGGCCGCTCAACGCGCGTTTGCAGGATTACGCCATGCGCGCGGGCATCGCCCTTCTGGTGGCTCTCATGCTGCTTGCCACTTATAACGATCTGTGGCGCATCCTCAAGAATACCGGCTGGTTCGGGAGCGGCTCATAATGCAGAACGGCACCGGGCTTGAGCTTATTCTCAATGCCGCAGAGGGCGCGCTCCAGATTATTGTCACCGAAGACGAGAGGCTGATATGCGTGCAGGAATGGCATAAAGCCGACCGGGCCACTGAAATTCTGGCACCGGCCCTGGCTGAGATTTGCAGCAGCCTTGGCATCAAACCCGCTGACTTCCGCCGCATTGCCTGCGTGCGCGGGCCGGGGTCCTTTACGGGCATACGGCTGGTGCTGACCACCGCCGCAGCCCTGCGCCGCGTGGGGCAGGCCCGTCTGGCGGGGCTGGATTACATGCAAGCTCTGGCCACAAGCGCCGTGCTCCAGCACAACCTGTTTTACGGCACACCCGTATGGGTACTCACGCACGCACGCCGCAATCTTGTGCACTGCCAGCCCTTCATGTCGTACGGGCCGCAGATTCCGGCCCAACCCGCGCAGGCTGTTGATCTCTGCGCGCCGCAGGAGGCCCTGCGCCGTATCGAGGCCGCACAGGGAGCACCCCTGCCGGACGGCACAGACAAGCACCGCCGCACGCACATCTGCGGCAGCGGTCTTGCCCGCAATGCCGAGGTGTTTGCGGCTCTGGAGGGCATGCGCCTGGTTCCCGCAGAAGTGGAAACCGACACTCCATTCGCCATGCCCCGGCTGGTCTGCCCGGATACGGCCGCGCTGTGTTTGCTGGCCCGCCACGGCGATTATTTCGACGCAGATGTGGAGCCTCTCTACGTGCGGCCCTGCGATGCCGTAGAAAATCTCCCCCAACTGGCCCCGCGCATGGGTATGACTGGCGAGTACGCCGTTGCCGCGCTGGACACCATGCTTGAGCGTTCCCCCAAAAGCGAAATCTGAACATTCTGCTGCAAGACCCGCTTGACGGGGCGCGTTTGCGTTACTGAAATTCTGCCTGTATTTCATAGCGAATCGCTACAGGTACTAACCCAACCACCACACGGAGAACAGCCATGATCCGTACCGTAAGACACTCACTTTCCCTGTTGCTGTCATTGGCGGCTCTTGCCCTTATCCCCGCCGTTCCGCAAGCTGTGAGCGCTGCGGACAGCACCGCCCGCATGGAACTGCCCGCACCTGATAAAACCGGCGGCATGCCGCTGATGCAGGCCCTTGCCCAGCGCCGTTCCACCAAAACGGGCTTCAGCGGCGCTGCCCTTTCGCCCCAGCAACTGAGCGATCTTTTGTGGGCAACATGGGGCGTCAACCGCGAAGGCGGCCGCAGAACCGCACCCACGGCCATGAATCGGCAGGATGTGCGCGTTTATGTGGCCCTTGAAAACGGCGTGTGGCTCTATGAGCCTGACCACGCACTCGTCAAGGTGCTGGATGGCGACTGGCGCGCCCAGATGGGCGGCGGTTCCCTCACCCTGATCTACGCCGTGCCGCAGGGCAACGAATGGGGCGGAGCGCATGTGGGCTCCCTCTACCAGAACGCCGGGCTGTTCTGCGCCTCAGCAGGGCTGGGCAACTTTGTACATGTTTCAGGCCTGCACGCGCTGGATGGCAAGCTTCCTCTGCCAGAGGGCTGGAAGGTCTTTATCATCCAGACGGTGGGCCTGCTGAAATAAACGGCGATTCCGCTAGGGCCTGTTAACACTATGGCTCTTTTCCCCCCTGCCTGCGTCAGGAAGCCTTTTTATTCCAGTCGAGTACCGAAGCGCTGCTGTCTTTGCGGCAGCCGTTGCCCGAAGGGCCTACGGATGGCGACAGCGATTGCAACGATGTAACCGTGTCGTTACATGTGCTGTCTTCAAGCGTAGTTTCCTGCGTCACAACGCTTGAAGCATCCGTAGCTTCCTGCGTCGCGCGGCAGCCGTTGGGCGAAGGCCTTACGGATGGCGACAGCGATTGCATGGAACGGACGGTGTCGTTACACATGCTGTCTTCAGGCGTAGCTTCCTGCGTCGCAACGCCTGAAGCAACGGCTAAAGCGCGTACACTCCCGTCATAAAAAGGCTTCCTTCCTTGGTAGAAAACAAAATTTCTCATAGTGTTAACAGGCTCTAGAGCATTTTAACTTTGAAAAAGTGTAAATGCTCTAACGCTGCACGAAAGTGCAGCGCGCCACAACGTGGCGTGGATTCAGCCGAAAATCGTATTTTTCGGCTGAATGAAAACTTTGAAATGTGAAGCATTTCAAAGGTAATCTGGTCTAGATATACAAATCCCCGTTCCTCACCATGAAGAACGGGGATTTGCCATGCATAGTGCAGCCCCTGCGCGGCAGGGCGGCACCCTCTTCTTTCCAGAGCAGTTACCACTTGAAATGCTGCTCTGCTCTCGCAGTCGCCGGAGCAATTTCAAAATGAAACCGCTCTAAAACTCCAGTTCCCTGCGCTCGCGGCCCACGCAGATGCGGCTGCGCGTAAAACCAAAGGACGCGGCATAGGCCGCCAGTTCCGTAAAATGAGAGCCAGTGTCTTCCGTATTGTGCGCGTCTGAACCAAAGCTGATGCTCAGGCCCAGATCCGCCGCCAGCCGCATGATTGCCGGGCCGGGGTAGGGTTCGTGGAAAGGCTTGCGCAAACCAGCCGAAGAAACTTCCATGGCTGTATCTGAAGCGCGCATGGCCTCAAGCACGGCAGCTATGCGGTCTGTACTGCCCGGATGGGCCAGCCATGCCTGAAAATCATCAAAACAGCACACCTTGATGAAATCCGGATGGGCCACCACATCCACCATGCCGCTGGCAGCCAGCCCCCGCATGGCGTCATAATAGGCATTGTAGCGCGCAAAGCGCTCTTGGCGCTCCACTTCCGGCCCCCAACTGCGGGGGGAGCCTACGGGCACGTTGTCCACAAAATGCAACCCGCCAATGATGTAGTCAAAGGCGTAGCGGCTGACCATATCCTGCATCCACGGGGTGTTGACCGGCAGCCAGTCAAGCTCCATGCCCAGCAGCACGCGCGGTTGGGCAAGCGGGCCGGATTTCTGGCTGGAGGTCTGCTCTCGCAAGGCCAGCACTTCTTCGGCATAGGCAGGGAAGGTCACGGCGAGGTCGCCCTTGTACAAGGGGCAGGAATAACCGGGCGGCAGGGGGGAATGCTCTGAAAAACCGTACCAGACGAGATTGCGCGCCTGTGCGGCAGCAAACATTTCGGCCACTGTGGCAAGGCCGTGCGAGGCAACTGTATGGTTATGAATGTCGGCGCAGATCATGGTTTCTCCAGCCGCCCCGGCCCTCCTAAAAAGCTGCCTGTGCAAGCAGGGAGCGGGCGTCTTTCACATCCTGAGCAATGCGCTGCTTGAGGGCGTCCACCGAGGCAAAGCGCTCCTCGCCACGCACACGGCCCACAAACTCAAGGCGCATCATCTGACCATAAAGGTTTTTGCCGTCTTCCAGCAGAAAAGTTTCAACTCCAAGCTCGTTGTCGCCAAAGGTGGGCTTGCGACCAACACAGGTCACGGCGGGCCAGCTGTGCCCGTCCAGCGTTGCACGGGTGGCGTACACGCCTTCCACAGGAAGCACCACTTCGGGCTTGCGCTGGTTGGCGGTGGGAAAGCCAAGGCCAGCCCCGCGCCCATCGCCGTGCACCACTTCGCCGCTGAAACCGTGGAATCGGCCAAGCAGGCGCGCGGCCCTCGCCACATCACCCTGGCCAATGAGCCCGCGCAAGGATGTGGAGCTGACAACCGTGCCTTCTACCAGCACGGGTTCAAGCTGCTCAACGGTAAAACCTGTCAATGCGCCCAGCTCGCGCAGCACGGTGACCTGCCCCCCGCGGTTGCGGCCCAGCGTAAAATCGTAGCCAACCACAAGGCGGCGCAGATGCATGGGTTCAAGAATGGTCTGCACGAAGGTTCCGGCATCCAGCGAGGCCAGTTCGCGCGTAAAGGGCAGCTCAAGCACAAAGGGAACGCCCAGCGCTTCGAGCAGGGCGAACCTGTCTTCACGCGTGGTCAGGGGCATGTGCCCGCGCTCGGGAAAGAGCACCTGACGGGGGTGCGGCCAGAAGGTCATGACCACCGGGGTCAGACCTTCCTGCGCCGCAACCTCAAGTGTGCGGCGGATAAGAGCCTGATGCCCAAGATGGACGCCGTCGAAATTGCCGATGGTGACGGCCGCACCCGCGAGGGAGCCCAGCGCGTCAACTGAATGGACGATTTTCATTAGATATGCCGATTCCCGAACAGATAGCGCACGCCCGGCGGCTAGATGAGCCGGTCGAAAACGAGTTTGTAGATCTTGCGGATATGCAGCACCAGTTTGAGATTGATGCTCTTGGCCTGACCGGGATCCAGCGTGGAAAAGGAGCACAGGTGCCGGGCAACTTCGCTGAAGTCGCCGTCGCCCCGAGGCTCAAGCATGGCCCAGTATTCATTGGCCCGCTGCACAATATGGCTGCTGTGCTTGTCTTTGTGCGCCTGCACGTATTCCTGCTGAAAAAGCTCAAACATGAGCGGGGCGTCAACAGGAAAAGACCGCGCCAGCGCCAGCCGCCACAGGGCCATGTAAAGCCCCATGAGTTCCGACTGCATCTGACGGCGGCGCATGAACTGCATACGCTTGATGCCCAGCAGTTCAAGCTCAAGGGTAAAATCGGCATCGGCCAGCAATGCCTTGAAATTCTCCAAAGCCGCGCGTGCGGCTTCAGTCGGGGCACCGTCTGTCGATGCCTCCTGCGTGGTGAGATCGTCACTGTTCTGCATGGCTGTCACACTTAACTGTTTGCTCGTAAAATCCCAAAATGCCTAGTCTCCGCCCTCGCGGGGCGAACCCTGGCCCTGCCCGTCGGCAGATTGCCCTGCAGTACCCTCGGTTGCATTGCCGCCACGGCGTCGCGAGGAACGGCGACGGCGTTTGCCGGAATGCGAAGATTTGCCCTCGCCAGCGGCGGAATCCGAACCGGAATCCGGAGCTGATCCCCCGCCCTGCCCTTCGGAGGCAGCGGGGCTGGCTTCCACGGCGTCCGCGCCATGGCCGCCGGACGACTTTGCCCGGCCACCACGTGAACGGCCCGGCTTGGCCTGGCGCGACTGACGCTGCTGGCCCTCGGCGGCGCGAGGCCGCCCATCGGGAAAACGCGTTTCGCGCAGGCTTTCCTGATGGCAGGCATCCAGCAACATGGCCAGAAGCAGCACATTGTCTTCTTCATCGCTCTGCGTGGCCAGGTCGCGCGCAAGCTGGGCATAGCGCCCAACGCGCATGCGCTCAAGCCCGGTCAGATTGCGGAACCGCCCTTCAAGAATGGCGGTCAGTCTGGCCCCGGCTACCCGCGCCACGTCTTCGTCAGAAGGCAGGGGCAGGGGCAGTATGCCGATCTTGTAGTGCTTGGCGATACGGTCAAGCTCCATGCGCTGCATGACGTCCACCAGCGAAATGACCGTACCGGCGGCACCCGCGCGGCCTGTGCGGCCAGCGCGATGGATGTAGCTTTCGTGATCTTCCGGCGGCTCATAAAGAAAAACGTGCGAGAGCTGCGCAATGTCAATTCCGCGCGCAGCAACATCGGTTGCCACAAGATATTGCAGCTTGCCCTCGCGGATTTTTTCCAGCACGGCCTCGCGGCGCGATTGCGAAAGATCAGCGGAAAGCTCGTCGGCACTGTAGCCAAAACCCTGCAAAACGCCCGTCACATAATGTACGTTGGACTTGGTATTGCAAAAAATTATGGCGGAGGCGGGGTTTTCCGTCTCCAGCAGACGCACGAGCGCGCGGTCTTTATCCATGGGTTTCACCTCGCAAAAGAGGTGCTGCACTTCGGCCACGTGCACTTCTTTTTGCGAGAGGGAAAGCATGGCCGGTTCCGCCATGAATTCGCGCGCCAGCTTGAGCACATGGGGCGGATACGTGGCGGAGAACAGGCAGGTATGGATGCGCTTTTGCGGCAGATAGCTCTGGATTTCCTTCATGTCGGGATAAAACCCGATGGAAAGCATGCGGTCGGCCTCGTCAAAAACCAGAACGCGCAGGTCGCGCAGTTCCATGGTGCGGCGCAGCAAGTGGTCAAGCACGCGACCGGGCGTTCCCACGATAACCTGCGCGCCGTCGCGCAGGGCATCCATCTGCTTTTTATAGCCCACGCCGCCGTAAACAGCGGCAGTGCGGATGCCTGTTTCTGCAAAAATAACAGCTGCCTCGCGCTCAACCTGAACGGCGAGCTCGCGCGTGGGGGCCAGCACCAGGGCCTGCGGGGCCTTGAGGTCGGCAGAAATATGGGGAAGCATGGGCAAGAGGTAGCAGCCCGTTTTGCCGCTGCCGGTGCGGGACTGCACCATGATGTCGCGCCCGGCCAGCAGGTAGGGCAAGGCCAGCGACTGCACGGGCATAAGGCTTTGCCAGCCCGCCCGGCGGCAGGCCGCGCCAACGGCCTCGGGCAATTCGTCAAGAGTCACCCTGGGCAGGGCGTCATCGGGTTCGCTGACGGCAATGCCCTGCAGGGCGGCGTCAGAAGCGGAATCCGCACAATCATTCACGGTGGAATCGTATTCGGCCATGTATTTTCCCGGCGGCACACCCGCCATAATTAAGAGTTTTGCTAACGCGCAAACATGCCACACCCGGCATGGATTCGCAAGTTGCGCCTTTTGCGGCAGACCATGCTGCCTCAGGAACGCCGCGCTTGCGTCCCGCGCCTCTTGCAGGTAGATTTAACTGTTTGCGCGGAACAATCCGCACTATTAGACACCGCATTTTGTCGGCACAACGCAAGCGCACAGCCCTGCCAGCCGACACAACAAAGGAGGCCCCATGTCCGCTACCCCTGACGGCAGCGCGGCTCTGGAAGGCAACCCCGGGTTTCAGCCCGACTTCAGCAAGGGACTTTTGCCCGCCATCGCCCAGGATTGCGACAGCGGCGAAGTGCTCATGCTGGCCTATATGAACGAGGACGCATGGCGCAAAACCCTTGAAACCGGCGAGGCCCATTACTGGAGCCGCAGCCGCAAAGAGCTTTGGCACAAGGGCGGCACTTCGGGCAATGTACAAAAAGTGCGTTCCCTGCGGCTTGATTGTGACAATGACACCATACTGCTGCTTATTGAGCAGATCGGCGGGGCCGCCTGTCACACAGGACGGCGCTCCTGCTTTTACAGGGAATTGAAGCAAGGTTCGGTGCGGGAATGCTCCCCGCAGGTTTTTGACCCCAAAAAAGTCTACGGTCGATAGAAGGAAACTGTCATGAGCGCGGATACCATGCCCATCATCAAGCTTGGCGTGCCCAAGGGCTCGCTGGAAGAAGCCACCATCAACCTTTTTGAACGCGCGGGCTGGAAAATCCGCAAACATACGCGCAACTATTTTCCCGACATCAACGACCCGCAGATCACCGCTTCACTCTGCCGCGTGCAGGAAATCGGCGAATATATTGAAGCTGGCGTGCTGGACGTGGGCATCACCGGCCTCGACTGGCTCACAGAGCGCAACCACGAAGACAAAGTAGTGCGCGTTTCCGACCTTGTATACTCCAAGACCTCCAACCGTCCCTGCCGCTGGGTGCTGGCCGTGGCGGGCGATTCTCCCTACCAGAAGGCAGCCGACCTTGCGGGCAAGCGCATCGCCACCGAGCTGCAAGGCCTGACGCAGCGATATTTTGACCGCGAAGGCGTGAAGGTCGATGTTTTCTACTCGTGGGGTGCTACCGAAGCCAAGGTTGTGGAAGGCCTGGCTGACGGCATTGTGGAAGTGACCGAAACCGGCACTACCATCCGCGCTCACGGCCTGCGCATTATTGACGAGGTCATGGTTTCCTACCCTGTGCTCATTGCCAATAAAAAAGCATGGGAAGACCCCGCCAAGCGCGCCAAAATCGAACAGCTCGATCTGCTGCTCCAGGGGGCGCTCAAGGCAGAAAACCTCGTGGCCCTCAAGATGAACGCGCCAGCAGACAACCTGGCAGCCATCCTTGAAATGCTGCCTTCGCTCAATTCGCCCACGGTTTCGCCCCTGCGCGACACCCACTGGCTTTCGGTGGAATCCGTGGTGCAGATCGATGTGGTGCGAGATCTGATTCCCCGCCTGCGCCTCGCAGGCGCGGAGGGCATCATTGAATACGCGCTGAACAAGGTCATTTAGCATTGGCCGTCCGCATGGGCGGCAACACAAAAATAACGGCAAGGCGGCCTGCGCAAGCGGGCCGCTTTCAGCCCGCGCGGCGGGCATTTATTGTTTCCCCGCCCCGCGCCGCCGCGCCACGGGCACGCAACCAGGAGCGCCCATGTCCTCTGATGCCAGCCGTGAACTTCTCGACAGCCTGCCCGAACTGAAGCCTGACGAAACCTTCTGCTTTGACTGCAACCCCGATGTTCCCTGCTTCAACCGTTGCTGCGCAGAGCTGACCCTGCCCCTCACCCCGTATGACGTGCTGCGCCTGCGCCGCAATCTGGGCCTTGGCAGCGAGGAGTTCCTCGGCACCTTTACCACCCTGCGTTCCTTTCCCGACACGGGCTTTCCCCTGCCCATGCTGCGCATGCTTGACGGCCCGGACGAACCCTGCCCCTTTGTGACCCCTGCGGGCTGCTCCGTGTACGAAGACAGGCCCGGCGCGTGCCGCTACTACCCCTTGGGGCGCGGTACCAAAATGGCGGCGGACGGCGTTTCGGAACGTTTTTTTGTGGTGCGCGAGCCGCACTGCCTTGGCTTTGACAAAGGCACCGTGCGCACACCCCATCAGTGGCTGGAAAATGAGGAACTGCGGCCCTTCAACACTTCCAACGACCGCTATATGCGCCTCATGGCCATGGTACGGGCAACGGGTCAACCACTTGAACCCCGACTGGTAACTATGATAGTGCTGTGTCTGTTTCAGATCGACAAGTTCCGTGAGCTTATCACAAACATGCGTGTATTCTCGCATGTGGACATAAGCGACCAGCGCAAGGCCGCCATCATGGAAGACAGCCAACAGGGCGACGAAGCCGCGCTTGATTTCGGG
>JASGGT010000034.1:0-21297 GCA_047602655.1 Desulfovibrio sp. | reverse complement strand
GCGCCGGTCGCCGCGGGGTTTGGTGCCGCCGCAAAACAAGCATGAAGGAGAAACCCCATGCCCCGTAAAGGTCCTATTCCGAAGAGGGAAGTGCTGCCCGATCCGTTGTACTCCAGCCGCCTTGTCACCAAGTTTGTGAACAGGCTTATGTTCGACGGCAAGAAGGGTGCAGCCGAAAAGATTTTCTACAGCTCCCTTGAGACCCTGGCTGAAAAGACGGGCGAAGAACCCATGCGCGCCTTTGAAAAGGCCCTGGACAACGTGAAGCCCCACATGGAAGTCAAGGCCCGCCGCGTTGGCGGCGCCACCTACCAGGTGCCCATGGAAGTGCGCCCGGAACGTCAGGTTTCCCTGTCGATCCGTTGGCTTATCAACTATGCCCGTTCGCGCGGTGAAAAAGGCATGACTGCCAAACTTTCCGCCGAACTGCTGGATGCTTTCAACGGTCGCGGCGGCGCGGTGAAAAAGCGTGAAGACACGCACCGCATGGCCGACGCGAACAAGGCTTTCGCTCACTACCGCTGGTAAGAGGGCCTTCCGTTTTTTATCTGAATTCAGCCCGACGCCGCGTCCGCAAGGAAGCGGCGTCGGCTTTGCACCACACCGCATCCGCAGTATGGAGGAAACACCGTGTCCCGCACCGTTGCTGTAAACAAACAGCGTAATATCGGCATTATGGCCCATATTGACGCAGGCAAGACTACCACCACCGAACGCATTCTTTTCTACACCGGCGTTAACCACAAGATCGGCGAAACGCACGACGGCGCCTCCACCATGGACTGGATGGAGCAGGAACAGGAACGCGGCATTACCATTACTTCCGCCGCCACCACCTGCTTCTGGAAAGACTGCCGCGTCAACATCATCGACACCCCCGGCCACGTTGACTTCACCATTGAAGTGGAACGTTCGCTGCGCGTGCTCGACGGTGCCGTGTGCGTGTTCGACGCCGTTGCCGGCGTGGAACCCCAGTCTGAAACCGTGTGGCGTCAGGCTGACCGCTACAATGTCCCGCGCATCTGCTTTGTGAACAAGATGGACCGTATCGGCGCCAACTTCTTCCGCTGCGTGGACATGATTCACGACCGCCTTGGCGCCAAGGCCGTGCCGTTGCAGTTGCCCATCGGCAGCGAAGACAAGTTCGAAGGCGTGGTGGATCTGGTGCGCGGGCATGCCATCCGTTTTGACAAGAGCTCCAAGGGCGCGGAATTCAGCGTTGAAGACGTGCCTGCCGACATGAAGGATCTTTACGAAGAAAAGCATCACGAGATGCTGGAAGCAGTGGCGGAAGAAGACGAAGTCCTGCTCGAAAAGTACCTCGGCGGCGAGGCCCTTACCGAAGAAGAAATCATTTCCTGCATCCGCAAGGCCACCATTGCCCGCAACATCGTGCCGGTGCTGCTGGGTTCCGCCTTCCGCAACATGGGCGTGCAGCCCCTGCTGGACGCCGTGGTGGATTACCTGCCTTCTCCGGTGGACATCCCGCCCATGCCCGGGCACGTGTCCGGCAAGGAAGACGAAGTTGTGGATTGCCATTGCGACGACAAGGAACCCCTTGCCGGCCTGGTGTTCAAGCTCTTCTCCGACCCCTTCATCGGCCACCTGTCCTTCTTCCGTATTTATTCCGGCTTCCTTGAATCCGGCATGACCGTGTACAACGCCAACACCGGCAAGCGCGAGCGCATCGGCCGCATCCTGAAGATGCACGCCAACAAGCGTGAAGACGGAATGGCCGGCGCCGGCGACATCGTGGCTCTGGTGGGCCTGAAGAACGCCTCCACCGGCGACACCCTGTGTGACGAAAAGCGCGAAGTCATCCTGGAATCGCTGAACATTCCCGATCCGGTTATCGAAGTCGCCATCGAGCCCAAGACCAAGGCCGACCGCGACGCTCTTTCCGCCGCTCTGAACAAGCTGGCCAAGGAAGACCCCTCGTTCCGCGTGAAGGGCGACGATGAAACCAACCAGACCCTGATCGCCGGTATGGGCGAACTGCACCTGGAAATCATCGTTGACCGCCTCACCCGCGAATTCAACGTGAACGCCAACGTGGGCAAGCCCCAGGTCGCCTACCGCGAAACCATCTCCAAGCCTGCCAAGTCGGATCTCAAGTACGCCAAGCAGTCCGGTGGTCGCGGTCAGTACGGTCACGTTGTGATCGAGGTTGAACCCAACCCCGGCAACGGCTACCAGTTCGTCAACGCCATCACCGGCGGCGTTATTCCCAAAGAATACATCCCCGCGGTGGACAAGGGTATCAACGATGCCCTGAAGTCCGGCGTGCTCGCCGGCTTCCCCGTGGTGGACGTGAAGGTCACCCTGGTGTTCGGTTCGATCACGAAGTCGACTCCTCGGAACAGGCCTTCTACGTGGCCGGCTCCATGGCCATCAAGGACGGCATGCGCAAGGCTACCCCTGTGCTGCTCGAACCCATCATGGACGTGGAAGTGGTCACCCCTGAAGAATACCTCGGCGACGTCATGGGCGACCTCAACGGCCGCCGTGGCCGCGTGCAGAGCATGGAAGCCCGCGCCGGCGGCGCGCAGAGCGTGCGCGCCCAGGTGCCGCTTTCCGCCATGTTCGGCTATGCCACCGACCTGCGTTCGCGCACTCAGGGCCGCGCCACCTTCACCATGCAGTTCGACCACTACGAACGCGTGCCCCAGGCCATTGCCGAAGAAATCCAGAAGAGCCGCTCATAACCTGAGCTTTGCGGCCTGGCCGCAGACGGCTTTATGCAACGGGGAAGAAAGTGGAGCGCTTTTTTCCCCGTTGCGCTATTGGGGCCGGTGCTGAAATTAGCTGTTGTTGGCGGGGCCGGAAAAGGGCATTCTGCCGTAACGGAAACATGAATTTGCTTTTACCGCGTGAAAATGCTCCGGGGAGTAGGTGATGCAGGACGATCTGCCAAAGGGTTTCAGGGCTGGGGCTGCGGCTGCCAATTTCAAAAAGGCTGGCCGGGACGACCTTGGCATTATTGTTTCAGACACAACCGCCGTTCTGGCGGGCATGTTCACCCA
Organism: Desulfovibrio sp.; assembly: GCA_047602655.1. Classification (GTDB taxonomy): domain Bacteria; phylum Desulfobacterota; class Desulfovibrionia; order Desulfovibrionales; family Desulfovibrionaceae; genus Desulfovibrio. The sequence continues at coordinate 18,274 of JASGGT010000034.1, read as the reverse complement.
GAACCTCTTCAAGGCCGCTCCAGTGCTGGTGTGCCAGGATATCCTGGCAAGCCGTGGCACAGCGCGCGCTGTTCTGGCAAATTCCGGCCAGGCCAACGCCTGCACCGGAGATGAGGGCCTTGCCAATTGCCGCGCCACGCAGGCTATGGTGGCTGGCCTTAGCGGGCTTGAGGCCGATGAAATTTTGCCACTTTCCACAGGCGTTGTGGGCGCGCATCTCAAGATGGATCTGTGGCTTGAGGCTGTTCCCAAGCTGGTCAAGAATATCGGCACCCGCGATGCGGAGGGCTTTACCCGCGCCTTTATGACCACGGACGCCTTCCCCAAATTTTCCATGCGCGAGGTTACGCTTGCGGGCGGCACTGTGCGGCTTACCGTGATGGCCAAGGGCGCGGGCATGATCTGCCCCAATATGGCGACCATGCTCTGCGTGGCGCTTACGGACGCCAAGGTGGCGCGCGAGCCCTGGCAGGCCATGTTCGGCCGTGCTGTGGAAAAGACTTTCAACCGCGTCAGCGTTGACGGCGATACCTCGACCAACGACACTATTTTGGGCCTTGCCAACGGCGCGTCTGGCGTTGTCGCTGAGAGTGCGGCTGATCTGGCGCTGCTGGAAGAAGCTCTTACCGACATTTTGGGCACGGTATCGCATATGCTTGTCATGGATGGCGAAGGAGCCAGCAAGGTTATCCACATCACCGTGACTGGCGCTGCCAGTGATGACGATGCCCGCACCGTGGCGCGCAGCGTGGGGCATTCGCAGCTGGTAAAAACCGCCATCTACGGCGGCGATGCCAACTGGGGCCGCATCGTTACTGCGGTTGGCTATAGCGGCGCAAAATTTGATCCCGCCAAGGTCAGCATGAAACTGTGCGGCATTGAGCGCTTCCGGCTGGGTTGCCCCGTCAATGAAGACAAGGAAGACGCCCTGGCCGAACTGCTCAAGGCCAAGGACGTGCAGGTGGAGATTGACCTGGGCGGCGGTTCCGGTTTCTATAATTTCCAGGCCTCCGACCTTGGACATGAATACGTGACCCTGAATTCTGACTACCGTTCGTAAGGGCTCTGCCCGGTATTTTTCGCTCCCGTGATTGTAAAGGCCCGCAAGACGTCAGGCGCCGCCTGCGCCCTGCGGGCCATTTGTTCGAGCAGACCCACGCGGCAAGCGCATGCATTGCTTAAAAAATTGCCCCATGCGCCTTTGCGGCAGCCGTCGCCGCGTACCACATTTGCAAGCGGGCATGCTGGACATGCGGAGTCGTGAGTTTTAGTGTTTCATGGCGGAGGGCGCTATGGAAGGAGAGTTTTTTGACCGGCGTTATCTGGAAAATGTCGCCGCCTGCCCGGTCTGCGGCGGAGGGCAAAGCCAGATTGCCTACGAAACTGGCGCTGGTGATGGCGCAACGATGCGCTTGCGGCGGGTATTATTGCGACCATCGACTCAACCCCGAGGGATTGTCGGCCTACTGGCAGGACTATCAAAACCGTGAGCATAGCGCGGTGGCGGAGGAGTGCGTCCAGCGGCAGCGCATGTACGCGGTGGACTATGCGTATATTGCGCAATTTCTGAAGCCCCGGTCCAGGGTGCTGGATGTGGGCTGTGCGGATGGCCTGTTTCTGGACTGGTTCGCGGCTGCCGGGCATCAGTGCAGCGGGGTTGAATTTGGCCATGAAGCGGCTTTGAAGGCTTCGCAGCGGTATCCTGTCCAGGAGGGATATTTCCCTGATCTGGACATGGCCCCCGGCTATGACCTGATTATTTTTCGCGGCGTATTGCAGTATGTGCATGCGCCGCGCAGTTTTTTCAGCAAGGCGGCTTCCCTGCTCGCACCGGGCGGCCATGTGTATGTGACCGCACAGCCCAATATGGAAGCATTTTGCCATCAGCTGTATCGCAACCGGTTCCGCTTCAGCCTGACCCCGTGTGATTGCGTGGGCTACACGCCGCAGTCTCTGGCGGCGGAGTTTGCTGCGCAGGGTTGCGTCACAGCGGGGCAAACCTTCTTTTATGAGGAAACACCTTACGCTGACCCGCCCAGAGACATTCAGGCCCTGTACAAGGCCATTGAAGCCAGAAACAGGGGGGATGAACCGGAAGGGGTATCGCCGCCATTCTGGGGCAATATGATGACCATGGTGTTTGGCAAAAAATGAGTCCATATTGCCAGCGCAGACAAAAAAGCTCCGGGCATTTTCCATGTCCGGAGCTTTTGCATTTCATTTATATGCGGCGGTCAGAAACCTTCAGCCACCCAGTCCACAATCTGGGTCATGCGGGTGAGGGTATGCTGGTTGTTGCGCTGCCTCTGGCCAATCTCTTCCATGGTGCCTTCAAGTCGGTAGATGCGCCAGTCTCCCTCGGTCAGAAGGCCGAGTCGCACGGCTTCATTCACGGCCGCCCGTGCTTCCCCAGGCGAGCAGAACAGGTCGAACTCCTGTACGCCGGGGTCAAGAATCACTTCCGAGCCGCTGGCAATATCTACAATGTAGTTGCCAGGGGCGTAGACATACACAAAGGGGCAAGGCTCAACCGGAGGAAGGGGCGCAGTGTCCTGTGTTGGCTGAGCCTTGTTACAGGCTATCAGCGCAAGGCTCAGCAGGGCGGCGCAAACAAGGCGTGCGTGCATCATCTACCTCATGGGCTGTGGTTTTCAGCGCCCGGAAGCTGCCATTTCGCGCAGACGGCGAATGCGCTCTTCCAGGGGCGGATGGGTGCTGAAGAGGCTTGCCATGCCGCCATGGGCGTACATGGGGGTCACAATGAACATCTGTTCCGTGCTGGGATTGCCTTCCTGCATGGGGATCTGCCCGCTGGCCATGCCCAGCTTGTTCAGCGCCCCGGCAAGGGCCAGGGGCTGACCGCAAAGCGCAGCGCCCGTGTCGTCCGCCAGATACTCGCGGGAGCGCGAAATCGCCATCTGGATAAGCCCGGCAGCCATGGGCGCCAGCAGGGCCAGGGCAATGGCGGCAATGGGGTTGGCTCCGCCGCCTTCTTCATCGCGGTTGCCGCCAAAAATGGCCGTAAACTGAAAGATATTGGCAAGGGTCACAATGGCGGAACCCATAACGCCCGCAATGGTCTGAATAAGAATGTCGCGGTTGACGATATGCCCGATTTCGTGGGCCAGCACACCGCGCAACTCTTCGGGCGAGAGCAGACGCATAATGCCGTCAGTGACGGCAACGACGGCATTTTCCGGGTTGCGCCCCGTGGCAAAGGCATTGGGAGCTTCTTCCGGCACCACGCAGATGCGCGGCTTGGGAATGCCCGCATTATGGGCAAGTTCTTCCACGATTTTGTGCAGGTAGGGGGCTTCTTCCGGCGCAAGCTCGCGCGCGCGGTACATGGAAAGCACTATCTTGTCAGAATACCAGTAGCTGCCCACGTTCATGAGCAGGGCTAGGCCAAAGGCAAAAATAACGCCTGTGCGCCCGCCCATCAGGCCGCCAAGCATGATTATAATGGCGGAAAGCAGGGCGAGCAGAAGAACAGTCTTGATCTGGCTGGTCATGCATTTTCCTCTCAAGCAGATTTAAGCTGCGGGTTTTCCGCATGCTTCTTTCATTATAAGCACTCTGTTGATGGTGGCAAGCGGGGTTGGCTCAGGGATGGCGAGCCCTCCACCACAGCTGGAAGACAAGCAGCGTCCAGAGGGGCTTGCGCAGGTCGGCCCTGCCGGAGATATGCTCGTCCATGAGGGCGCGGACCGCTTGATAGTTGAATATGCCTTGCGCCTTCAGGGTGGATTCGCTCAGCAGGTCTTCCATGAGGGGCCGCATGCGGCCACGCAGCCACTGTGCCACAGGAATCTGGAAACCGCGTTTGTTGCGGTACAGGATTTCATCGGGCAGCAGTTCGGCAAAAGCCTTTTTGAGCAGCCACTTGCGCTTGAAGCCGTGCAGCTTCCTGCTCACAGGCAGGCGCGCTGCAAACTCCGCCGCGTCCTTGTCAAGGAAGGGCGCGCGAACCTCCAGACTGTGCAGCATGGAGCAGCGATCCACCTTGACCAGGATATCATCGAGCATGAACTGACGGGCATATACGTGGAAAGCGCGGGCAAGCGGCGTGGCGGCGTTTTGCGGCTGCCAGTGCTCATAGTGCTCTCGCGTGGGAGCAAAGAGAACTTCGGGAGCCAGAAAACCGGGCTGCTGCGCCTTGAAAGCTGTATCCAGAACGGATTCCTGCATGTCTGGCGTAAAGGCCGTGAGCATGGTCTGTACCCGCTGCCATGCCGGAGCATGCGCCGCACGCAAGAATGTGGCAACAGCCAGACGAGGGTTGATGTACCCCGCAGAGGAGGGCAGCAGTTGCGCGAGCGGTTCTATGATGCCCTTGCGCAGCGCAGAGGGGGCAGCATTGTACCACTGGGCAACCTTGAAGCCGATATAGTGTTCGTAGCCTGCCCACAGTTCGTCCGCGCCGTCGCCGCCAAGAGCCACGGTGACCTTTTCGCGCGTGACGCCGGAAAGCAGCCATGTGGGCGCCACCGAGGCGTCCGCCATGGGCACGTCCATGCGGCTGATGATGCCGGGCAGGGTGTCCGCGCATTCTTCGGCGGAAAGTACGCGTTCGTGGTGGTCAGTGGCAAAGGCCTTGGCCACGATGCGGGCGTAGCGCGACTCGTCGTAACTGGCCTCGCTGAAGCCGATGGAAAAGGTCTTGATGGCGGTGGAAGACTGGCGGGCCATGAGTCCTGCCACTATGGAGGAATCAATGCCGCCGGAAAGAAAGACGCCCAGCGGCACGTCACTGACCATGCGGCGGCGCACGGCCCGCGAGAGCAGAAAGCGCAGTTCTTCGCAGAGTTCACTGTCGCTGCGCTTGTCGGATTCATCAGGCATGGGCATATCCCAGTAGCGGGAAATACTCAGATTGCCGTCCTGAAGCAGCAGCATGTGAGAAGGCGGCAGGCTCTGCACCTCTGTGTAGACGCTGTGCGGCGTAGGCACATATTCATAGGCCAGATAGCGCATCACGGCCTGCGGGTTCATGGTCAGGCTCAGATGGCGCAACTGTTCAATCCCGGTCAACTCGGAGGCAAAATACAGTCTGCCGTGCTGCACGGTGTAGAAGAATGGTTTTTTGCCAAAGCGGTCGCGGGCGCAGAACAGACGGCGCTGCTGGTTGTCCCACAGGGCAAAGGCAAACATGCCGTCAAAGCGGGCCAGGCAGTCCGGCCCCCATATGCGGTAGCCTTCGAGAATGACTTCCGTATCGGAACTGGTCTGAAACTGTCCGCCAAGGGCGGTCAACTGTTCCTTCAGTTCGGCATAATTGTATATCTCACCGTTGAAGGTGACGGTCATCTGCCCATCGGCGCTGTGCATGGGCTGCCCGCCGCCGGAAAGGTCGATGATGGAGAGACGCCTGTGCCCAAGACAGACCGGGCCCTTGCTCCACTGTCCTTCACCATCTGGGCCGCGATGGGACATGCGGTCGGTCATGGCCTTGACCCACTGCCCGGCTTCGGGAGTGAGAGGCGAAGCGTCAACTTGGCAAATGCCCGCTATACCGCACATTTTTGCTTCCAGATCGTATAGTGTTTGATGAAGATATCTGCCAGACGCCTATTGTTGCGGGTCGGGTCAAACATATCCGCCGCAAGCTGCTTGCCATTGCGCGCCAGCTCCTGAGCCAGGGCGTCGTCATCGGCGAGACGTTGCAGGGCATCGGCCAGGGCCTCGGGGTCGTTGGGGGGAACGGCGAGGCCGGTTTTGTCGTTAATCACAACTTCGGGCAGGGCGTTGACCGTGGTGCTCACCACAGGCAGGCCGTAGGCCAGGGCCTCAATAACCGTATTTGGGATACCGTCCCGACGGCCAGATTCGTGCACCACGCAGGGCGCGGCAAAAATGTCGTGTTCGGCAAGGATGCGCGGCAGTTCGTTGTGCGAAATGATGCCCGGCAACAGCACGCGGTCTTCAAGCCGCAGTTCTTCGCGCAGGCGCAGTATCTCGGCTTCCATACGCCCAAGCCCCATGACCGCGCCGCCGCCGCCAGCAAGGGTAAGCCTGAAATCCACGCCCCTGTCGCGCAGGATGGCGCAGGCCTTGATCAACACGTCAAAACCCTTGGTTACGTCAAACCGTCCCAGAGCCAGAAGACGCACAGGGCGCTCCATAGGCTGATGCGCCTCGCCTGGGGCAATTGTTGGGGCATTGCCGGCGGTGGCTTCAGTTTCTGGCAAGGGCGGCAGGGTAAGGCTGTTGTATATCAACTCCACCTTGCCATTGGCCTGCCCCTTGGCAAAAACCTCGATACGGGTTTTGTCCGCCTCGTTGTTGGCACGAACAAAGAACGCTGCGGTCAGCTTGTCGCCAAGGTCAGGGTCCGCAGGTTCCAGATTGTCGCCTCGCGCGGCAGTGGCAAAGGGCAATCCTGCGATCTGCGAGGCAACCCACGCAGCTGTGGCAGTGCCGCGCGGCCAGGGAGCATAGACCATGTCTATGCCAGCTTCACTGAACAAGCGGCCCAGATACATGCCGGCGCAGAATGCCCAAAGGTTTTCCCCCAGGGTTTCCCAGCTGCGCCAGCGGCGGAATATGGCCCTGCGGAAGAGGCGCCCGGAGCGCAAGGGGTGCAGCGCGATCTGCCGGAAGCATTCCCCCAGCACCCTACCCAGAGCACGCATGCCATAGGTGTGCGTTTCACCGGCCACGGCCCGCATTTCGTTGGAGCAGTGGCGCAGGTTGGGGCCGTACAGGCTGTATACGGAAAGCGGCAGCAGCCCCTTGAGGCCTTCCACTTCCCTGAAGATAAATGGCTGTGTGAACAGCGGATACCACAGCAGAACATAGGCCACATGGGGCAAACCCGTCTTGAAAACGGGGCGGGAGGCCTTGGTGCTGGTTTCCGTCATGGTTGTCTCCAAATGCGGCTTACTTTTCTCAGCTGGTTGCTGGGTATTAATGCTGTCGCCGCCTCACTGTGTATGTATGATTGAGGTTTACTCGCAAAGTTTTTCTGGAAAAAACAGTATTATGGATTTGCAGGTTCGCTGGTCCAGTCGCCCTTGCCCATCAGCGTGGGAGCTGTGGGGCCAAGCTCGTAGCGCAGTTCGTCCATGGTCACGCACCGTACGCTGTATTGCCGGTGCAGCCAGTTGAGCCAGTCGGAAACCTTGCGCGTGAAGCGCGTCACGGACGCGGCGTCAGGCAGGTGCGGCGTGCCTCCGGGCATCATTTCTGACGAATGCCATGTCAGGGAAAGTACCCGCCCGCCACGGGCTGCAAAAATTTTTGTAATGGCGCACATGGCCCATAGCGGGTGGTAAACTGGCAGTAGGGCAAGCGCCCCCCAGTTTTTCACGCTGGCACGGATTTTTTTGCCAGTGGGACCGGACACGCCGCGCAACAGGGCAGGAAGCTGAAGAACCAGGGGGGTAACAGTAAGGGGAACTTCAAAAATCCTGTCGTCTCCCACCGAAACCCAGTATGGGGTGCCCGGGGCGTCAAAATGGTTGGGCCCTTGCATTGGCGTGGGCGCACAGTGCAGGGGGCGCACTGAGGCATCGCAAAGAATGCCTGCAGCGGCCAGAAGAGGCCAGTGCTGGCGGTGGAGATCCCACCTGCCCATGCGGAAGGAAGTGAGGGGCGCACTCTGTACTGCCCGGCCAGCTTCCATTAGCGCAGCGAGTTTGGCGGTGAACAGCTCGTTGGACAGTGCGGCCGCGGGTACGCTGTCAGTCTTGTCGGGCAGGATTTGCTCCGAACCGTCCAGTGCAAGAGGCGGCGTATTCCAGTGGTGCAGGTGCGCACCAATTTCCGCATGGTGCTCGTCACGCAGCCACGCCAGGGTTTCGTGAGATGCTTTATCCGCCAACACGCTGTGGGCGCAGAACAGCGTGGGGCGTACACCCATGGCGCAGAAAGGGGCCAAGGCCCTCAGGCTGGCTGTGTTGCGCGTGGAAAAGCCACGGCGGGCGTAGTGTCCGCCAAAGAGGCCTTCTTCCTCAACGTCCAGACTGACGGCCAGATAAAGCGGCTGTTTTACGCTCATGCGTGACCTGCCGCCCCGGCGTTCATGGCTTCGGGAATGCCATCCGCCGCGATGTTTCCTGTTTGGCCGCCGGAACGGCTCCAATAACGATGGCTTTCATCCACATAAAGGCGCAGCAGGGCCGTGATGTTGTTTTCCCGGTCAAACATCTTTTCAACGCGGGCGCGGCCTGCCTCGGCCATGCGGCTTGCGTGTTCCCGGTCTTCAACCATATGCCGTACGGCATCGGCAAGAGCGCGCGGGTTGCGCTGCGGGGTAAGCAGGCCGGTTTCACCGTCGATGATTACCTCGGAAATGCCGCACACGTCTGTGGCAATAACGGGCATGCGGTGCGAGAGGGCTTCCATGATAACGTTGGGGATACCGTCGCGGTCGCCGTTGGAGTGGACAACGCTCGGCATGATGAGCATGTCGTGGTCGAGCATGTAGCCGCATATCTGGTCGTGCGGGATAAAGCCGGGCATGTGCACAATATTTTTAAGGCCCAGCCGGTCGCGCATACCCATGAGCTTGAGCCGCCAGCGCCCGTTGCCCACAAGGGTAAGGCTCACAGGTACGTTTTCTCTTTGCAGGCGCGCCATGGCTGAAAGCAGGTCGGGAAAGCCCTTGGTGCGTGCAAAACGCCCCACCGCCAGCAAGCGGTATGGAGGACGCATACTGACTGCACACTGCCCCTTGGGGGTAAATGTAAGGCTGTTGTAAATGGCGTGCACTTTATATTCCTGCCCGACAGGGCAGAATTTGCGCAGCCAGCTCACATTGGCGTGGTTGTTGGTGCGGATGAAGAGCGCATCTGCGGATTTTTCCCGCAGCAGACCGTCCTCCGGGTAGATGTCGCCAGCGCGGCCCGTAAAGGCAAAGGGAATGCCCGTGAGGCGCGAAGCCACCCAGGATGCTGTTGCCGGGCCATTGGCCCACGGGGAGTGGATAAGCTTGACGCCATCCCGCACGCATAATTCGGCCAGCAAAAAGCCCGCCATGAAGCACCACAGATTTTCGCCCAGGGATTCCATATTGCGCATGCGATGGAAAAATCCCTTGCGCATGAGGCCCCAGACCTTGAGCGGGTTGCGTGAGAGCGCACGCATGAAAGCCCGGAGAATGCGCACTGTGCCACCGACGCCCATGCGTTCCACCGGCCCGGTAAACTTGCGCATTTCTTCGCTACAGCCGCTCAGGCTTTTCCCATACATGGTATAGGCGCGCACGGGCAATCCCCGCGCCATAAGCTGCACAACCTCACGAAAAATGAATGTTTCGGAGGAGAGGGGAAACCAAAGCAGAACGTAGGCAACAACCGGCAAGGCGTCCTTTTTCGGTTGTGATGCGCTCTGTTCTGCTTCTGCGCCGCCAATATGCGTCATGGTTTTCTCCGCTGCAAACAAGAGCCGGGCCACTTGGCCCGGCACGGCAGATGGAAGTTCCATCTGCCCGAAAATGCGAACATGCCGCACAATCGCACAGTTGCGACTCTCAAGCGGGCGATGCAACGCCCGCTCAAGCGACAGTCCGACCACGCAACACGGGTCGCTATGAAGCTACGCCTGACCGCTCTCGCTGGCGTTCTGGCGCTTGTAGTCGTCCACAATGGCCCAGGCCTTGGGGATTTCTTCCTTCACGGCATCCAGCGCCGTGCGGATGTGTTCTTCCGTATGGGCTGCGGAAAGGAAGAAGCGCAGGCGGTCAGTGCCCTCTTTAACAGCAGGGAAGGTGATGGGCATCACATAGATGCCGCGCTTGAACAGCGCGTTGGACAAAAAGCCCGCCACCATGGGGTCGCCCACCATGACCGGCACAACGGCATAGCCCTGGGCTGCGCCCGTATCAAGGCCAATGCTGGCGGCGTAGTCCACAAAGAAGTGCGAAATTTTCTGCAGCTTGTGCACCCGCTCGGGTTCGCGCAGCATGATGTCCAGAGCCTTGTGGCAGGCCACGGCAATAATGGGGGGCATGCCAACGCTGAAAACAAAACCCGGCGAACCGTACTTGAGGAATTCAACCAGCTCGTGGCTGCCAGCGATGAAGCCGCCGCAACCGCACATGGATTTGGAGAGCGTGCTCATCCACATATCCACATCGGTGGGATCAATGTTGAAATGCTCGTGCGCGCCACGGCCCGTTGCGCCAAGTACGCCAAGGGAGTGGGCTTCGTCCACAAGCAGCATGCAGTCGTAACGCTTTTTCAGTTCAATGATGCGCGGCAGATCGGGGATGTTGCCGTCCATGCTGAACAGCCCTTCGGTAACGATAACGGCGCGTTTATGCTCGCCTCGTTTGGCCTTGAGCATTTCTTCAAGGGCATCGCAATCGTTGTGAGCGTAGGAGTAGCGCGACGCACCGGAAAGACGCGCGCCCTGGACCAGCGAGTTGTGAGCCAGGCCGTCATGGAAAATGGCGTCGCGGTGGCCGAAAAGAAAGCCAAGGGTCGAGACATTGGTGGCGTGGCCGCTCACATAGATGATGCAGTCTTCCACCCCGTACAGGTCGGCAAAGGCGCGCTCAAGCTCGCGGTGGGGCGGGCGCTCGCCGCCGACCAGCCGGCTTGCGCCAGCAGAGGTGCCGTAAATGGCAGCGGCTTCGCTGACGGCAGCGGTGATCTCGGGGTGAGCGTTAATATCCAGATAGTCGTACGTGGAAAAATTGAGATATTCTTTGCCGGAAATAAACGTGGTGGCCTTGGCCGCGCGCTCATGGCAAAGAAACAGAGGATTTTCCATCCCCATCTTGGCTCCCATTTCCACAAGCCGATCAAAGGCGAGCTTGGAACGCGTGCGGTTAAATCCGGAAGCGCTGCTTTCGGCGGCGGGAGTTTGCACCGCCTCTTGGCCAGCCTGATAGGAATGGTTGTTCTTCATGCCTCGTCCTCGTAAATTTGTCCAAAAAAGCCGTGCCTGGTGGGCCAGATGAGGGCCGAAATTCGGCAGGCGCAACATTGTAAGGAGTCAGTATAGCCAAAGCAAGATGTTATGGCAAGTCGCGTGTGGAGCGGCTCGGTTGAAAGCTTTGCAGGCAGGGCGGCTCTGCTGGTCAGCATGATGAAAGTGTTTGCGGGTGCTGGCTGGACAATTTGGGTGATATCTACTAACATGATCCTTTACCCAAATGGCTATTTTGCCCCTTTTGCCCTGCCTCGGCCCTGTCGGGGTGCCGGGCCTTGGCCCCTTTACAGGCACAAAGATATGCGTCAGGACTACGAAAATCCAGTACATGACACCCTCCAAGATGAAATAGTTCTTGATGGCGTGCGTTATGCCAACCTGCAACAGGCTGGTCAGCTGTGGCGCATTGGTGCCGTCAACCCCGCATGGCGACAGGAATTACTGGCTCTGCCAGCAAATCCCGATGCCGAAGCTCTTGCCCGGCTGGAAGCGCGCGGCCTGTGGATCGCGCCGGAACGGGCTGACGGCCCGCCGCCTCTGGCGGTGATGTGCTGCGGCCTTGGGGCTGTCTGGCCCGGAATGGGCCGCGAATTGTACGACAATTTTCCCGCAGCCCGGGCAGCCATGGATCGCATTGCCGCCGTGGCGGACTGGGACATCCTTGGCCTCATGGATGAAACGGATGTGGAGAAAATCAGCCTCACCCGCTGGCAGTCTCCTTACGTATTCATGCTTGAGTACGCCCAGTGGAGCGTGTTGTCCTCGCTGGGGCTGAGTCCTTCGCTTTTTTGCGGCCATAGCCTTGGCGAGATGATCGCACTCTGTTTTTCAGGTATATTGGCCCCAGAAGTTGCGTGGTATATTCTGGATACGCGTGCCGTGCATATGGCGGAGCTGGAAGCAGGTGCCTCCCGCGAGACAGGCATGATGGCCGTGCACGCGGATGCCGAGATCATCAACGAAGCCTGCGCCACGTGGCCCGCGCTCTATGTTTCCAACTACAACACGCCGCACCAGTTTATTCTGAGCGGCCCCCGCGGGGTTTTGCAGGAAGCGCGCAAGAGTCTGCGCAAGCGCCGCATTCCCGCCATCGTGCTCAATGTGAGCCTGGCTTTTCACCATCCCAGTATGCGCATATTGCGAGACATTTCTTTGCGCCGCCTGAGCGCCCTTGAAATGTCTGCGCCCGAGAGGCCCATGCTGAGCGGTATCACCGCAGATTTCTACCCCGAAGATCAGCCCTCCATCTGCCAGTACATCGCCGATCTGGATGAAAATTCCGTGCGGTGGACAGAATGCGTGCAGACAATGTGGAACCGTGAAGGAATCCGGTATTTTCTTGAACTTGGCCCGCAGGATACGCTGTGCAGCCTTGCGGCTGACAATGAGCCGCAGGCAAAATGCCTGACAGCAGGGCGCAAGGGGAAAGAAGTCGAGGGGATGCGTCAGGCTTGCGCCCACCTGTACTCGCTGGGGTATCTGCGCCAGGACGCTGTGGCCCGACGGGCAGGGCAGGCGGCAAGCGGCGGCGAAGCCCGCATGCTGGCCTGCAAACCGGCGCCTCACTGCGGTTTACGCCCTGCTGTGGTTGGCAATGGTGCAAATGCCTGCGTTTCGGCAACGTCAGAAGCACCGCAATCCGGTGTCGTGGAAACAGCAAATGCTGAATTTGCTGATTCTGCTGCCGCTGCGCCGGATTCCGCGCCTGCAGCGGCATCCTATGCCGAAAATATGGCGGTGGTGCTGCAAATTCTGGCTCAGGCCTGTGGGAGGCCGGTTGAGGATCTGCGGCCAGAAATGGATCTGCGGTATGATCTTGCCCTGCGCTCAAGCCGTTTTCCCCATATCGTGCAGGATGTTGAAAAGGCCCTTGGCATTGCCGTCAATTTTGAAGATCTGCTACAGGTGTCAACCATAGGGGATCTTGGCCGGGTGCTTTCCGGCGGTTCTGCGTATGCCGGGCAGACTGTACATACGGCGGAAAGGGCCAGTGCAACTGCAAAGCTCTGCGCGGAGCCTCTGCGCAGGTTTGCCCCCCTTAAGGCATTGCCCTCTGATGGGGGCAGTGGCGATCTGCGCCTTGCGCCTCTGCCGCTTGATTCCGGTACTTCAGGGATAAATTTGCAGCATGGCGATGTGTTACTCCTCTGCGTGCTGGATGCCCACATTTTGCCCCGCCTCCTGAGCGGTATTGCGCCCCTGGGATGTGTGCTGGGGGTACCCCGGCAGCAGCTTGAACGGTGCGCGCCCCTTGCCAGGGCCGGGGCAAGTCTGGTGCCGCTCGATATCGACCTGGAAAAATGCGGCGAAACCGGTCTTGCTGCCGATCAGTTGCAGAAGGCCATTGCAGATTTTGCGCAGGCACAGGGCCGCGTGGATGGTTTGTTTTTTGTGCCTCCTGTTCCCGCTGGCATCATGGTTGCGCCTTCTGTCGATGATATGCCGCCGCATGCTGCGCCTGTGCATCTTGGTGTATTGATGGAAGCGGCTGTTGCGGCCGCCATGCAGCACGGCTTGCGTTTTGTCGGCAGTTGTTCCGTGTTGCCGCCAGAAGTGAAAAATTGTATTTTTGACGCCCCGCTCGAGAAAGCCATGGATGCGGCGGCCCACGCGCACGGTGTGGCCGTGCGGGCAATCCGCATGTTGCACGGCCCTGAAAGGGCGAGCCTTGACGAATGGGGCGACATGCTGGCGCGTGAAATCCTTTGCGGCACGGCCGAACACGTTCTCTGGGTGCGGCCGGGAGCCATCGACGGCCCTGTTGGGTGCGAGGAGCCGTCCGCGCGGGACATCATCAAGGAGAATCCCTTGCGGTTCCCTCTGGTCTTTCCTGAACCGCAGCCCGCATACCGCTCAACTGCCACCCTGTTCCAGGGGGGCTGCCATTTTTCGCATTTTGCCGACAAAACCCTGGCGCTGCACGGTGCGCAGTCGGGCAACAGCCTTGGGGCTGAAGTGCCGCGTTTGCCGGTTTGCCGCAGCCTGGAGGCCATGCTCGAAAGCTCGCGGCAAGCCTTGCCCTGGCTGACAGTTACGGGCTTTTGCGACTTGCGGTTTTTTGATGCGCCGGAATTGCCGCCCGGCATTACCCGCGAATGCCGGGTGACAGCTGAGGCGGAGCCCTGGTTGATGCAGGAAAAAGTAATGACGCGCATGTGCCGCAGCGAGCTTGCCGTGCGCGGTTTGACGCCCAACGGCAGGCATACTGCCCAGTATGCGCCGATAAGCGAGGGCATGGTGTGGCTTGCGGCCCACCGCAGCAGTGTGCGCCCTCTGTGGGCTGATGCCCCTGCGGGCGTACGGGCGCCAAGCCCTGGCGCGGATACCGAACCTTTTTACGTCGCCGGGGGCTTTGGCTCCGAATGGCGTCTGGTGGAGAGCTTCAGCGCCTTGCCCGACGACCTGTTCTCGGGAGCCGTGCGCTTGCCCCACACATGCATTGCCCCCGAAGCTGATTCTGGCTATAGTGGCGATATGCTTGTGGTGGAGGGCGTATTGCAGGCTGCATGGCTTGCCATAACATCCGAATACTCCAAGGATTTTTCTGATACTGCTGCTCTTGCTGCCGCTATGCAGGAGTGGGCTTTGCATGCAGTGGGCTTTATCCGCATCGGACCTTCCCGTGCTGATGGCCCCATGCGCATATTGATGCAGCGCTCCTGGGCCAATGCACGGCTGCGTCGTTTTGACGCGCAGGTGGTTGACCTGGAAGGCCATGTTTTTTTGACAATTCACCATCTCGAATTTGACCGCTGTGATCAGGCCGGGCTTTCCCCTGCCGTGAATCCTTCGGCATAAACACTCAATCTGCTCAGCGTCGCGCAAAGCGCAACGGCGCAAAGGGTGCCAGATGCTCACTGCACAAGCAAACCTTACTACACGTATTTTTCTGCCGCTGCTGCTTGTGGCGGCCCTGCTTGCCGGAGCTTGTTCCAACAAGGCCGGGCTCAAGTCGCCGGAACTTCCCGCCAAGCACTGGCTTGAAGAAGCCCCGGGCGTGCCTGTTGAAAACAAGGCCAAGCTCGAAGCCGCAGTGCCGAACCTCTATGATCCCAAGAAAGTTTTTTCTTTTGAAGATTGCGTGTTTCTGACCATTCAGCAGTCGCCTGCCCTGGTCAACAGCGCCGTGAATATTGAAATCAAGCGTCTTGCCCAGACTGACGCCGTGTGGAAGTACCTTCCTGAGCCGCACATGAACTTTACCGTGTCCAACAACCTGACCCGGTATAATATGGACAACAAGGATACTCCCAGCGATTACGGCCAGACCCGGTTCCGTGTGGGCTTTTATGCCGCCTTCCCCAATCCCATGGCCACCTATTTTGAGCATAAGGTGCAGACGGCCATGGTCAACCTGGCAATATCCACTCACCGTAAAGCCGTGGGCAAGGCTATTAGCAAGATTGGCGAGGCATATCTCCAGCTCCAGGCCCAGCAGAAGATTGTGGAAGCGCAGAAAGAGTTGCTGCCTCTCGGCAAGGAACTTGTGGATTACTGGAAGAAGGTCGAGGCCGTTGATGGCCGCCAGGGTGTTTCGCTCAACATGGCCATTCAGCACCAGCGTGAGCTTGAACTCAAGCTGGAGCAGACCAAGATGCGGGAAATCATGCAGCGTACGCAGCTCAAGATTCTTGCTGGCGTTGAGCCGCAGCAACGGCTTGAAGTCGATACCAAGAGCGCTGATTCCGTTCTTGCCGGTTTTGATGGCCACAAGCTCACCTGGGAAGAACGCTGGCCTGCCACAGAAGATGACCTGCTGCTTCGCGGTCAGGTGACTCTGGGCGATTACAACATCATGGTCGCCTGGGCCCAATATATGCCTACCATGTCCATAGCCGTGAACAACAGTCCTCCGTCTGGCCAGTATCAGCCAGCGAACGGTTCTGAAGACACATTTTTGCATCTGACCTTTGATTTCCCGCTGATCGACTGGGGTCGCAGATATCGCGGCGTGCAGACCGCGCGCATGGGCAAGGCCCAGGCCTTCCACGAACTGGCCCGCAAGCGTACGGACTACTCCAACAAATGGCTCCAGAGCGAGCAGCGGGTCGCCCTTGCGGAGACTGAACTCAAGCTTGCCAAGACCCGTCTGGATACGGCCAGCATGCAGTACAAGGAAGCGCAGATTTCTTTCCACGAAGGCATCGCGCAGCTGCCCGACATGGCCTCCAAGCAGGAAGACATGGTTCAGGCGCGCATTGCCTACATCAATGCCGAGCTTGACTACAAGCTGGCCCAGCTTGAGTGGATGGATCTGTCAAATTCTCTGGCTCAGCGCTTCCTCGGCATGCCTGCTAAGGAGTTGCTGTAATGTCTGGTGTATATAAGAAAACGCAGTCGCTGATGTGGCACCGTTGTTTTGCCGCAGCCCTGTCTGCTGCTATTATGATCGCTGCTTGTTTGACGTTTCAGGGAACAGCTGCTGCTGCGGATAACGGTTCAATAGGAGCAGGTGCAACCATTCTGACCGGCAAGGTTGTTACAACTGTCACGCGTGCTGTGCCTGTGCCCTTTAACGCTGTGGTGGATGAGGTGCTGGTCAAACCCGGCGAAGCCATTGCCAAGGGTGCGCCGCTGATGCGTTACCACCTTCAGGAAGAGGCCGAGCGCGTACTGCAAAGAGAAGTGACCACCGGGGCTGCTACCGAGAATCTGAGAGGGCAGGTGCTTGATCTTGATCGCAAGCTTGCAGAAACAGCCGCCCAGCGCAACAAGGCCCGTCAACTTGCAGCCTCGGGACTCGGGTCCGCCCAGGCTTCCAGCCGACTGGAAGACGATGTTCATTCCCTGAAGCGCCGCATTGATCTTTTGACTGTGACCATTCAGAAGTCTGAACAGAATTTTGCTGCACGTCTCGAAGAGTTGAGTGGTTATTTCGGCACGACAATCAAAGAAGGCGAGCGCCTGCCTGCCTCGCTTACGCTTACCTCTCCCATTGACGGCTATGTGCTGTCGCTTGACGCAACGCTCAACCCCGGCTCCCTGCTGGCCGCGGGCACTACGCCCGTGCGCGTGGGGCGGCTTGATCCCGTGCTGATCCAGGTGCCCGTCTATGAGGCCGAGATCAGCGGCATCAAGGCTGGGGACTCGGTGGAAGTTGAAATTCCTTCGCTGAACAACAAGAAGTTCAACGGTACTGTGAATGAAATTTCCTGGGTTTCGAGTGATATGAGCGTTTCTAATCCTTCATACTACACGGTGGAGCTTACTGTTCCCAATCCTGGTCTGGAACTCAAGCCCGGGTTCAAGGCTGTGGTGCGATTCAAAGGGAGCAGGTAAACCCGTTTCATGAAGCTGAAAAGCATCCCCCGACGTTTGGGGTACATTCTGGGTGCGCAGTGGACGCGCGACCTGGCGTGGACCGCTTTTACCATTCTTCTTGCACGGCGCAGCCCCGATATACTGGGGCAGGTCGTGCTGGCGCTCACGTTTGGCTATCTGGTGAAAACCGTAGCCGACGTGGGGCTTAACGACTTTCTGCTCTCAACATTTGCCAGGCGCGAAGGGCGACCAGTGGCTCTGCTGGGAGAAGTCACCTGGCTCAAGCTGGTTGTGCTTGTCCTGGCGCTCTGCGTAACATGGTTTGTCACTGGCTGGCAGAACTATACGCCAGAGTTGCGGCTTGTGGTCATGTGCATTGCGGCTGGCCTCGGGCTGGACGGCGTGAGCGATTCGTTTTTTGCGCTGTGTCAGGCGCGGGGGCGGCAGGATGTGGAAATGCGCATTCGTGTGCCTTCCGCGCTGCTGGGCATTGGTTTTGGTATTGCCTGCGTGGTGCTCGGAGCCCCGCCCATAGTGATTGCCCTGTACAAGCCCATGGAATCGGTGCTGTGCATCATTTTTGCCTTGCTGGCATTGCAGCGCAATCCTCTGGCAGGTGTTGGCCTTGATGGAATGAAAGATCTGGCCCGTCACATGAAGCACGGCCTCATCTTTACCTGCATGGCCGGCTGCGCCATGTTTTATAATAAAATCAACGTCATATTTCTTAAACAGTATGGCGGTAATGCCGATGTGGGCGGTTACGGCGTTGCCTGGGAAACCGTAGAGGGTCTTTCAGTGCTTGTTTCCAGCGCATTGCTGGGCAAGGTGATTTTTCCCTTGCTGGCAAAACTCTGGCAGCAGGATAAAGGCGCGTTCCGTCAGCTGGCTGGTCAGACAGCCCGTTCCCTATGGGCCGCGTCGCTACCCATCATTTTTCTTATCTGTGTGGAAAGCGACCGCTTTCTTCCCCTGATTTACGGCCCCAACTACCAAAGTGCGGTAACTGCACAGCGCTTGCTGACACCGTGCCTTGCAACGGCCTTTTTGCACAACCTTGCGGCATACGCCATGATCGGCATGCGTCAGCACCGACTGCTCCTTGTATTTTATCTCACGGGTCTGGTGTGCAATC